>JBGQGY010000008.1:0-59117 GCA_041497675.1 bacterium | reverse complement strand
TAGATTCCGCTGCCAATGGCCAGCCCCGCGAGCACGACCACCACCAGGGTGCCGAAGGCATACACAGACGACCCCATGATCATGGCGAGCAGCCGTGACCACGCAACCTCATAGACGATGGCCGCCATCCCGGACAGCGCGAACCCCTGCAGCACGATCACCACGGCCGCCCCGTCGGGATCGCCCTCGGAAGCGGGAGCGTTCGCGGCGTCCTTCACCGCGACCACGGGGGCTCCCCCCTCCTCACCCCCGGCGCGACGGTGCCGCGAATCGAGGAGGAGCGCCGCACCACCGATCAGGAGATTGACTGCGGCGGCGGCGCGCACGGCACCGGACAGCCCCACCGCCGGCAGCAGGCCGTAGGTGGCCAGCGCGGCGCCGGCCGCGGCCCCGGCCGTGTTCCATCCATACAGAACCCCGACGCCCCTGATCATCGCGCCGCCCGTCGTCACGTGGCGCACGAGCAACGGCAACGTGCCACCCATCAGCGCGGCCGGTACGAGGATCACCAGAACGCTGAGGAGGAACTGCACGCCGACAAACGCGCCTGGGCGCCCAGCGACGACCGGATAGAGTCCGAGATAGATCGCCTCCGCCGCGCGGAAGATCAGCGGACTCGCGAGGGCATAGAGACCGATCCCGGCTTCAACAAGACCGAAGACGCCCAGCGCCGCGCGGGGACGCCGGTCGGCGACACGCCCCCACAACCAGGCGCCCACCGCCAGCCCGCCGAGAAACGCGGCCAGGACGGTGCTCGTCGCGAGAGTCGTGCTGCCAAACACGAGTACGAGGCGGCGCATCCAGGCGACCTGGTACACGAGTGATGCCGCGCCCGACGCGACGGCCAGCGTCTCCAGGATCGGCACCAGCCCTCGTGGCGGCCGCGTGGGGGCATGCGTATGCGCAGCAGCCGTCATCGCTGGATCACAAACGACACGATTAACGACACCTCCGACGTGATGTCGCGCGCCGCGACGACTTGAAGATCGACCAGGCGGCCGCGCGCCTGGATCTCACCGATCGCCCGCCGGTGGTCATCGACATCGACCTGCACCTGGGGAGGGTCGGTGATGCGGACGAACGGCGGCGACAGCAGCCTGGCGCTTATGCCGGCGCCTTCGGCGGCTTTGTCGGCCAGACCGAGCAGATCAAAGCCGATCTGCTCGCGGGTCCGGCGGCCATCGATCGTCCCGCTCGCCAGCAGCGCGCCTTTGCGGTACGCCACCTTGCGATCGACGAGCTGCACGAAGATGCGCAGCGACTCGGCTCGCAGCGTGTTCTCGAGCGCCACGATCCTCACCACCGTGTCACCGCCGCGGCCGGCAATCAGCCGGGCGATCGCCTCCCAACTCGCGTTCGGCGGATACAGGCTCAAGACCGCGCCCGTGACCAGGTCCGGCGAGCTGCCGTTGCCGACGGCGAAGTCAACCGCCCGCAGCCGCATAGCATCCAGAAGCCGCAGGATCTCATTCTGAGGCAGGCGGCCATCCATCACGGTGCGCAAGACTTCCTGATTGCGCAGGTAGGCGATGTCGCCACCCTTCACCTCGCGCAGGCGTGCCTCGGCGCTCTCGATCTGGTCGCGGAGCTCATTGAGACGGAACAACCCCGTCCTGGCATCGTGGGACACGAGCAGCACAGACGCGACCGTGATAATCGTGATGAGCATCCCTGTCACGATCGTAATGATCTGCGCGGTGGAGCGGGGGCGCAGGCCAAAAATGGTCAGGCGCCGGCGGCCCGTGGCTCGGCCGACCAGGTTGCCAATGTAGGCGACGGCGCCGCTGACAAGGATGAGGAGTGGAATGACGACAAGTCCAGACTCCAACGGCGCCTCCTCTCCCGCGGCTACCGCCTCGTCCCGCCGGGTTGACCCGGAAGGTGCGGCGCGCCTGGACAAGGGCCGGGTTGTCTCTCCTTCAAGACCAGGATACGATACCCGTCCGCCGGCCCCTGTTGGCGGATATTCGATCCTACCGCCGCCTCGACCCAGCCTCGGTAGTCGCCCTCAGACGCCACAATGAGGAGCCGCGCGTGGCGGCACTGCGCCTGCGCGAGATCTTCAGCGTCATCGATCCAGATGACCGGCCGACCAGCGTAGAAACGCACGGACGGCGTCGGCCTCATGCGCACGGCGGCGAGGGTCACGTCCGGTTCAGCCGTCCGTCGCAGCAGGCGCCCGATGCGTGGGATGGGCCGGTAGGCTTCGATGGCGGGGAGCGTCGCGTGCACCAGCACGAGAATCACGACCACGTTGATCAGCATCAGCGCCCCCAACGTCGCCCGCGGCCGCCCGGTCAGGTACAGAATCCACGCCAGGAAGGGCCCGCCGGCAAAGATGCTCACGATCACGGCAAGCGGGACGCGTAGCGCCGCCGCTTCGGAGGGAAACTTGATACGGCCGTACACGATCAACCCGGCCACGAAGAGACCCGAGACGAGCGGCAGGAGACCGGCCGACCATCTCATCAGGCGGCGGGCCTCCGACGACGGGTCGTCGAGAAACGTGATCCAGTGGTGCGCGATCCCGATCGCGATGAGGGGATACACCGGCAGAATGTAGTTGGGCAGCTTGGTACCGGCCAGCGAGTAGAAGACCAGCGTGATCCCACACCACAGGAGGATCACCTGGCCGGCCAGTTCACCCCGACGCCGCGCCAGCCAGATTGCCGCCGACGGCAGAAAGGTCGTCCATGGATAACTCCCGAGCAGCAATACCGGCGCGTAATAGTACCAGGGTCCCGGCTGGTTCTCGACGACGCCAAAGAAACGGTTGAACAGATAGTACCCAATGGCGGTGCGCACGAAGACCTCGCCGTGACGCACCGCCTCGATGACATACCACGGAAGACCCACGAGCACGTACAGGATCGGTCCAAGCAGCGGGATCTCCCTCCACCGTCCCCACTCCCGGCGAACCACCCACAACGCCGTCACCACCATGGCCGGGAGAATCAACCCGATCGGTCCTTTGGTCATCGTGGCCAGCCCGCACCATACCCAAGCCCAGAGATGCGCGCGGCGTGAGCCCGTCGTGTAACCGACCAGGTACGCGTAGAGTCCAAACAGCATGAACGCCAGGAGGGTAGGATCGAACACCGCGATCCGCGACTGTACCACGACCTGGAACGTCGTCGCGGCGATCGCCGCGGCCAGCGTGGCGGTCCGCGACCCGTAGAACAACCGGGCCAGCAGGAACGTCGCGGCCACAACCGCCGCACCCGAGACCGCCGACCACACACGAGCCGTGAACTCGGTGAAACCGAAGAGGCTCCCGGTCGCCGCCTGGAGCCACATGTACAACGGTGGGTGCACGAACCACGGCTCACCGTCCCGGTGGAGCGTGATCGGGTCACCGGTGGACACGATGTCGACGGCCACCTGGGTGTAGAGCGCTTCGTCCTGGTCCCAGAGGCTGCCGACCCCCAACCCGTAGCAATACAGCGTGAATGCCGCCGCCACGACCAAGAGGAGACGCCGTCGATCGGACACAGACCAGGCCGTGTTCACCGGGAGCGCCAGAGCAGGTACGCGCCGGTCACAGCGACGAGGAGGTTTGGAGTCCATGCGGCCCAAAACGCCGCGATGCGCCCGCTTTCGCCGAGCGTGAGCGTGATCGAAATCATGACGTAGTAACAGAGGAGCACCACGACGGTCAATCCGAAACCGATCGATCGCCCCGAGCGATGCGGCCGCAGCCCCAACGGCACAGCCAGGAGGGCGAAGATGACGCTGCTGGTGGGGAGCGCCATCTTCGCTTGTAGGGCGACCATGTGGCGTAGGGCGCCCTCGCCCGCGGCCTGAAGGGCGGCGATCTGCTGGCGTAACTCGCGAATCGTCATCTCGTAGGGGTCGCGCCGCGGCGGCGCGATCTGCCGGGGTGCGCGCTTCATGCGAACCCTGATCTCATCGAACGTGCTCTGCACGCCGGTGCGTACCAGATAGATCGTGCCGCCCTGCAATACCCACCAGCCGCCCTCTTCGTAGCGCGCCGCCCTGGCCTCGATCACGCGCAGCAGCAACCGGTCATCCCGAAACTGGCTGATGACCACCCCGGTCATCGTGCCACTCTGGGGATTCAATTCTCGCGCGTAGAATACCGAATCCAGATCATCAACCCGCTCTCGAAACAAGACGTTGTGCTGAATCAGCGGCGAGGGAGCGCGAAACACCTCGCTCAGCGTGGTGCGGTATCGCGTCTCGGTTTTCGGGACGACAAACTCGTTGATCATCAGGGTGATCACCGTCACCGCGACGCCGGCCGCCACGACCGGTGCGGCCACGCGTGCCAGACTCCACCCGCTGGTGCGCAACGCCGTCACCTCGTTGCGGTCGGACAGACGGCCAAAGGCCAGCAGCACGGCAAACAGCGTCGCGAAGGGCAGGGTGTACGTTCCGACGAGGAACGGCGTTTTCAGCACCAGGAGCTCCAGATTCGTCCGGAGGCCGATTTGTGTTTCCGATGCGAGGCGGGCGAGAAAAAACACTTGGGGGAGCAGGACGATGGAGGTGAAGAGCCCGAGACCGAGCAGGAACGTTTCGCCGACCTGGCGCAGGATGTAACGATCGATCAGGGGCATGTTTAGAGCCGGAAGCGCTCGCCCAGGTAGAGGCGCCGCGCGTCCTCGCTGGCCATGATCTCGTCGACGGTCCCGGTGAGAAGGATCCGACCCTCGTGGATGATTTCGGACCGATCGGTGATCGCCAGCGTGTCGCGCACGTTGTGGTCGGTAATGATCACACCCAGACCTCGGTCGCGCAGCTGCACGACGATCTCCTGGATCTCAGACACCGACTTCGGGTCGACGCCGGTGAACGGTTCGTCCAGGAGCATGAACGACGGGTTCATGGCCAGCACCCGCGCGATCTCGACGCGCCGCCGCTCGCCGCCCGACAGGGTGGCGCCCAATTGCGTGCGAGCCCGTTCCAGATGAAACTCTTCGAGCAGCCGGGTGGTGATCTCCGACCGTTTGTCTTCTGGGCTGCCGTTCGCCTCGAGGACGACTTGAATATTCTGCTCGACGGTGAGACCGCGGAAGATGGACGGCTCTTGGGCCAGGTAGCCGATCCCGCGTCTGGCCCGCAGGTGCACCGGCAGATGGGTGATCGGCAGATCGTCGAGCCAGACGTCTCCCGCCTCTGGTCGGATCAGACCGACCATGATGTAGAAGGTCGTCGTCTTTCCGGCGCCGTTGGGGCCAAGGAGCCCCACGATCTCACCCCGTTCGACACTGATATCGACGCCGTCGACGACCGTGCGGTCACCGTACCGTTTGAGGAGCCCTTTGGCCGCCAGCATGCTACGGCTTCGTCGCTCTCATCGCGGCGGGGGAGTCGCGGTAGGGTCCGGCGAGGTGACGACCAGGCGTGACGCCCCGCGCGCGGTGATTCGCTGTCCGTCCAGCGTGGTCTCGATCACATCGGCCGTCACGTGGTCGGCGCCTCGATCGACGCGCGCATTGCCTGTAAACACCGCCACCTGAGCCTTCAGCGACACGTCCGCGCGCTGAGCCCGCCCCGTAAGGTCGCCGCGCCGCAACTGGACCGACCCCTCCGCCCGCATGGTCTCAGTGTCCAGAAACATGATCAGGACATCCGCAGTCATGACGCCGTCCCCAAACCGAACGTGTGGCTCGCCGGTCACGACGGCTGCCTTGGTGCCGTCGTCATACTCGGCGCGACGCCCGCTGACCGTCCATGCCCCGCGGACGATCGTCACGCCGCCCGAGGCCACGAAACGCCGCGTTCGCAGCGACCCTGACACTTCGGGAGTCAAGAGTGTCGTCGGCAACTGCTCCGGGGACGCACCCTGGGCGACGCTCGTCATCCGCACGTTGCCACGAGCACTGACCGACTCGTCGTCGAGCCGGTATTCGGCGGCGTCGGCACGGATCGTGACCCCCTGCTCAACGGCCTCCACGGCGCCTTCCGCCGTGAGAACTTGCGTTCGCCGATCGTAGCGCGCCCGGAGCGCCTTGATGACCGTCCGGCCCCGGGTGACCACCAGCGGCGAACCCTCCATCCGCGTGATGCCCGTCGCATCATCCATCTCGGCGAAGGTCACACCGGTCACATCGATCGGCAATGCCTGGGCCGGCGGGGACGTCTGGGCGGTCGTCGGCGCGACCCACCACGCGCCCACCGCCAGCGCGATCGTGAGACCTGCGAGGCCCGCACCCCTACTCAACCACATCGACGCGGACGTTCCCCTCCAACTTCGCATTTGTCAGCTTCAGGTCGGTGGTCACCCGATCGGCGCGCACGGTCAGACCCTTCTGGCGGAGAACGACGGCACCGACCGCTTGGATCAACTGCGTCTTCATGTGCCAGGTGACCTCTCGCGCGTCGATCGTCCGACCCGACGTGGCCGCCGCGTGCACGCCGTCTACCAGCGCCATGTTGCGCGTCTGGACATAGAAGACGCCCCGCGGCGCGCTGAACGTCACGACGGGTTCGCCCTTCTGAAAGTATGTGCCCCGTACCTTCGTCAGTTGGGCGGTGTTCGACGCACTGTCGATTACGACGACGTCCGCGTGAATCTCCCATTGCCTCCTGCCCTTGTCGTCCGCCGTCGTAATCGTCGTTTGCTCGGCTTCGACAGGGGGGATCTGACCGCCCCGGGCCGTTGGCGTCGGCTGCGGCGTCGCGGCCGTACGGCGCAGGACCGGCGCCGCCTGCGGCGCACCCGTCGGACCACGGAGCAATAGCCAGAGGATAAACAGGATCGCGGCGGCGAACGCGCCGACGAGCACCCATCGACCGCGCCGGGACATCGTCAGTGGGCCTCCACGTGCCTCATCCTACTGGACCGCAACGGCCGTCTTCAAGGGAACGCCGCCGAGCGCCGCCAGCACCTCGGCGGCCGCCCGCCTCGGCGCGCCCGGTTCACCAAGCATCGCGGCCAGGGTCCGCAGCCGCGTCTGCATCCGCCGGCGGGCCTCCGCATCGCCAAGCAGCGCGAGGACCGCCTTACCCATCTTCTCTGACGTCGCCTGCGCCTGCAACAGTTCCGGAACAACCGTCTGCCCGGCCAGGATGTTTGGGATCGACGCCCATCGTGTGCTGACCGCAAGGTGCGCGATCACATACGACGACCACGAGGCACGGTATGTCACGACCATGGGCACGCCAAGGACCATGGCCTCGACCGTCGCCGTCCCCGATGCCATCAGCAGCACGGTGCTCGCCGCCATCACGTCGCGGGCGCCGTCGACAATCGTCACCGGCACGCCGGACGAGGCGACGGCGGCCGTCACCGCTTCGCGGTAGATCGGCGACGCCAGCGCGATCAAGAAGGTCGTGCTGGGTTCGACCTGCCGGATCAGCCGCGCGGCGCTGAGCATGCGGTTCATGAGGAGGTGCAACTCCTGCCAACGGCTCCCCGGCAGCAGCCCGACGACGGGCGCGGATGGCGCGATCCCCAGGCGCGCGCGGACCACGTCGGACGGCTCGGCCGCCGCCGCAAGATCGACTGCCGGGTGCCCGACGAACAGGACGTCGGCGCCCGCCCTGCGGTATGCCTCGGCCTCAAATGGGAAGATGGCCAGCAGGCGCGCGCCCAGCGACGCCACGCGCTCGGCGCGCCGGCCGCGCCGCACGGCGACCATCGGCGGTACATAGTAGATGGCGTGGACACGGCCGTGCACACGTTTCAACACTTCGAGATTGAATCCCGGAAAGTCGATCAGCACCAACACGTCGGGGGGGTCCGCCAGCAGGAGCCTGGTGATCGCGTCCAGGCGTCTGAGGAATGTCGGGACGTGACGAGCGACCTCGATCCACCCTATGACGCCCCACGCTGTGCTGTCCTCAAGAATGCGCACCCCCGATGAAGCCATGCGCCGTCCGCCGACGCCTTCGAGACGCACCGGCGCATGGAGCGCACGGATTTCGCGCGCCAAGTCGCCGCCGTGCGCATCACCCGAGACCTCACCAGCCAGCATGAACACTCGGCGAGCCGCGTCAGCCTCAGCCATCGACGGGCGCCCCCAGGGGCGGGGTGTCGGCCGCAACGATGGTGATCCCGGCCGCGTCAGCCTCAACGATGACGCGTTCTCGATGGACGATGAGCGTGCGCCGGCCGTCAATCCCCAGGGCCCGCGCGCCGATCGCTCGCATGGACGCGATGGTCTCCGGCCCAATCACCGGGATATCGAATCTCGGATCCTGCAGACGTCGGCTCACCTTGACGACCACCACGCCCTGAACCATCGCGCCGCCGCGCCTGATGGTCGCGTCGGTCCCCTCAGCCGCCTCGACGGCCAGGATCACGCCGCCGCGTACCACGACGGTTTGGCCGACGTCCAGATCGGCCATCGAGCGCGCGATCTTCGTCCCGAACCTGACATCGGCTGCCTCCTCGGGCGATGGGGCGCGGGCCGTCAACACGCCCACGGGCGCGAGGAGGTGGCCAACAAACCGGGTCTGCTCGACGAGCACGATCCCCAAGGTACGCAGCAGGGCCGTGACCCGCTCGAATGCCTGCGCGTCGCGGCGGTCTTCCACGTTGGCGAGCGTGGCGTCGCGCAGCGCATCACCCTCGGCGAGCAGATCGGCGCGCTGAAAACGCCCCGCGACCACGACTTCGTGGACGCCGTGCGCCCGCATCGTCTCGACGACCTCAGCCAGCGCCCCGGGCGCGCACTGACGGTAGTGGTCGGCGATGGCGGCCAGGTTCCCCACGCCACCGGCGACCTGCACGCACACCAGGTCATGGCCGCGCGTCTTGATCTCCGACGCGACCAGCTCCGGAAACGTCCCGGTGCCGGCCAGCAAGCCTACCCGGTGATTGGCTCTTCCTGCCATCGCACGATCCCCCGCCTGCGATCTCGGGCCGAGCGGATAAACTCCGTGAACTCGCGGACTCGCGAGCTCTTGCCGGCCTCCTCTTCGAGGGCCTCTAGCGCCCCTGCCATCGACAGACCGCTCTGGAAGTACATGCGAAACGCGCGGCGCAGGGCCAGGCGATCGGTCATCGGCACGCCGTGGCGCTGCAGCCCCACCCTATTCAGTCCTCTGGCCCGGGCGCGGAGTCCCGCCACAAGAACGAACGGGGGAATGTCCTGGCTCACGCCTGCCTTGCCCCCAACCATCACCATGCGGCCGATGTGCACGAATTGGTGCACGCCGGATAACCCGCCCAGATACGCCTGGGGGCCGATGTGCGCCCATCCGCCAATCCCCACGCCGCTGACAATGGTGACGCCGTCACCCACCACGCAGTTGTGGCTCACTTTCGCAAACGACATGAGGTAGATCCCGCTGCCCATGCGGGTCTCCAGTCCTTCGCCGGTCGCGCGGTCCACGCTGGCAAACGCGCTGAAGATGTTCGCGTCGCCGATCACCGTGCGGGTCCGCTCGCCGCTGTACGAGCGATCCTGAGGTCGCCCGCCGATCACGACGTGTGGCTCGATCTGGTTGTTGCGCCCCAGCGTGACATCATCGTGGATCACGCTGTGGGCCCCCACCACGGTGCCGGCCCCGATCACCGCGTTCGCGCCGACGACCGCGTAGGGTCCGATCTCCACACCGTGTTCGAGGCGAGCGCTGCCGTGCACGATCGCCGTCGGGTGGATGACGGGTGGAGGCGTGATGCCTGCTGGTTCAGACACGACCGACCTCCGCGCCCGACGTCAGCGCGTCGCCGTCACGCATGGGTGGGGTGCCCCAGACACCGCGCGATCTCGCGGGCCAAAGCGACGTGGAGCCTATGCCCGGACCGCACCGCGACGACGTGCGCACGAAGGGGCCGACCCAGCAGCGCGAGGTCACCGACGGCGTCGAGAATCTTGTGCCGGGCCAGTTCGTTGGGAAAGCGCGGAGGGTTCAGAAACCCGTCCGGACCGATGATGAGGGCCGTCGCCAGCGATGCGCCGCGCGCGAAGCCGCGGGCCTTGAGCGTGGCCTCGTCTTCCCACAGCCCCCAGGTCCGCGCGGGTGCAATCGCGGCAGCATAGTCGTCAATCTGCGCGTCATATTCGGCGATCTGCGGGGGGAGGCTGGTGCGATCGACGGTCGCCACACAGGTCACGTGGAAGCGTGATGATGGCACAGCGGCGATGAGACTTGCGCCGTCGCCAACCGTGAGCGTTGAATCAAGCGTGATATACGAGCGTGGGACGCCTTGATCGACGACTCCGGCTTCGTGAAACGCCTCGACGAACACCCGCGCGCTTCCATCGCCACAAGGCAGCTCCTCACCGTGCAGTTCGACCATCAGGTTGTCCACGCCGACCCCGCGCGCGGCGGACAACAGGTGCTCGACCGTGGCCACGCGGACGCGCCGCCCTAAGACGACGCCAAACGCCGTTTCGACGACTTCGCTGAGCCGCGCCGGGACGACCGGCCCATCCGCAAGATCGACCCGGCGAAACACGACGCCGTGATCGGGAGGGCCGGGCAGCAGGCGGGCGACGGCGTGCGCACCGGAGTGCAGACCGATCCCGGCAACCGTCACCGGGCCGGCCAGCGTGCGCTGGGACTCCCCCACCGTCATCCGGATCGCCGGGGGGGGAGAACACCCCGCTCGGCCAGGAGCGCCTCCAGCGCCGCAAGCCGCTTGAGCAGCTCCGGCAGGCGCCGCGCGATGGCCATAGCCCGCAACTCCTCGTGATGGTCGCGCGCCGGGAATCCCGACACGATCGCACCCGGAGGGATCGCCCGCGTAACGCCCCCTCGGCCGAGCACCCGGGCGGCATCCCCGACCGTCTGGTGATCCGCCACGCCGGCCTGCGCGGCGAGGATGACTCCCGCACCAATCCGGCTGCTGCCGGCGATCCCAGATTGGGCGACGATCAAACAGCCTGCGCCGATGACGACGTTGTGCGCAATCTGGACCAGGTTGTCGATCTTGGTGCCGCGGCCGATGCGCGTGTCTCCGATCGTCCCTCGATCCACCGTGGTGTTGGCGCCGATCTCCACGTCGTCCTCGATGACCACTCGGCCCGTGTGCGGGATCTTGAGATGGGTCCCGTCCTCGAATGCATAGCCAAAGCCGTCACTGCCGATCACGACCCCGCTGTGGATGATCACGCGGTCACCCAGGACGCTGTGCGGGTAGATGGTGACATTCGGATGCACCAGGCACTCCGTCCCAATCCGCGTACCCGCCCCGAGCACGGTGCCCGCCAGAATCCGAGAGTCCGAGCCGACGACCACGCCCGCGCCGATCGCGACGTGCGCGCCGAGAACCACGTTGGACCCAATCTGGGCATCCGGAGCGACGACCGCCGTCGGATGCATACCCGCATCGGCCGGGGGCGGCGCGAACGCCGCGAGCACGCGCGCAAACGCGGCACGTGGATTGGCGGCGCGAAGCGCAGGTTTGGCCGTTGGGGGCGCATCTGCACCTACGAGCAGCGCCGCGGCTTCGGACCGGTCCGCGTCGGACACCCGCCGGGGATCGGCCACATAGAGGAGTGCACCGGGACGTGGGTGCGCCGAGTCTGCAACACCGTGAATCTCAACCTCGCCGTCTCCGGCCAGGTCGACCCTGGTGAGCGCCGCCAGGTGCGAGAGTTTCATCGCTGTCTCCTGCCGGCACCGCGGCGACCGGCGTCCCGGCCGTCCTAGCGGAGCCGGTCGATCACGTCCTGGGTGATATCGACGGTGGAGCCGGGCCGACTGTAGACAACGGGGCCTTTCGTCATCACACCACGCAGGCGCTTCTCTTTCACGACCTGCTGCAGCGCATCGTGCACTTCGCGGTTGAGCGTCTGCTCGAGCTGAGCACGGAGGGCCTGAAGCTCTTGAAAGTACTGGGCCCGGCGCGCGTCGAGGTCCTCTTTGGATAACTGGTTAGCAAGCATCTGAAGATCTTGCGCCATCGCCCGTTCACGATCGTCGATGTCCTTTTGAAACCGCAGGGCCCGTGCGCTCTCGGTGATAATTCGCCGGCTGTCCACCAGTCCGACCTGGCCGCTCCGGCAACCGGCCGCGGTCAAGACGACAAGCCCGAGGACGGCTATCAGCGCCGTCCGCCACCTGACCATCGCTCCACGTCGCAGCCGCATCTTAGTTCTGCTGCCGCTTGACGCGGGCGATGACGTCCTGCGTAAGATCGATCGCGTTGACGGTCGCCACGGCGCGCATCAGCACGGCATCGACCTTTCTCTGTGCGGCAAGCGTCGCAATCTCGATCTTGATCTCAGCCAACACGCTGTCCTCGAGCCGAATCCGCTGACCGTGCAACTCTTGAAGTTCCGCCTGCAGCCGCGTCCCCTCCGCCTGGAGCTGCTTGCGGTATCGTTCCTGGGCTTCGCGCGCCTGCTGCTCTGTCCCACCAACCAGCACGCGGCGACGCTCTTCGACCGCCTTGTGCACGATCGCCTCTCGCTCTCTCGCCGCCGTTTCGAGCGCAGCGCGCTCCGCAGCTTCCTTCTCCTTGATCTTGACGTTGGCTTCGTCCTCGGCCGAGGAGATCAGCGCCTTGAACTGGGACTCGGCGTCGCCGCTTTTCGCTTTCTGGAAGTCCTCCAGGTTTTTCCCCAACCCCTGCGCCTTCGCACGGATCTTCCCATCGCGCTCAGTCGCGAGCCGTTCGGCCTCCGCGGTCAGCTTCTTGGCTTCTTCTTCGTTGGTGACGCCCACGACGTCGGCTTTCAGCCGGAGGTTCAGCAGCGGGATCCGATACTCGGCCATCGTGGCCAGTTCGAACTTCTCCAACTCCCGTTGCAGTTCATCACGTTTGGTTTCCATGGCCTGCTGCAGTTCGGTGTTGAGCTGCCGCTGCTTCTCGGCGAGCTTGGCCTCGTGCTCCGCTCTCAGTTCGTTGGCATAGACCTCAAGACGCGCCCTGGCCTGCGCCTCCAGCGCCTTCATCTCCTCCCGCATCCCTGCCCCGATCCGTTCGGCCTCCTGCTGCAGTTCCTTTTCCAGATCGGCGGGCTGGGGCAACGGTGGCGGCGCGGGGGGGCTCGCCAGCCGAATCTGAATCGTCTGGATCTTCTTGCCGATGGCCTCGAGCTCAGGCCAGCGCCGGTGGGCCTTGAAGATCATGATGAGGTCGACTACGGCCACGGTGTATGCCGTCGGCGCCGCCGAGGCCACTGCCGCCGGCGAGGGGCTCGGTGCCGGCGTGGCAGCCGGGCTGACGGTCTGGGGCCCGCACGCGGCCGCCACGAGAAGCACGGCCAGCAGTGACCCGGCAGCCCAGACGTCTCGCATCCTATTTAGCGCCCTTGACGAACTTGATGACCGCTTCAGTGAGATCGACCCCACCGAAGAGGACGACGCTACGATCGAGCACGATGGTGACGTTGCTCTGCTTCGCGATCTGCTCCACCGCCGCGCGGATCTCTTTGTCGAGCCCACCGAGCAGTTCGCCCCGCTTCTCGAGGATCTGCTGCTGCAACTGGCGATCGAGTTCCTGGCGCTGGAAGGGCTGCATCGTCTTGCTCCGCTCCTGGAACTCGCGCTGTTTGGCCTGGAAGAACTCCTGGAGGGCCCGCTCGGACGATACCTTGCGCGGATGATTGTCCAGCGCCCGCTGCATCTCCACGTACCCGACGGAGAACGACTGCCCCATGGCCGCGGGCACCTGCCGCCATAAGAGGGCGCCCGCCAACCCCAAGATGATGATCACACCAACCGCGATCGCTATTTTGCGAGAATCGACCCGCATCACTCACCCCTCCTCACGCACCGTCTCCGTTTGCGATCGGCAAACGGCACACGTACATTCTACTCCACCATGTCAACGCGGCCGTCGCGCCGCGCGCAGCCTAGAGATTGCTCACGATGCTCACGTATAATAGCCCGCGCGAGGTCACGACCGCCTCCCACGACAGAAAGTCGGTGAACCGGTACGCGAACGTGATCTCGATCGTATCCGCGCGCAGAAAATACGCACCCTTCAGCTGCAGATCCGGCGAGAGGCGCTGCAGGACGAACCCTTCCGTCTCCTCGCCGTCCAACCGCATCCTGAACCCGAGCGTCGTGCTCTCGCCGAGATCGAACCGCAGCCCTGCAAGCGTCCGCACCGCGAGGTTTGATGGGATCAGCCTGAACTCCACGAACGGCTCGAGTGAACCAAAGGCCCGCCCCAGCTGCCCACGGACATCAGGCACAGGTGCCGCGGTGCCGAAGTTGAGCCGAGCGTCCAGACGCCCGCGATACAGGGTCGAATCGGCCAACACCGTGACGTACGTGACTTCGGCAACCTGCAGCACCGGGCGCGCAACGACCGAGTAGTCCTTCACCGGCTGGTAGGCTGCGAGGCGCTCACCGATCAGCGCCTGGAGCCGCTCCCGCTGCGCGGTGGCAAACGTGACCGGCAGGCCCCGGAGCAGTTCAGCCATCGACGTCACCTGCGGGATGTGCGGACTCAGCAGGACGTAGGGGATGGACGACGACCGGAACCGAATGCCGAGGTCCCGCACCGTGCGAGAATCCCTGGCAGTGACGACCGCCATGATGCGCGGCGTCGGCGTGATCTCGACGCGGCCCGTGGCCGTGAATCCGACAAGGGTCGCCTCGACCACCTCGGT
This sequence comes from bacterium, assembly GCA_041497675.1. Taxonomy (GTDB): domain Bacteria; phylum Sysuimicrobiota; class Sysuimicrobiia; order Sysuimicrobiales; family Humicultoraceae; genus JBGPNN01. The sequence continues at coordinate 44,631 of JBGQGY010000008.1, read as the reverse complement.
GACCCGACGCTCGATGATCGGACCCGCCCACTCCAGCGCGTCGGTGGGCAGGCGCGCAGAGAGCCGACTCAGCTCCGGGAGGGCCGGCTCAAGCACGCCCCGTACCAGCGGTTGGGCGTCAGGGTGCACGCCCTGCAGCGTCACCGTCACGGGGACCTCCCCCAGCACCGGAGGGCGCGCCTGTACCGCTACCTGCACGATCGTCGTAGCGGCGGGCTGAAAACTCAGGCTTGTGACGCGGTAGCCGCGCACCACGCGGTCGACCACTTCCCGCAAGACGCCGGCCAGGGCCGCTTCCTGCCGGCCGACGAGCTCGCTGTCGCGGCCAACCAGGAGCCGTTCGGCGGCTGTCCCAACTGTCTCGACGAGACGTTGCACGATCAGCGGATGCGGATCGCCGCCCTCCACTGTGAGCCGGACCTCGACCCGCTGCACCGGATCGGCAGCGTGCGCCAGGGACGCCAGCAGAGCCAGCAAGACGAGGGCCGCCGGCAGGATTCGGCCGAGCGGCCGCCTCAAAACGGCGCGCCAATCGTCAACCAGGTTTGACGCCCCTCCTGACCTACGGCGTAGTCGATGCGGATCGGTCCGATCGGCGTCTGCACGCTGATCCCAACACCGGCCCCGTACACGAGGTTTGTCGAGATCGGCGCGCCACCGGCGTCAATGAAGACGATCCCCGTAAAGTCCTTGAGTTGCCGCGCCAGCCAGCCCAACGGCGCGCGGAACTCCGCGTTGACCAGCGCCAGGCTGTTGCCACGGAACCGGCCGTACGTATACGCGCGCAGCGAGGAGCTGCCCCCGAGGAAGAACTGTTCCTGCGCGGGGAGGTTCCCGTGGCTGATCCCTAGGAGCGTCCGGGCGACGAACACGCCTGGGCCGACCTTGAAGTAACGAACATACTCCCCGCTGTACTTCCCAAACGAGAACTCGCCGCCGAGAATCGGAACTCCGAGATCCGCCGCGACTTGAATTTTTGAGCCTTTGGTCGGGAGAATGCGGTTGTCGCGGGTGTCGCGAAGACCGATGAGTGACACCGCCACGGTACGGCCGGGGATGAAGTTGACCGGCAGGGGCTTCGGGCACAGCGGGTCGTCAGGGTTCGTGTCGCACGGCGCCACCCCCGGGTCCAGCGGCAGCGCGAAGAGGCTCGAGCGCTCCGACCGCACACGCAGCGTGATTGTCGTCGTGGCGTCGATGGGACGCGTAAAGGCGATGAGGCTGCCCAGGCGTTGGAGGTTGAATCGGGAATTCGGCGCGGTCCCCGCGAAGGGATACTCGGCCTCGGTCGTGGTGCTCTGATAGAGGGTGATCTCCATGGCCGTCCGCCGATCGTCGACGTGCGGGTTGCGGAACGAGAACGAGAAGTTGCTGGGTGCCGGACCGGTCAGGGTGGGAATGTTGCGCTCACCCAGCCCCCGCTCGAAGCGCACAGTGACCTGCTGGTTGCGCCCCTTCCAGTTGCGCTCACTGTACTCAAGCAGCCCGACGATACCCGTGCGGTCGCTGTAGCCTAGCCCAAAACGCGCCTGCTGTGTCCGCTGTTCCTTGACCTCGATCTCGACCACGACGACCTCAGGCGTCGACCCAGGGCGCGGGCGCGCCTGTACGTTGTCAAACAGCCCGAGATCGAAGAGACGCTGCAGGTCCTTGTTGAGGGCGTTGATGTTGAACACCGCCCCGGGTTTGAGCTGGGCGCCCCGCTCGACCACGAATCGCTGCGTTTTTACCAGGCCCTTGTACTCGATCGCCTCGACTTTGCCTTCAGAGATGCGCAACCGGAGGCTGGCGCCGCCCTCTGCGGAGATGCCGATGTCGACGACGCGGGCAAGAACGTACCCCCGCTCCTCGTAGAGCTTCTCCATCCGGCGTGCCCCATCGCGCAGCCGCACAATGTTCAACACCTGATTGAAGGGGACGTCCAGCGCGCGCTGCAGCTCCGGCGTGGGAATCACGGTGTTGCCTTCGATCGTGATCGCCGTGATCTCCGGGTTCTCGACGACGATGAAGGCGACCCGCACCCCATCGCGCGCGGGTTCGACCCGGACGTTGACGTCCGCAAACCACCCCGTCGCGATGATCGCCGCCACATCGGCGCGCAGCCGCTCGTCGAAGAACAGTTCGCCGACGCGCACGCCGATCGAGTCAAGTACGACCGACTCAGGCACACGTTCGAGCCCGCGTACCACCACCTCCACCACCTTGGGCTGGGGCGTCGCGGTCGGCGAGGGTGCCGGCGAGGGCGATGCGCCCGGGGCCGGTGACGTACCGGGTGCCGGTGAAGTCGCCGGGGATGGCGCCGGGGATGGCGCGCCTCCCGGTGACGGAACGGGTGCCGGCGGCGACTGCGCCGGTGTGACCGCCGGCGATGGTGTCGCCCGCGGCGCGGTCGTCGGCGTCGGGCGAGGCGACGGGCTGGGTTGTGGAGTCGGGCTGGGCTGTTGTGCGATTCTGAGCGGAGGCGCCTGCTGAGTCTTGGCCGAGCCCGCCAGACCAACCACCGTGGCGGGCACGGCAATCAGCAGGGTGGCGACGGCAATGAGACGCCTGCGCGTGAGCCAGCAAACGGGCAACATCTTCCCCCTTCCGGTGAGCGAAGCTGTGGGTGAGGTTCAGGCACCGCGCGGGCTGTGGAAGGCACGGTGGTGCCTGCTCAGGCTAGCATCCGGGTCGGTCGACGCGCAACCCTCTCGGCTACTGGTTTGCCCGCCGCAGCGACCGCTCGGCCGCGAGGACCTGGTCAATCAAGTTCGCATCGCTGACAACTGGGGGTGAGCCCGGCTTCGCGGCAGCGGAGGCCGGCGCATCAGCGGGCGGCGACGGCGGCACCGGTGCCGCAGCGATGACGGGCACGGGCTCCGGCTCCAGTCTGACCGGTGGTCGAGAAATGGCAAGCACAGGCGCCGCGCTCAGGATCGGCGGCGTCATGATGCTTCTCACCGGAACACGCACGACTCTGACCTTCACCGGGAGTCCCTGATTCTCATCGATCTTGGCGTCGGCAACGGCAGACGCCTGCACCAGTTCCAACAGGCTGCCGTGGCCGTCGGATAGCCTCACAACCGTCGTGGACGATGCGACGGCTGTGGACTGGGGCGCCGTCGCGGGCTGGATGCCCGACGCCCAGATGGCGGCGGCCAGGGCCACGACGGTCAGCATCCCGATCGCCGCGTGCACACGCGGCAGCGGCGCGCGAACCGGCGCCGCGCCCATCCCGATTTCGCGCGCATGGTGGACCTCGGCCTCAGCCAGCAACAGGGTCAAGGTGCCTCGCGCGGTCTCGCCCTGCTCCAACTGCCGGCGAGCCCGAGCCAGCCAGTCTTCGGCATTGGTGATTCGCTCGGACAATTGCGCCTGGTCGTGTTTCATACCTGCCCCCTCCTGCGCCACACTACTATTATCCGGGTGCGCGCTGCGGGTGGTGCATGGTTTCGGTGCGCAGCAGCGCCCGTAGGCGCTCGGTGGCCTGCTTTTGGAGTCGATAGAAGTGTGAGAGGCTGATACGCAGCTCCGCCGCGGCGGCCTTCGGCTCTCTGGCGGCCACGACCGCCCCGAGCACCGCCCGCTCTCTGGCCGGCAGGCGCTCGATCAGTGCCATGACGGCGTCCAACAGCGCGCGGTCTTCGACTTCGATCAGGTCGCTGGCTGCGTGTGGATCCGCCAGTTTCTCCAGCGGTGAGAGATCCTCGGTGGCGGTGAGGACCTGGTCGAGCGAGATCTCAACGCGCACGCGGTCGAGCGCGTTGAGCACCCGCCCCCGAATCCGATAGGTGGCAAAGGTCGAGAAACGCACCCCGCGGTCGGAATCGAAGCGTTCGACGGCCTCGATCAACCCCACGAGCCCTTCCTGAATCAGATCCATCGTCAGCGGCTCGGGAGGGCGCATGTGCATGACCACTTTGAAGACCAGCGGCTGGTAGGATTCGATCAGCCGCTGACGGCTGGCCCGGTCGCCACCGCGGCGATAGGCGCGCCAGAGCTCAGCCTCCTGATCGGGCCGGAGCAGCACGACGTGCTGCAACTCACGCATGTAGTCCGCAAACACGAGTCCCGTCCTCCGATGCAGGGCCGACCTGCGCCGTGTGTGCGTTTCGACTCCGTCCCACGAAGTCCTGTCGCAGCCCGCCTCGTGCGGCGCTTAGAATCGCGTCGTGTACCAGATGATCGCGTCGCGTCGTCGCTGGGAATCGAGACCAAGCGTAAACTGCCAGTTGCGCGCGAACCGGTACTCCAGGGCCAGGAGCCACGACGGCTGTTGACCGAGGGTCGTCGAGTAGGTCAGATAGACGTCCTGAAACAATAGCTTGCCGAGCCTGAGGGCCAGCGCTCCCTCGAAGTCGTAGTCGATGGTGAGTTCCGTCAAGCCGATGGCCCGTCCCAAGGCCAGCGTCACTCGCCCAAACAGGAAGCGCCCGATGGAGGCGCGCAGCTGTCCTTCAACGTCGCCCTGCAAGAGCCGGCTGATGCCCGCCTGCCGGCCCAGCAATCCCAAGACTTCCTCGCGGGACAGGTCGGGATCTGATCTGAGGTCAAGGGTGAGGTCGGGGGCAAGCCCGGAGATGTTCAGATAGATGCGTGTTGTCCCAACCTGTGTCTCGGCGCGGGCCTCAACCGTGGGCCGGAGCCCCTGCCGTGGCTGGAACCTCGCGATCGCGCTGCGGACATCGAACACGTTGCCCAACGCGGCGATCTTCCCCTGTTGGGCTTCGACGGTACCTTCCAGGGTCGGCGCCTGCAACGTACCCGTGAGCACCAGCGACCCTCCGGGGGCCACGTCGGATCGCAACCCGCCCATTTGAACCGCAAGGTTCCGGCCCGCATCCATTCGCACGCCGCGGAACACCAGCGGAAAGTCCAGCGGCCCGCCGCTGTCTTCGGTCACGACCACGGACACCACCCCGTCGGAGACGGTCATGCGACCGTCCATCGTCAGGGGGCGGCGCGGATCGCCGATGGCGCCCCAGATCCGCGCCTGCCCTTCCGCACGCACGTCCAGGAACGGTGGATAGACGATGCGGAGCCCGGCACCACGCAGCGTGAGGGGCGCATCTTCGGCTGCCACCAGGGCGATCCCAGGTGACGCAAGCGTCACCAGCCGCAACGCGCCGTCAAGCCGAGCCTGGCCTCCACCCATCGTCGCCGTGGCTTCCTGGATGCGGATCTGGCTCTCGTCGAAGCGAAGGTCGACGCGCACGTTCTCGATCGGGGTCTGCAGGCCGCTGAACCTGAGCCGTCCGTTGCGCACCTGCACGCCGCCGGCCACGTGCGGCGCGGTGGAAGTACCGGTCACGCGGACTTCACCCTCGACCGCTCCCACGGCTTCCTCGATGCGCGTCGTCACGAGCCGCAGCAGCCCGAGGTTGACGTCCGCCAGGGTGATGCGGAAGTCCATCGGTCGCTGATCATCGAACCGCATGAGCGCGGGGTTGAACGGTGCCGAGCCTGAGGCGCGCAGCTTGTTTCCGTCCTGGACCAGCAGCGCCTGCTGCACCTGCAGCTCGCCGTCTCGATAGAACGCGTTGGCGACCAACGAATCAAACGTCGCACCCGGGATACCTGCCCGCGTCAATTCGAGTGCGAAGCCGATCTCGGGAGCCACAAGCGTGCCGCCGAGCTGCGTGGCAAAACTCAGCCGACCGAGCAGCGGCTGGGTGAGCCTGGTGAAGGGCCGGAGCAGATCCAGATCGAGGTCGCTCCCGCTGATCTCGGCCTGGCTCTCGCCCCTCAAGTTGAGTGTGCCGCGGGCCGCAATCGTACCCTGCGATGGGCGGATAAAGAACTCTTCGATCGTCACGTTCCCGTCTCGCAGCGTCAGGTCCGCGCGGCCGTCGAGGATCCGATGTGTGCCGAAGCGTCCGTCGCTGAGCCGCAGGTCGAGATGTGCGCCGGGATTGCCGACCGGGCCCTCAAGAGTCGCGTAGCCGCTGATGGTCGCGTCGAGGGGGAGCCCCAGCCGGACGTTGGCGAGCCCCAAGAGGGTGGACAGCCGACCATTGTCGACGGTGGCTCTGAGGCTCGTGGTCGGGGTCCCGTCGAAGGCGATGTCACCATTGATGTCGTACCGCTCCGAGCCTAGACGAAGCACGAAATCGTCAAAGGTGAGCATCTGGTCTTCCCAGCGGACGCGCCCGGCCGCATCATCGAACCGCCGGCCGTTGATCGTCAGCGTCGACGATCGGGCCATCGTCGTGAGGATCGGCGACGATGTGCGCCCGGAGATGCGGCCCGCGAAGTCCACCTGCCCCTCGACCCGCGTGGCACCGATCGTGGAGAATGCGACGTCGGCAAGATCGAGCCCGCGACCTTTGACGTCAAGGCTCAGTCCGGTCCGCCGATCGATCAGGCCGCTTGCCTCGATAACCGATTGACGACGTCGCGCCACGCCCTGGTCCAGCCTGAGCCGGGTGCCGTCCCACCGGAACGCCGCGGACGCCTCGTCGATGTGCTGCCCGAGGATCTCCGCGTCCCGCAGCACGCCGTGGCCTTCGGCGGACGGTCGGTCCGCCAGACCGTACAAGCGGATCCGGCCGTCGACCTGCCCGCTCACGCTCATCGGTGCCTCCAGCCAGCGCGAGAGGACGCCGGCCGGCGCGTGTTCGGCTTCAATATCGAGGTCAAGGCGCGTCTCGGCCCCCCACGCAATCTGACCGGCGAGCGCGAATCGGCTGCGACCCGATCGCGCGGTCACATCCTCAAGGGTCAGGCGGCCCGTTTGCAGCGTGACACGCCCGCGCGCGGTGTCAAACGACAGATCGCGAAAGCGACCGCCCGCGAGCAGCACTGCACCGGAGATCACGGGTGAATCCACCGATCCCGTGACCCGCCCGGCGAAGTCGACCCGGCCACCGATCATCCCCGTCATCGGCACGCCGGGCAGGTGTTCAAGATCGACGTCGCGGGCGAGCGCCGAGAGCGTCATGCGCCCCGCATTGTCCACGCGCCCGCGCAAGAACACGGACGACGTTGCCTGGCGGGCCTGCACCTGGTCAAGCCTGATGCCCCGCGGATCGACACTAAAGCTGGCATCGAGCCGGTCGAGCGCCACGCCCGCCATTTCTGTGCGATCGACCGACGCCTGGCCCACCACCGTCAACGCATCGCCGCGGCGCATCGCCGTCACTGCGCCGGCCGCCCGACCGGTGAAGTCGGGCAACTGACCGGGTGCCCACCTGACCATGGTGGCCCGATCGGCGTCATCAAACCGCAGCCTGAGCACGTAGTCAGGCGCGGCGAGCGACCACCACACGTCACCTTCAACCCGCGCATCACCGGACCGTGCGCGGGCGCCGGTAATGCGGACCATCTGCCCGTACACCGCAAAGTCACCGGCAGCCTCGGCAAAGGGTTGATGATCGATCTCGCCGCGGGCGGCCGTCACCCGGCCGTCGACGCGCGGCATCGTGACCGGACCCACCAGCCGCGCCTCGCCCGATGCGACGCCCTTCACGCTCACGCGGGTGCCGGGAAACAGCACGCGGCGCAGCATCGCCAAATCGACGGCCTGCGAGCGCACCGCCAGATTGAGGTGCGGCTCGCCGTGGAAGCTGATCTCGCCCCGCACTTCCATCGCGGACCCGTTGACCGTTCCCTTGAGGCCCTCCGTGCCGAGCGACAGGTTGGTGAGCGTGATGACGCCGCTGGTATCCGCGATCGTCGCGCCGCGATCGGGAATCGAGGCGCGGCCCTGACGAAGCACGATGCGTCCGTGTACGTCGGTGGCCGGGCGGTCGCCGCGGCCGCGGCTCCGGAGCACGTGCACGCGGGCGTCGAACCGGCCGCCGGTGATGCGGAATGCCGGCGTGGTAAGAATGTATGGTCCCCACGCGGCGGCGTCGGCCTCGCTGGCGTCCAGGTCGATATCCCAGTCGCCCGTCGTCGTCGTGTATGTGCCTCGGGCGCGAATCGGAATGCGGCGATCGTCTCGGGTCTCGACGAACGACGCTCGCATGCGCACGCGGGGTATCGCCGAGAAATCCACCGTGCCGTTCACCTCTTCGAACCGCGCCTGAAATGCCCGTGGCGCAAGGCGTTCGCGGTCGGCGTACAGCACGGTGCCGTCTATCACGATCACACGTCCGGTGAACGCTCCGCCCGCCGAGGGCCTGCTCACACCCCGTAGCAACTGATCGACGTTCCATCGGCCGCCGGCGGCCCGCGCAACGGGCACGACAGGTTCATCGAGGATGATCTGCGACACGCTGGCGCCGGCTCCGCGCCGACGCCAGAGGTCACGAACCAGCGCGACGGGATCGAAGACCACCGTCAGCCGGCGGGCCGCAAAGGTATGCTCATCGGCCGGCTGCCCGGCGCGGGGAGTGATCCGGAGGTCCTCGAGCACGATGCCGCGCCAGGGGTCGCCGGAGATTCGTCCGATGGACACCTCGCGGCCCAACGCGGCGCTGGCCGCGGCCACGGCAAACTCGCGGACGCGGCGCGATGCAGCGTTGACGGTCCAGGTGACGGCCACACCGAGCGCGGCGACGACGATCAGCGCCGCCACCAGTGAGGTTCGCCGCATCATCTCAGAACGTGTCTAGCGGGGATCGACCCCGAGTGAGAGTTGCACCCGCCCCCGGACGACCCACGGTGTCGGGATGCGCACGCGCACGGTCCGCGCAGCGCCGGCCGACACGTCAGGGAAACGGGCAGCGCCCGGGATGAGTTCCACGATCAGATCGGTGTTACGCTCACGATCGGCAAATGCGGTGAGTTGCTCGGCGGCCGAACCCGCCGTGGTCTCGAACGGCTCCTGGATCAACAGCGAGGGCAGGCCCTGCTCCGGCATCGGGCGGCCGCCGGCGCGGATCAAGACCGTTACCTGGCCCACAGGGTACCCATCCGGCACGGCCAACTCCACAACACGCGTCTCGACCGGACCCTGAAACGGGCGAAGCGCCACCCGCACCGAGATCGTCTCCCCCTGACGCACGCGTGGGCGCTCGAGCGCACTTTCGATGAGCGCGGCGGTCTGCCGGCGTTGCCCGACCTCAACGTCGATGGCCACATCGACAGGACCGGTCCGCACAAACTCATTGGCGAACAACAGGCGCAGCGCCTCCGGCAATTCGAGCATCGCTGCCGCTCCGATGTCGCGGGCGTGGTAGAAGACGTTCTCTCGAACCAGCGGGCCGTCCAGCCCTTGGGCCCGCATCGTAATGCGCACCCGCGCGGTGCCCTCGCCAACCCGATCGAGGGCCCGGTCGATGGCTTCAAGCGCCGAGGCGAGCGTGAGCACCGGGCCCAATTGCGTGTCCCGGAGCACCTGCGTGGTCATCGTCACCAAACGGCCGCGATCCGCGTCGGTCACCCTTGTGCGCACCCCGACCATGAGCGGCAGGACGCCGAGCCGGCCGGCAATCGCGGAGCGACGATCCTCGGTGACGGTCCCAACCGGCGCGCCGGCCGACCCGATCTTGAATGGAAATGACTCGCTGGGGATGACCCCATGAATCGTCGCGGCGGTCAGCAGATAGTGCGTGTTGCCGCGGTTGAGAAACGGATGCCCGAAGGCCAGGATCGCATCGCCATCGCGGTAGGTCATCGTGCCAATCGACACAATGTTGAGATCGCCCCTGACCAACTGCACGCCGATGGCGCTCCCCGGGACGATGTCGGGGCGAATATTGGTGGAGGTGCCCGCGCCCTGCATAGGGGTCACGCCGAGCGGGCCGAGCTCAGCGCTCAGCAGTTCAGCGGCCCGGCTGCCCATGGCGGACATCAGCAGCGGCCTCGCCAGGGGCATCATCACCGCAACACCGGGTGCTGCGGCTTCGGCGGCCCGCGCGCCCGCGAGCGTCGAGACGATGGCCACACCCTCGATACGCCGCCCGCCGGCCTGGACTGGATGTCCAAGCGGCCGGCGTTCACCGCGCGTAGAAGGTAGCGCCCGCAACATCGTTTCGATGGGAGTCACCAGCCCGAGCGAGTGATCCGCGAATGCCCATCCGTATCCGATGGCACCGACGAGCCGGCCATTCACGTACACGGGGCTGCCGCTCATGCCGGCGGCGATGCCCCCGGTGCGCGCGATCAGCGGTCCGGACGCGCGGATGAGGATCAAATCACCGGCCGGTCCCGCGCCGGGCACGATCTCGAGGATCTGGACGTCAAACGACTCGACCTTGGTGCCGGCAACAACGGTCAGAGCGACGCCGCGCATGCCGGGCCGCACGTCGGCGACAGGCATCCACGCCGGTGCGGCCGCCACCGGCAAGAGCGGGGCGGTCAGCGTCACGACGAGCAGAGCGAGAATGGTCAGCCGACGCATTGTTCTACCTACTAAGGAGATGCCCAAAACGCCCCCTGAGCCGCTCTCACCGAACGACGATGGGAACGCGCTCCGATCCCTGAATGACCCATTCGGTTCGCTGCGTCTGTCCTGCCTGCACGTCGAACCGCGTGAAATCCTGTTGCGTCGCCGGGAGTCCAAACGGCACGATCCGTACCAGCAGGTCGGTATTCCGGCCGAACTCGGCGAACAGCCGCAGGGCATCATCGAGCGCTGACACGCCCCACGGCACCGGCTCCGATTGCATCAGGCTCCCCAAGATCACTTCGGGTGGGGTTCCCTGCGTGTCGAGCCCCGCTGAACGCACGACCACGACCGCCGGCCCGCGCGGGAAGTCCGGGGGGATCGGCACTTCGATAGTCCGCGTCACCGTCGTGTCCGCGAGATAGGGTTGCAGGCGCACGCGCAGACGGAGCATGCCACCGGCGCTGACTTCCCGGGACGCCACCGCGAGTTCGACGATGGACGCGGTGACGCGCCGCCGGGTGAGGCTGACCTCGACGGTCAGATCGTATGGTTCCAGCCGGCGCAAGTCATTGTAAAAGGCCAACTCCATCGCGTCGATGATGTCGAGCACCGACGCGATGGCCACATCGTGGCTGCTGTAGAACATGTTCTCCCGCACGATGGGCGAGGGCAGACCTTTCGCGCGTAGCGTCAATTTCACGATCGCCGTGCCTTCGCCCCCGCTCTGATTGCGCGCGCGCTCGACCGCCGAGAGGGCAACCAGCGGCGCAAACGCCCTCGCCAAGTCCCGCCGGCGGACCATCTGCGCACCCAGGGCCAGGCGCGTGCCGGCGTCGGTGTCGGTGACCACGACACGCACGTTGAACAGGCGCGGCAGCGTGCCCAGCCGGCCCGCGATCGCGGTCCCTCGATCCTGATCGATGATCCCGATCACCCGGCCGATGTTCCCCACCTTGAACGACCGTTGTAGCGACTTCACGACCGTGAGGATTTCCGAGGCGGTCAGAATGTACTCGACGTCGCCGCGGTTCTCCCATGGGTGGCCGCACACGAGGACGCGGTCCCCGATGCGCGTGGTGACCGTGCAGATACCGCCGAACTCAACGTCACCCCTGACCTCCTCCACGCCGACGCTGCTGCCGGGGACGACGGCCGTGGCATCGAAGTCACCCCGACCGGCGTGGCCCTGCAAGATCTCCAGGCCGAGGGGCTGGATAGTCTGCGAGAAGAGCCTCGCCGCGCGCGGCGACAACCCGATCGCGTACGTGACAACCGCCGGGGTCGCCACCGGCGTCTCGGGCCGCTGGGCCATGATCTGCCGTGCCTGGCCGGGCGCCCACGCGACGACGACGCGGTCGAACGTGACCCCGCGCGTGGTGACCGGCCGGCTGGTCCGGTATTCGACCGCCGCGGCGCGGCGCGGCCGCAGATCCAACACCTTCATCATGTCCTCGATGGGCGTCGCGAGCGCGACGTCGCGCTGCGGTGTCTGCCATGTGAAGCCCGCGCTGTGCGCGCCGATGAGCCGGCCGTTGATATAGAGCGGGCTCCCACTCATGCCGGCGGCCGTGCCGCCGGTCCGGTCGATCATCGGACCATACATGCGGAAGAGGATCAACTTCTCCGATGAAATCGGCCCACCGCCCGACTGGAGAATGTCCATGACTTCGAACTGGAACTCCTCGACCTTTTGCCCGGAGATGACCGTCTTGCCCACGCCGCGCATGCCCGGCTTGACCTGGGAGAGCGGCATGATGCCCGGCGTGTTGCCCGGCGTCGGCTGCGCCGCGCCAGCCACGGGGATTGCGAGGATGAGCACTAGGACGAGCGCCTTCCAGTGCAGATTCACCACGACGTCCCCCTCTCACGGCCATCCGCGGGGTAAGACAGAAACGACGGGGACGAACCCCGTCTGATTGTGAGTTCGTAGGACAGCAGCGGGTACCTGCCTACTTCGGGTCGAGGCGGGCGACGATCGTGCCCAACTCCCGGATGATCGTCCCGGGCCGGACCAGTACGTCGAGCACCCGACCGTCCACGGTGGCGCGAGCCGCCACGCCGCGGCCGGTTGGTGTCTTTACGTACACAAGCGGATCGCCCTCACTGACGTCCTGACCAACCTTCGCCAGACCGTCGGGCAAGACTTCACCCCGGAGCGTGGCTTTGATGTCAACGGCCGCTTTGGGCGCCGCGGCGACCGTGACGGCGAGTGCGCCGACGCACAGCCAGACGATGCACACCAACGCTCGGACGCGGATCATGCGGTCGTCGCACCCTCCCTTCGGCGGCCTGGGATAGCTGGAGGTCCCCGCAGGGACCTCCGGTTTCATTATAACATACGTATTGCGGGCGTCCGGTGTTCACGCTGCGAACTCGTCGGGGCGCACCGTCGTCCGGCGGAACCAGTGGCGCAGCGCGTCGATGATCCGCTCGCTGGCGCGACCGTCACCGTAGGGGTTTCTGGCCTGCGCCATCGCGGCGCGTGCCAGCGGGTCGGCCAGCAGACGCCCGGTGCGCTCCGCGATGCGCTCACGGCCGGTGCCGACGAGTTCGACCGTACCGGCAGCCACGCCCTCGGGGCGCTCGGTGACATCGCGCAGGACCAGGACGGGCGTGCCTAGCGCCGGCGCTTCTTCCTGCACACCGCCTGAATCGGTCAGGATCAGATAGGCCTGCGATTCCAGCCTCACGAACGGACCGTAGTCGGGCGGCTCGATCAAGTACGCGCGAGGATGCCCCGCCAATACTTCTTCGGCGACGCGCCGGACGGCGGGATTGCGGTGCACCGAGAAGACCACCATGACGTCGGGAAAGCGGTTCAGCACGTCGAGCAGCGCCAGGTAGATCTGCCGCAGCGGCTCGCCCCAGTTCTCGCGACGGTGTGTGGTGACCAGCAGCATCCGCCGGCCATCGAGCGGAGGCACCCCAGGCGGCAGCGCAATGTCAGCGCGTTTCACCACCTGGGACAGGGCATCGATCACCGTGTTCCCAGTGACAAAGATCCGATCGGCGGGGATACCCTCACTCAGCAAGTTGTCGCGCGACCGCGCCGTCGGCGCAAAGTGCAGGTCCGACAACACCGTCGTCACCCGGCGATTCATTTCTTCCGGGAATGGCCGATAGCGGTCCAGGGTGCGGAGCCCGGCCTCGACATGTCCGACCGGAATCTTGTGATAGAAAGCCGCGAGCGCGCCGATCATCGTTGATGACGCGTCCCCCTGGACCAATACCATCGCGGGCGCACACTCGCGCACGACAGGGTCGAGGCGCGACAGGACGCGCGTCGTGATGTCGAAGAGCGACTGCTCTGGGAGCATCACGTCGAGGTCGCGGTCGGGGGTGATGCTGAACAACCGCAGGACCTGGTCCAGCATTTCGCGGTGCTGGGCGGTGACGACGACGATGGGCACAAAGTCCTGGCTGGCTCTCAACGCCGCGATCACCGGGGCCATCTTCACCGCCTCCGGCCGAGTGCCGAAGATCGCCATGACCGGCAGACGCGGCTGGCTCACCGGGTGAGCAGCCCCATCCGCTGCGCGCCCACCAGCAGCATAGCCAGGATGACGCCAAGGCTGACCATCGCCCCCGAGCGGTTCACCCCCGAGATGGCCAGCGCCCCCAGTCCGAGCAACGCGCTGATCAGATAGAGGATGAACACCGTCTGGCGCTGTGTCAGCCCGCGGGCCAGCAACCGATGGTGCAGGTGCTCGCGATCCGGGAGATAGATCGGGCGGCCGCTGCGAAAGCGGCGGATAATGGCGAAGACCGTGTCCGCAATGGGCACGCCCAGAGGCAGAATCGGCACGGCTAGGGACAGGGCGGTGTAGGACTTGTAGAGCCCCATCACGGACAAACCACCGAGCACATACCCCAGAAACATCGAACCCGAATCGCCCATGAAGATCCGAGCAGGGTTGAAGTTGTGCCGCAGGAACCCCAGCGCGGCGCCGATCAGCGCGGCGGCGAGTGAGACCGCGACGGTATCCCCCTTCGCGGCCGCGGTCAGCAGCAGCGTCGTCCCGGCGATCGCCGAGATCCCCGCCGCGAGCCCATCCACCCCGTCAATGATGTTGATGACGTTCACCACGACCACGACCCACGCAACGGTAAATGCGGCGCCCCAGTTGCCCACCGCCACCGTCTTTCCGGTAAGCGGGTGGGTGACGAACTCCGTGGCCAGGCCAAACGGAATCAGGATGGCTGCGGCGGCCACCATCGCCGCAAACTTCACCGCGGGCCGCATCCCGCGGATATCGTCGTAGATGCCGACCGCAAGCAAGAACGTGCCGCCGAGCATGATACCCAGCAGCGCACGGTCGGTCTGCAGCCGGATCGGCATCCGGATGAACATTTCCCCGTCGGCCCGGTGGAGTTCGATGCGGGTGATGACCATGAACAGCAGCGCGGCCACGAAGAACCCGACATAGATCGCCACACCGCCCAATCGCGGCGTCGGCCGCGTGTTAATGCGCCGGCCCCCGGGATAGTCGATGGCGCCGAGGCGGCGGGCCACCCGGCGCACGATCGGGGTCAACCCGTTCGTGACGATCAACGCGACGAAGGCGACGGCCAGCGCGTTGGGCAGCGTCATCTAGGGTCGCCGAGTCGCCCCCGTCGGCTGCGGCTCCGTGGGGCGGCTGAACATCTCGCTCACGGATCGGTCTTCATGGACGCGTCGGATGGCGTCGGCCAGGATCGGCGCGATCGACACGACGCGGACCTTGTCGACGCGCTTCGCTGCCGACACGGGCACGGTGTTGGTCACCACGAGCTCGCGGATCGGGCTGGCCACAAGCCGCTCGATCGCCGGGCCGGAGAGCAGGGCATGCGCACAGCAGGCGAAGACTTCGACCACGCCCCGGGCCATGAGCGCCTGTGCGCCCATCGTCAGTGTACCGGCGGTATCGACGATGTCATCCACGAGGATGGCCGTCCGGCGGTAGACCTTGCCGATGACGTGCGTGATCTCCTTGACCTGGTTGGGTCGATCGCGGCGTTTGTCGATGATCGCGATCGGCACGCCCAGTTCGGCGGCGAACTCTCGGGCGCGGCCGACGCCGCCGATGTCCGGCGACACGACGACCACATTCTTCAGACCCTTTTCGCGAAAGTAGTGGGCCAGCATCAACCGCGATGGCAGATGATCGAGCGGGATGTCAAAAAATCCCCAGATCTGCCCGGCGTGCAGGTCGACGGTGAGGATGCGGTCGGCACCCGCGGAGGTCAGCAGATTGGCGACCAGTTTCGACGTGATCGGCTCGCGCGGTTTGGTCTTGCGGTCCTGCCGCGCGTAGCCGAAGTAGGGGATGACGGCGGTGACGCGGGCGGCGGACGCACGACGCAGCGCGTCGAGGATCACCAGCAGTTCGAGCAGGTGCTCGTTCACCGGCGGCGCGGTCGGCTGGATGACGAACACGTCTTCCCCGCGCACGCTCTCCGCGATGCGCACGCTGACCTCACCGTCGGCGAAGCGAAACGTCTCCATCTCGCCGAGCGGCATGTCCAGGTGCTCGGCGATCTCTTCAGCCAGACCGGGGTTCGCAGACCCGCTGAAAATCTTCAGGCGCCAGCTCATCGTCTGCCCACTAGTCGACCGCTTCGGGGACCAGCGGCTCGGCGGCGGGGCGGTGCTTGATCACCTTGGCGGGTACCCCCACCGCCACCCCGCGCGCCGGCACATCGCGGCGCACCACGGCGCCGGCTCCCGTCACGGCTTCGCGACCGATACGCACCGGTGCGACCAGCATCGTGTCGCTGCCGATGAATGCGCCGTCCTCGATGATCGTCTGATGTTTGGCGCGGCCGTCATAGTTGCACGTGATCGTCCCGGCCCCGATATTGACCCCGGCGCCCACGGTGGCATCGCCGATGTACGATTTGTGGTGCACCTTGGTGCGATCGCCGATCGTCGCGCTTTTCATCTCGGCGTAGTTACCGACCTCGACGAAGCGACCCAGCCGGACACCTGGACGCAAGTGGCTGTATGGTCCGATCCGGCTGTCATCGCCGACGATGCTGCGGGTGACGGTGGAGGCATGAATCGTCACACGGTCGCCGACCTGCGCGTCGGTCAGCCGGGCCTGCGGCCCGATCGAGCACCCCTCACCGATGATCGTCGCGCCTTCGAGGCTGGTGCCCGGATGCAGGATCGTATCGCGACCCACGCGGACGCCCGCGTGCACGTACGTCGCCGAAGGATCGATGATCGTCACGCCGGCGTCCATGAGTTCGTTCAAGATGGCGGTGCGCATGAGCGCTTCCGCCTCGGCGAGCTCGCGGCGGCTGTTAATCCCCCTGCACTCTTCGGTGGACCCTGCCACGACCGCGGCGACGGTGCGCCCGTTGCGCAGCAACACGTCGATCACGTCGGTCAGATAGTACTCGCCCTGGGCGTTGGCGGGGCCGACGGCCCGCAGGGAGTCTCGCAGTGCCCCGGCGTCAAACGCATAGATACCGGCGTTGACCTCGCGAATCTGCCGTTCGTCGGGTGATGCGTCGGCGTCCTCGACGATGCGCCTCACGTTGCCGTGCGCGTCCCGGATGATCCGGCCGTAGCCGGTGGGGTCGGCGGGGACGTCGGTCAAGATAGTCGCCGACGCAGTCTGCTCGCGATGGTGCGTCTGCAAGACGTCGATCGTCTCCGACCGCAGGAGTGGCACGTCACCGTACAAGACGAGTACCGTGCCGTTGAACCCGGCGAGCAGCGGCATCGCCTGCATGACCGCGTGGCCCGTCCCACCTTGCTCGGCCTGCACCACGGTCCGGACGCCGCCCAGCGCTGCCTTCACCTGTTCGCCTTCGTGACCCACCACCACGATCGGAGACGCGATAGAGAGATCGGCGAGACTGTCGAGGACGTAGGCGATCATGGGCCTGCCGCAGATTCGGTGCAGCACCTTAGGAAGCGCCGACATCATCCGCTTCCCTTTTCCCGCGGCCAGGACAATTGCTTCGACGTCAGGCATGACAGCACTCCACGCGGACGAACACCGTTCCAAACGTCCAGTATGAGGTTCTCGCTCTAGTCTTCAAACGCCTGCAGAGCGGCCGGCAGGCAATCCAGCACGGGGCCCAGACCGGACAGGTGGAGGTTCATCACGACCGCCGCGGCGACGGCGGCCCGACCGACCCCCGCGTCTCTCGCCATGATGGCGTGGTAGGCGACCCCGCGCGGGTTGCGGTTGGCGGTCTGAATGGCGATATTGATGAGCTGCCGGGTCTTGGAGTCCAGACCGGGCAGTGTCTGTTGCGCCTCGAGCAGGTCATCGAGACTGGCCGCCAGGTCGGGGCATTCCTGCTTGAAGAGTTCGTACGGATTGACCTCCATTGGATTCACCGGGTTCACCTCGTGCGGCCACCGTTGACGGGCCGCAGAATTTTAGATGGAACGGCCTGCCGCCTCGCCGTCTTCGGGGCCGTAGAATCTACTTCAGCGCCGGCTAGTGATTCGGCGCCGTCAAGCCGAGCCGCGCGGCTTCCGCGCTTGCCTCGCCGCGGGTGCGAACGCCGAGCTTCTGAAGGATTGATGACACGTGGTGGTCGACCGTCTTGGCGGAAAGGAACAACCGCTCGGCGATGTCGGCGTTGCGGAGACCTCCGGTGACCAACACCAGCACCTCGGCCTCCCGGGCGGTCAGACGGGCGGGATTCTTGCGCGTCGAGGGAAGCGGTCCACGCTGGAGACCACGCACACCCCGCCGACGCAGACGGCGGGCAACGATCGCCGCTGCCGTCGCCGCGCCGAGACGTTGGAGCGCCTCGAGGCTTCGGCGCAAGGCCGCCTCGTCGTCGGCATCAGCGAGTGCCAGCGCAGCCTCGTAGGGGCACCCAATCTCAGCCCAGAGTGTCGCGGCGCGCTCCCACTGGCCGGCGATCTGCATGGCATACGGTTCCGCAGCCCCCGCCGGTGGTGTTTCGAGGAGCCCGGCGCGCCACCGCCAGCACGCAAGCTCACCGATGGCCCACGAATCGCCAACCGCCACTGCCCGCTCGAACGCGGCGCATGTCTCGCCGTCAATCGCCTCAGCATTGCCTTTCAGCCAGGCAACCTCGGCTCTCGCGGCAGCAACTGGCGCGATGTGCTGCAGTTCATGGGTCGGCTCAGCCAGCGCCCGCGCCTCGTCAAGCAGCGATCCGTAGCCCGGATCTCCGCGCCGCGCGCGCACGAGCCCGAGCACCACAAACGCGAGAATGCGGAGCAATATCGCGCTGCGCGGATGGCGGATGGCGAACCCCGCGGAGTCGGCGGCCTCCGTCCAGCGGCCCTGGTCGAGCTCCAGGCGGGCCCGATAGGCGACCAGATAGAAGAGCCACAAGTCGAGGCCACGCTCGTTGCAGTACTCGATCCCGGCTGCCAGTCGGTCTGTCATGTCGAACGTGCGTGTGTGCGCTGCCGTCCAGGCGAGATGAATGAAGGCTCGCCCTACATGCTCCTCCAACCCCGCCTGCTCCGCGAGCTCAATGCTCCGCGCGAGCTTATGCTGGCCTTCCGGCATTCCTCGGAGCAGTTCCATCGTCCCGATGTTGTTGAGCGAGTGGACCAGGACCTCGGGCTCGTCAAGGCGCTGGGCGAGATCGAGCGCACGCGACGCCCAGGCGACGGTCCCCGCGGCGTCCTCCGCGTTCATACAGAGCGACGAGATGTTGCTGTACGCCATGGCGAGCTCGCGGCTGGGTGGGAACTGCTCAAGCAGCGCGACAGCCTCCCGGCCGGGCTTCTCGGCTTCTGCTATGCGGCCAGCACACCAGAGCAAGCGCGAGAACGCGCGAAGCGAGTCTCCCTCTTTGCGCAGGTCGCCGTTCTTCCGGCGGCACCCAAGTGCGCGCTTGTGCGTCTCGATCGCCTCATCGAACTGGTCGGTGAGGTAGCATTCGTGGGAGCGGCGCTCGAGGAGTTCGGCCCGCGCCTCGGGTGGGAGCTTCTCGGCGAACTTGAGCGCGCGAGCGTACTGCGCCGCCGCCTCGCGGTGCGCGTGGGCGTGTGCCGCGCGTTCGCCGGCGGCTCTCGCATATCGAAGCACGGCCTCCGCATCTCCGGCCGCTTCCGCATGGTGGGCCAGGCGGGCCGGGTCGACCGTTCCCAAGTCGGCCAGCGCGGACAACACGATACGGTGAAGTTCGTTGCGACGGTGTCCCGGGATCGCGTCCTCGACGGCGAGGCGCGCGAGCTCGTGCCGGAACGCGGCGGCGGCGCCCTCAACCTGCAGCATCCCGGCCGACAGGCATTCTTCGAGGGACGAGAAGGCCGCGCCCGCGATCGTCTTCAGCAGGGGAAGTTCCACGCGAGCAGGGATGACCGCGACGCACTCGAGCAGTCTCTGCGCCGCTGGACCTAGGCGCGCGACCCGTGATAACACGGCGTCACGCACGGTCAGCGGCACTTCCGCGCCGCCCGCACTCAGCACTTCCGTAACATAGAACGGGTTCCCGCCCGTCGTGCGGTAGAGTTCGTCGGCGTCGATCCCATGTGGTCGGGCGAGCACCTCTACCGCCGCGGGCGAGAGCGGTGGCAGCCGCAGCCGGCTGACCGCCGGCACGGTGGCCAATTCCCCAAGCACAAGCCGAAGCGGATGGGACCGGTCCAGTTCGTCATCCCGGTAGCTCGCAAGGAAGAGCGCCGACACCGACTCGACCCTGCGGGCGACCAGCCGCAGCACGTCGAGCGTTGCCTCGTCTGCCCAGTGGACGTCCTCGAGGACGACAATGCTGGGACCGGGCGAGCGCACCATGCGGAGGAGGACCGCGACCACTTCATGCGGCTTCGCGCGCTTCGCGAGGGCCTCGTCGAGCGCGCCCCCGGTCCGCTCAGCGATGTCGAGAAACGGGCCGAACGGTCGCGGCGTGAAGAGAGGATCGCACGCGCCCCAGAGCGTCCGCGTCTTCCGATTGATCGCGCAGAAACGGCGGATCAGCGCGGTCTTGCCCACGCCCGCTTCGCCGCCGACGAGCACCAGACGGCCAACCTGACGAGACTCGTCCAGCCGTTGCCCGAGCTCGGCCAGGAACGTAGCCCGCTCTAGCAGATCGGTCTCGACGGCCCCGCCCATGCCTACTATGTTTTGCTAGGGCCGGGGATGCCCCTTCAAGCCCTCTAGGACCTGCCACTCTTCGAGGACGGGAGGATGATTCGAAAACTTGGCTGGGGGGCCAGGACTCGAACCTGGATACTCAGCTTCAAAGGCTGAGGGCTTTCCGTTAGCCGACCCCCCAATACTTCGCGAGGCCGTGAATCCAAGACATGATTTCGCCGTACGATAATTTTGATAGTACCATAATAGGCGATGGGCGTGAGCGCGGGGCGGCAGGTCGGCCCCTCTCGATCTCGTAGGCGCCCGTTTTGCTGAAACCCGCGCCCCTACTGAGTTTCGGCGATTCTCAAGTCATAACTGTCATAACATTCAACGGTCTCGACAGCGGATACGGACTACAAGCGCAGCGTTGCAGAGGTTGCGTCAGGCGCGCTCAAGGCACGGCGTGACGGTAGGGTCGATATCAATAGTCCGCGCAGGCCCAGTTGCCGTCTGAAGCCTCCAGACGAACCGTGGGACGGGGTCGCGAGCAAATCCAGAGGCGGCCGCCGTCCTCGCGTTCCCCGGACGGGAGCCGTCCCTCACTGCGGTCACCGGCCCGTAGCCGCGTTCTTTACGGTATCACGCCAGCGCGATCAACTCGATCTCCACCAGAGCATCGCGCGGGAGCCGCGCCACCTGCACCGTCGAGCGCGCGGGCGGCAGCTCGCGGAAGACGTTTTGATACTCCTCATTCATCGCCCCAAAATCATTCATGTCCTTCAGGAACACCGTTGTCTTCACCACGCGGTCCATCGACGACCCTGCCGCCTCCAGCACCGCGGCCAGATTCTGCAGCACCCGGCGGGTCTGCGTCTTGATGTCCGCCGCGAGAAACTGTCCCGTCGCCGGATCGAGCGCCAATTGCCCCGAGAGATACAGCACACCCCCGGCACGGATCGCCTGCGAGTATGGTCCGATCGGCAGCGGCGCCTTGTCGCTGCGCACGACTTCCTTCGCCATGGGTCCCTCCTGACTGAGCTCGACTACGAGCGGATGATCAGACTCACCAGTTCGATACGCAGGGTTTCGGGGGCGCGCTCGCCGCGGCACTTGTACTGGATGATCTCGCGCAGCCGACGCTCGAACTCAGCCTGCTGGCGACAGGGCAGACACCGCTCGATGTGCGCCACCAGGTGACTGCGGGCCTGGTCATCGGCCTCGCCGTCCATGTAGGCCCACAGCCGCTCCAGCAGATCGTCGCAGTCGCACCCGCTCATGCGTCCCCGGCCTTCGCGTCCTTTGACGGACTCTTGACGTACCCGGCCCGCCGCGCATAGTCCCACAGCAGCCGCTGCAGGTGCCGGCGTCCTCGATACAGTCTCGACATCACCGTGCCAATCGGGATGCCCAGGATCTCGGCGATCTCACGATACGAAAACTCTTCGAGGTCGGCGAGGATCACCGCCATCCGGAACGGCTCGGGGACGGCTTCCAGGGCCGTCTTGACGTCGGCATCCATGATCTTCGACAGCAAAATCTCTTCGGGGTCGCCCGCGCGGCGGAGATCGTCGCTCTCCTGCGCCTTCGCGTACAGATAGAACTCGCCCACGTCCTCGTGATCGACCATCTCGGGCGCCCGCGAGGAGCGGCGGTATGAGTCGATGTAGGCATTCATCAGGATCTTGTACAACCAGGCACGGGCGTTGGTGCCCTGTTGGAAGGTGTGGAACGAGCGCCACGCTTTCAAGAACGTGTCCTGGA
The DNA here is from genome assembly GCA_041497675.1 of bacterium. Taxonomy (GTDB): domain Bacteria; phylum Sysuimicrobiota; class Sysuimicrobiia; order Sysuimicrobiales; family Humicultoraceae; genus JBGPNN01. The sequence goes on along the minus strand of JBGQGY010000008.1, from coordinate 22,605 downwards.
TGAGATCTTCAGCGGCGGTACGGTTGCGCGTGAGGCGCAGCGCAGATCCGTACAGGCTGTCGAGGTGCTCGTGCACCAGCGCCTCGAAGCGTGCGCGGTCCTCCTGCGAGACGGTCGCGTGCGGCTGTTCGTGCGTCACGGATGCAGCACCCATGGGTTCCCCCGCTGGAACGGGAGAACCACCCTAGACATTCCCCTGCGCCTTCTGCCGGCGCGGACTCGGCACACGCGGCGGCGCGGCCGGTGCCGCGCGGGTCGGTCGCAGGTCGGCCAGCGTCAGCCGGTTCAGCACGCCGTCCGCGGCGACCCCGATCGCCTTCCAGACCGGTCGCAGGCCGCAGTCCGGCGCAAACTCGCAGTCGGGGTCTTCGACCTCGGCACACCACCAGGGGGCGGTCGAGCCCTCGAGCACCTCGAACGCCTCCTTGAGGCTGATTTCGGCGGGGGGCCGCGACAGCAGGTGCCCGCCGGTGGGACCGCGCTTGCTGGTGACCAGTCCCGCCCGGCGGAGCATGGTCATCAACTGGTTGAGGTAGGGTTCGGGCAAGCCCTGGCGCTCGGCAATGATCCGGCTGCGGACCGGCCCCTCGCCATAGTGAGCGGCGAGATCGATGAGGGCTCGCAGGCCGTATTCCGCGCGGGTCGACGTCTTCACCGAACCGCCAGCGCCTCCTCGACGATTGTGTTGTCCCGTATTCGGAAGGCCCGCATTGTGGGCGTCCGCTCGTCCTGCAACGACACGATCACATACGCCGCATCGGGGTACAGGGCCTTGGCCACGTCCGTGCGCGACGGATACGCCGGCGACTGCGTGTGCGAGTGGTAGATCCCCACCAGTTCCAAACCGCGGGCATCCATATCCTTAAAGAACCGCAACTGTTCCTGCGGGTCGAGACTATAGGTATAGGGACTGTGGTCGACGTTGCGGCCGCGAAACAGCAGTTCGACCCGGTCTCCGCGGCCCGCGAGCAGCCCGCAGCACTCGCTTGGAAACTCGGCATGGGCGTGCGCAATCATCTCATCGACCTGCGCCCTGGTAAGGTCCAGTGCCATTCACCCTATTATACAGTGCGGAGGTCAACTTTCGGACGCCAGAGGTTGGTGGACAGGTAGCGATCGCCCCTGTCGGGGAAGATCACGACGATCACGCCCTGGTCCAGACGGCCCGCCACCTCGACCGCCGCGGCCATCGCGGCGCCCGACGAGGGACCCGCCAGGATCCCCTCTTGCGCGGCCAGCCGGTGGGTCATGGCATACGCGGCGCCGGACGAGACCCGCACGGTCCTGTGCGGCACGGTGGGGTCGTAGATACCGGGGGTGATCGCGGTCGGCAGGTGCTTCAAGCCCTCGATACCGTGAAACCCATCGTCCGGCTCGACCGCGACGATCTCGATGGCCGGGTCGGTCTCGCGGAACCGCCGGCCGACGCCGACGAGGGTTCCGGTTGTGCCGACCCCAGCCACGAAGTGGGTGATGCGGCCGTGGGTCTGCGCGATGATCTCCGGCCCCGTGCCGTCGTAGTGCGCGCGCCAGTTGCTGGGATTGTCGTACTGGTCGAGGTAGGCATACCGTCTCGGTTCGGCGGCGGCCAGGCGCCGCGCCTCGAGCATGGCGCCGTCCGAGCCCTCCAAGGGATCGGTAAATATCAACTCCGCGCCGTAGGCCAGAAGGGCTCCCCTCCGCTCATCGCTGATGTTCCGCGGCACCAACAGCGTGACGCGGTACCCCTTTGCGGCGCCGATCATCGCGTACGCGATACCGGCGTTCCCGCTGGTGGAATCCAGGATGATGCGATCACGCGTGAGGCGCCCATCACGCTCAGCGTCCTCGATGATCCGAAGCACGGGTCGGTCCTTGACCGAGCCCCCGGGGTTGTGTCCCTCGAGTTTGGCAAACACGGCCACGCCGGACGGGACGCCGTTGATGCGGCGGATCGGCACCAACGGGGTGTTACCAATCAGGGCGAGCAGATCGGAGCCGATGTCGAAGGGCTGCTCAGGAACAAACCGGTAGGCCATCACTCGTCGTAGAGGACCGTGGGTTCAGGGTAGTGCCGGACCCGGCGGTCCAGCAGGCGGGCGCGGATCAAGGCGTCCAAACTAGCCTGTTTGGCGGCCACCGGTTCGTCGCCCCTGAGCATCGCCAGGTCCACGTTGACCCGCAGCGCGCGCAGCGACACGATGTGCCGGCTGATGCCGGTCGGGAGCTTGACGGGCAGGCGCGCGATGGCGCGGATATCGGCCTTCGACAGTCGCGGGAAGAGCACCAGCGCATCGGCGCCGCCGAACTCTTCCGCCAGTGTGGCGAAGGCCGCTCCCTGCGTCCGGTAGATCGGCACCTTCCCCTTGTACGTGGCCACGATGGCCGCCAGCGCGCGCACCCGCTCGCCCAGCGTCCCGTCGATCTTCGCCCCCCAGGCGCCGCGCGCCGTCACCAACCCACAGGCAAACGTCCCGTCGTCGAGGCCCCTGTGGACGGCAACTGGAGAGGCCGCCGTCCACAGGGGGAATGAACGCACGATGGCGCCGTCATGCTGCAACAGGTGTGCCCAGACCTCCAGGATCACGGCAGGATCGTCGTAGGGGACGACCTGCACCACCTGATGCGGCAGCCCGGACCGTTGCATGGCGGTCACGCGATTCGCACCGTCCAGGACGACGTACTCAGGCGCGTGGCCGGGCCGGGCGTCCAGCAGGGCGACGATCGGAGGGTTGCGCAGCACGCCGTCGGCGTCCAGCCGCTGCGCCAGCCGGTCGACCCGCTCGGGGTCGCAGTCTTCGTGCAGATGCAGCGCTACCGCGGGTACGACGCGCAGATCGGGCAACATCTCCCTATACCCGGGCTAACGCCCCTGGCCCGGACGGGCCGGAGTCGCGCGGCCGTAGCGCGGCTAGCGCCTCGTCGACGTGAACGCGATCGATGGGCTCAAGCCCGATCCCAAAGACCTGCGTAAACTGCTCCGCGTAGACCGCTCGCACCTGGTTCACCTCGATCGGTTGTCCCGCCAACCGGCTCATCGACGTGACCGGCCTGCCCAGCCCACAGGGGTTGATGAGGTCAAACACACGTGGGTCAGTGCTGACGTTCAGGGCGAAGCCGTGCATCGTCACGCGGCGCTTGACCGCGACGCCCATCGCAGCCACCTTGGACCCACCAACCCACACTCCTGGATACCCGCGTTCCCTACCCCCTTCAATCCCGAAAAACGCCAGCGTCCGAATGAGCGATTCCTCAAGCGTGCGCATGTAGCGGACGACGTCCTCATCGAGGGCACGCAGATCGACGATCGGATATCCGACGAGTTGACCGGGCCCGTGATAGGTGATGTCGCCCCCGCGCTCGACCTCGAAGAGATCGATACCGTGCGCGCGCAGGACATCGGGTGAGACCAGCAGGTTCTGCGCCTTGCCGCTGCGTCCGAGCGTGACCACCGGAGGATGCTCGAGCAACAGAAGCACGTCGGGAACAGCACCTGCCTGGCGGGCCCGCATGAGGTCGCGCTGCAACGCCCAGGCGTCCGCGTAGCGCACCGGTCCGGAACGAAGGTCGAGTAGCCAGCCGGGCGCCGGTCTCATGAGGATCCGCCTATCGTCGTGCCGCTGCGTTCGCCTCGCTGTCCACGGCCCGGCCGTCGCAGAAGCAGGTCAGGGCGTGGCCCGGCTCGATCGCGACCGCCACGTGGGCGCCGGGGTCGATGCGGGTGGTGTGGGGTTGGAGGCTGTGGATTGTGCGGCCGGACGGCAGCTGCACGCAGTAGATCGTCGCGCCGCCCTGGAACAAACGCTGCTTTACGACGCCCCGGCCGTGATCCGAGACGGTCATGGCCACGTCGTCGGGACGGACCAGCACTTCGACCGCCGTCCCCGCCGGCAGCGCGACGGGCTGCCGGACCACGCCGACCTCGGTGACCAGTCCCGCAGCATCGACGGTGGCGGGGACGAAGTCCACCCGACCGAAGAAGGCGGCGACGTACCGCGTGCGCGGCGCGTGGAAGATGCGCTCGGGTGGGTCAACCTGTTCTAGGCGTCCCTGGTTGAGCACCGCCACCCGGTCGCCCAGCAGCAGCGCCTCCTGCTGATCGTGCGTGACAAAGATTGCGCTGGTACCCGTCTGTTTTAGGATCGCCCGCACATCGTCGCGGAGCGACGCGCGCAGATGCGCGTCGAGGTTTGAGAAGGGCTCATCGAGCAGCACGGCAAACGGGCGCGGTGCGAGCGCGCGCGCCAAGGCCACGCGCTGCTGCTGTCCTCCAGACAGCTCATGCGGATAGCGGTCGGCGAACTCGCGCATCCCGACGAGATCGAGGGCATCCTGGGTACGAGGCCCGCGCTCGAACCAGTGAAAGCAGTGCAGGCCAAAGGCGACGTTCTCGGCTGCCGTCAGATGGGGAAACAACGCGTAGTCCTGAAACACCATCCCGACGCCACGGGCTTCTGGGGACACCCATGCCTCGCCGCCGGCGACCTGCCGACCGGCGACCCAGACCTCACCGGCGTCGGGCCGCTCGAATCCGGCCACCAAGCGGAGCGCCGTGGTCTTGCCGCTGCCGCTGGGTCCGAGCAGCACCAGGATCTCGCCTTCATCGACCGCGAGCGACAGCCCGTCGACCGCGGGTGACGAGGCGCCATCAAAACGGCGCACGACATCCCGCAGTACGACGACCGGCGGGCGTGGAGCCGCCTGTCCCATCAGACGTCCAGCCTCCCCTGCGCGTGCTCCGACCTCGAACCTGAAGCCCGCCGCAGCATCGCTCAGCGTATCAGAGCCTCGTGGCACTCTCAAGGGCGGCGCGGCCCCCTCGCGTCCTGCCCCCGGCCGGGCTGGGCGCGGGCAACGGCGTGCGATCTGGTGATCGCGGGCGATCTGGCGATCGCCATGCTGAGGACGATCACAGGGACGATGCCCACGCCGACGATGGTCAGGGCCGCGGTCGACGCCTGGGCGAGCCGTTCGTCGGAAGCCAAGCGGTAGACGCGGAGCGCCAGCGTCTCGAAGTTGAACGGCCGCAAGATCAGCGTCGCCGGCAGCTCCTTCAGCGTGTCGACGAACACCAGCAAGACGGCCGTCAGCAGACTGCCCTTCATCATCGGCGCGTGGACACGCCAGAGCGTGCTGCCCGGCCCATGCCCGAGCGTCTGCGCCACTTCCTCCATGCTCGGCCTGATGCGGGACAACCCCGCCTCAACGGCGTTGAAGGACACCGCCAGGAATCGAACGAGGTACCCGAATATCAGAGCCGCGACGGTGCCGCTCAGCAGCAGTCCTGTCGGCCGACCAAACGCCGCGCGCATCCACCCGTCAACGGTGTTGTCGATCCAGCCAAACGGCAGCATCACCCCGACGGCGATCACCGATCCGGGCACCGCGTACCCAAGGGTCGCCACACGCGCCGCGAGCTGCGTGAGACGTCCGCGCCCGACCCGCACCCCGTAGGCGATGAGCGCGGCGGCGACGACCGCCAGACCGGCCGTGACGGCGGCCAGACCAAACGTGTTCGTCGCAAGCCGCCCAAAGCTGCGTCCGAGCGCCGTGTCGCCACTATCGAGCGTCATCTGGAGCAGGACCCCGCCTGGGACGAAGAATCCGACGACCGGCGGCAGCAGGCAGGCGGCCAGGGCGCCGACCCCACGGACGCCGCCCAACCGTTGTGCGGCCGGCGTCACCGGGCGAGCAGACGTTTGATGGAACCGCCTTCCGCCACGCAGGCGTTGTTCGAGACCCAGGATGAGCAGCACGACCGCGAGCAGACCGGCGGCGAGTTTCGCGGCTCCAACCGGCGATCCGAGCCCAAACCACGTGAGATAGATCCCTGTGGTGAACGTCGCGACTTCAAAGTGCTTCACCGTGCCGAAGTCGGCGAGCACCTCCATAAACACCAGCGTCAGCCCCGCCACGATGCCGGGCCGCGCGAGCGGCAGCGCGACGCCGAGAAACGTCCGCCATGCCCCCTGCCCCAGGGTCCGGCTCGCTTCCAGCACCGACGCCGACTGTTCGAGGAAGGCGGCGCGCGCCAGCATGTAGACGTACGGATAGAGCACAAAGACCATTACCGCGACGGCGCCGCCCGGCGATCGAATCTCGGGAAACCAGTAGTCCCCTCGACTCCAGCCGAACCACGCCCGCAACGCGGTCTGCACCGGTCCGGTAAACTGCAGGAGATCAGCGTACGTGTAGGCGAGCAGGTACGCGGGTACGGCCATGGGCAGCAGCAAGATCCACTCGCACATGCGGCTGCCGGGAAACCTGTACATGGTGATGATCCAGGCCGTCCCAACACCGACTATCAGGACTCCGGCTCCCACGCCCAGCAGCAACCACACCGTGTTCGCGATGTAGCTCGGCAGCGTCAGGGCCGCCAGGCGCGCCCAGGCGCCTTCGGTGGGGACGAACACACTGGCCAGGACGACCAGGATAGGCGTCGCGAGTGCCGCGGTCAGCACCAGCCCGGCGGCGGGGAGCACCCACGTGCGCGCCGCCCGAGCGCCCCGCAGTGGTTCCAGCGTCGACCCTAGCGCCATCCAGCGCGCAGCATCAACTGCAACGCCTGTTGATTGTTCGCCCCGTAGGTGCGGGCGTTGAGCGGGTCGGCCCTAAACGCGCGCAGCCCGAGGATGGAAGGATCTTTCGGGACGCTGGCCACCGCAGGGTACTCGAACGAGCCCCGCGCAAAGAGGCGCTGCGCGTCGTCGGAGGCGAGGTACTCGAGAAACGCGATCGCGGACTCGCGGTTCGGTGCTGTCGCCACCACGCCCCCACCGCTGATGTTGACGTGGACACCGCGCTGACCCGGGCCCTGATTCGGGTAGAACAGACCTACCTTCTCGGCAATCCCGCGCTCGTCCGCGCGTGAAGAGTTGAGAAGCCGCGCGTAGTAGTAGTGATTGATCACGGCCAGATCGCCTTCGCCCGCCGCGACGCCTTTGATCTGGTCGGAATCGCCGCCTTGCGGCTGGCGCGCAAAGTTCGCGACGATGCCGCGGGCCCATTGATCGACGCGGGCTCCGCCGTGGACGGCGATCAGCGCCCCGACCAGCGACTGGTTGTAGACGTGGCTCGAACTACGCACGAGCAGCTTGCCCCGCCACTTGGGGTCGGCAAGATCCTCGTAGGTGGAGAGCTGCGCCGGGTTGATCCGGTTCCGCGCATACGCGATGACCCGCACGCGCATCGCAAAACCGTACCAGTACCCGTTGGGGTCGCGCAGGCTGGCGGGCAAACGCGTGTTCAGGACCGGCGAGCTGATCTTCTGGAACAACCCGGCCTCCTCTGCCCGCCACAACCGCCCCGCATCTACCGTGATCAAGACATCGGCGGGGCTGTTGCGCCCTTCGGCCTTCATCCGCTCGATGAGCTGATCCTCGCCGCCTTCGATGAGGTTGACTTTGATCCCCGTCTTCGCCATGAAGCCGTCGAAGAGCGTCTCATCGGTGTCGTAGTGGCGGGCGGAGTAGAGATTCAAGACTCTGGTCTGTGGTGCGGCCGCGAGGCCGGCCGGAAGGGCGACAAGCAGGAACAGGATCAGCAGTCCGAGTCTGGTGAATCGGTTCACGATCTTCCTCCTTGAGCAGTCGGTCTTGCGGTGCCTCATGCCTTAGGGTATCCTTATTGTTGGGTTTAGAGAAACCAATTGTACGAGCGTAGCCTGGACAAATGCCGCAGCGCTTCAACCAAAGACCCGTCCCCTTGCGCCGTTCCGTGGTCGCGCGACAATCGTTGTTAGGTGCCAGATGCAGATAGCGCGGACGGCCCTGGAACGCCAGATGCGGCAGACGCGCGGCCGCCTCACCCCGCAGCGGGCCCTGATCTGCCGGCTGCTTGACGGCAACGTCGAGCACCCGTCCGCCGAGGCGCTCCACCGGCGGGCGCAGTCGGTGATGCACACGCTATCGCTGCGCACCGTGTACGCGATTCTCCACGAACTGGTTGAGATGGGCGCGATCCAGCAACTCGATCTGGGCACCGGGAGCACGCGGTTCGATCCGAACCCCCAGCCCCACCATCACGCTGTGTGCGCCCGCTGCGGCACGGTACGAGACGTGCACGCGATTGTCGACCCCATCAACATTCCACCCGACCAGCGCCAGGGCTTTTGGGTGCAGAGCGTCGATGTGATCTTTCGCGGCGTGTGCCGCGAGTGCCGGCGATGACCGTCCACGACATCGCGAAGACCGAGCGCATCGAGATGTACCTGAAGGCCGTGTACTCGCTGTCGCAGGCCGCCTCACCGGTCACCATCGCGAAGGTCGCCGACTCCATGGGTGTATCGTCGCCGTCGTCGTACGAAATGCTCAAGCGCTTGGAGGCGCAGGGGCTGCTGCGGTCCGGTACCGAGCAGGGCTATCGCTTGACGCCCCTGGGCCTGCAGACCGCCGAGCGAGTCGTACGCCGCCTGCGTCTGGCCGAGCGGCTGCTGACCGACGTGCTGCACCTTGAGCTGCCCGCGGTGTACGCCGAGGCGTGCAAGATGGAGCATGTGATCAGCCCGCAGGTCGAGGCCCGCCTGGCGGAGGTGCTCGGGCATCCGGCGACCTGCCCGCACGGATTTCCGATTCCTGGCGAGAAGCCGGCCCCTGTCGCATCCGTCATCACGCTCGATCGGCTGGACGTCTGGGACCGCGCCGCCGTGGCCAGCATCCCGGAAGAGGATCAAGCAATCGTTGCGCACCTGGTGGCGGTCGGCCTGACGCCGGGCGTGGAAGTGCAGGTTCGCGAAGTGGCCCCACTCGACGGACCGATCACGTTAATGGTGCGCGGCCAGATGCGCGCTCTGGGCCGTGACATCGCGCGTCGGGTCCACGTGCACACCCTCGAGCGACCAGGCGGCCATGCCGCGGCCCACGTGGCGCCGGCCGCCGAGTCACACCGGCTCCCCTAGCCCGCACGCCTTTCAAGCCCGACAAGCCTCTCGTGAGAATGGCGAGAGAGTGCCGTTGCATATTGAGCCTGCGGTCCGGACAGAGGGGGCGGTCGGGGCGCGAACCGCGGCGCCGGGTAGTCCGGCGCCCCCTCGGGGGCCGCGCCAACAATCGGAGGTATTCCCCGCCCGCTGCCCGAAATCTCCTGCGACCGGTGGATGTGATCGCTGGATGTCTGGACGACGGGTGGTGTGCCTTATGCTCCGGATCTGCGCCGTGTTGCTCGCTGTCGCGCTGGTCGTGCCCATTGTCGCGGTGGCAGGACCGGGGGGATTAATGCAAGGCGACCCCCAGGCTGTGGCCGAATACCGTAGCGCCCAGGAGAAGTTCGGATCGGCCCGCACCTTTCGCTCGAAGATGACCGCCGCGCAGGGCGCGATGACCATCGAGTACGTGGCCCCAGATCGGAGGCGGATCATTTTCACGGGCGGAGAGTTCATCATCATCGGTGAAACCATGTGGTCTCGCGCTCCGTCACGCTGCGTCAAATTGCCGCAGAAGATGCCATTGCCGGATCCCCGGGAGGCCGTCGAGCAAGGCGCCGACGCGACGTTCGAGGTAGCAAAGGGCGCCGCTGAAGCGGTTGAGGGCACGCCGACCCAGACGTACAACGCGGTGATCACCGCCAAAGGCAAGACGATCCGGCAGAAGATGTACGTGGCCACCCAGACCGGCTACCCGCGGCGGGTCGAAAACGCGGCCCAGGAAGGCACCGTTGTGATCGACTACTGGGACTTCAACACGGCTATCGCGATCGAGCCGCCCTGCTAGGGCTGGATCGCCGCTAGTTCTCGCATCGCGTCTTTGATCGCCTCTTCGGGATAGGCGAAGTCTTCCAGCCGGCCGGCCATGTACGCCTCGTACGCGCCCAGGTCGAAGTGACCGTGGCCTGACAGCCCAAACAGGATCGTCCGCGCGCGGCCTTCCTTCTTGGCTTCCAACGCCTCATCGATCGCCTTGCGGATCGCGTGGGCCGCCTCGGGCGCCGGCAGGATGCCCTCCGTACGCGCAAACTGCATCGCGGCGTCGAAGACCGTTCGCTGCTGGTAGGCCACCGCTTCGATGTATTTGTGATGATAGAGCAGGCAGAGCAGCGGCGCGTCGCCATGATAGCGCAACCCACCCGCGTGAATCGGCGCCGGGATGAAATTGTGCCCAAGCGTGTACATCTTGACGAGGGGCGTCGTCGCGGCCGTATCGCCAAAGTCGTACAGGTACTGGCCGCGGGTCAACGACGGGCACGCCTCGGGTTCGACCGCCACGAAGCGCACATTGCGCCCCTTGAACTTCTCGGGCATGAAGGGAAACGCCAGACCCGCGAAGTTGCTGCCGCCGCCGACGCAGCCGATCACGACGTCCGGTGCCTCGCCGGCCATCTCCATCTGCTTCCTGGCCTCGAGCCCGACAACCGACTGGTGCATCAGCACGTGGTTCAGCACGCTGCCCAACGAGTACTTGGCGTCGTCGTGGGTGGCGGCGTCCTCGACCGCCTCGCTGATCGCGATGCCGAGGCTGCCCGGCGAGTCGGGATGTTTCTGGCGGATGGCACGGCCGGCGTTGGTGCGGTCCGAGGGACTGGGCAACACCTCAGCGCCCCAGGTCTGCATCATCACCTTGCGGTAGGGCTTTTGCTCGTACGAGACCTTCACCATATAAACGGTGCAGATCAGGTCGAAGAACCGGCAGGCGAGCGCGAGCGCGCTCCCCCACTGCCCCGCCCCCGTCTCGGTGGTCAGGCGGCGCACCCCTTCTTGCTTGTTGTAGAACGCCTGCGCCACCGCCGTGTTGGGTTTGTGGCTGCCGGCTGGACTGGTCCCTTCATACTTGTAGTAGATGTGCGCGGGGGTATCGAGCGCCTTCTCGAGACGCCGGGCCCGATACAACGGTGTCGGGCGCCACAGACGGTAGATGTCGCGCACCGGCTCGGGGATCTCGATGTGACGCTCGGTGCTGACCTCCTGCATGATGAGCGCCATCGGGAACAGCGGCGCCAGGTCGGCGGGGCCGATTGGCTGCTTGGTCCCGGGATGGAGGACCGGCGCCATAGGAACCGGCAGATCGGCGGCGATATTGTACCAGGACTTTGGGATGTCGTTCTCGCCGAGCAGGATCTTGGTTGCGTCCACTCCGCACCCCCTCTAGCTCACTGGATCTTGAGGTTCGGCTGCGGCCGGCTCTCCGCCTTCCAATGAAACGTTCTCAGGCGCAATGGGCCCCGGTTCCTGCGTCTCGGAATCCTGCGTCGCCGGCTCATCTGTCGGAAGCGGCGCACCAGCCCGTCGGGGCCTGGCCTGGAACGACCGCATCCGGTTCATGATGGCGGCCACTTCGTGGCGTCGCGGCAGCGCATAGTCTGCCGGCTGGCCCGCATGCTGTGCCAGGACGGCCACCCCCGACGCATCGAGATCAGCAAAGACGCGGTCGAGCGCCTCGGTGATCGTAGCGGTGCCGTCGACGTAGCCCTTCTCCACGGCGTAGAGGATGGCGTCACCGGCTGCCCTGGCCTGGTTCGCGTCCACCATTTGCACGAACGCGTCCCACTCGACCGTCTCCCGCCCGATGTTGAGCGATCCCCGTCCTCGGACTTCGGCCCACGCCCGCCGGCCACGCAATCCCCCGAAGCCGCGTGGCTGCGGACACCGGGGACCGGGAGACGCGAAGGGATGGCCTTCGGGCGCGCGCCGGTCGGCTCGCGCGGCGATCAGGCTGCGGGCGCGGGCGGTCGCGGACACCGGTTGATACCCCTCGAGAACAATAATGGTATCGGCGACATCCACATAGTCGCCGAGCCCGCTCGTGGCGATCACCGACGAGACACCGTGGATCTCCCACAGCGCGCGCACGACGTCGAGCAAGCGCGTCAGCGGCTCGTGGGACGCCGGCACCAGTTGTTGCAGCACCGCGTCGCGGGCCAGAAAGGCGACCGCGGCGTCATCTTCGTCGAAAATGAGCAGTCGTGTCCCGACTTCGAGTGCTTCGGCGATCGCTGCGGCCATCGACACCGGCCCGGTCGCGTGCTCCAGGGAGAGCCCGGTCATATCGAAGCGGGTCGGGATCTCACGCACGAACGCGCTGACGTCGACGCGCTCGATACGCCGGCCGGGCTCGGCTCGAATCGTGACCGCATCCGGAACGGTCACCACCAGTTCACGACCGTCGCCCGCGATGTGCGGATACACGCCGCGGCCGATCGCGCGGAGCAACGTCGTCTTCCCTTGGAAACCACCCCCAACGATCAGGGTCACGCCCTGCCGGATCGCCAGCCCCCGAACGGATCCCGCGTGCGGCAGCGGGAGGGTCACCGCAAGATCCTCGGGTGCCTGCAGCGGGACGACGCGGCCGTGGAGGGGTCCGTCAGATGGGCCGGGCTCACGCGCCACTACCGCGCCGTCGGCGAGAAAGGCGACCAGGCCGTGTGTGGGGAGGGCATCGCGGATGGCGACGTAGTCTTCGGCCGCCGCGACGTGGCGGTGGCCGGCATCGCCCTCCAGATTCGTCCAGACGAGCCCGGCGTTGACGACCGCGGGTAGTTCCTCAAAGAGCAACGCCTGCACGAGCTTCGCCTGCACCTTGCGATTCTCGGCGGGGAGGCCGATCGCGATTCGCACTTCGACGGAGTCCTCAGCGATCAGACAACTCGACCGCAACAACACCTCTTGCCCGCCCGCGTCGATGGCCATCGGAGCGATCCGCCCCGACCAACGGGTTCGCACGTGCCGGCGGATGGCCTCGTGCACCGTGCGGGCCAGGAAGTCCTGCAGTGCCAGGCGCCCGGCGGGCGACGCCCACAGCGCCGGCGGTAGCTGCGCTTCAGCCTGGTCGATCCGCACCCGTGCTTGCGCGGGTGCGACGAGCGGGTCCGGCGGGACCACGTCGAGCGAGAGCACGAATCGCTCGAACCGGTACGCCCCAACCAGTTCCTGGTACACCTGCACGTTCTTGTTGTTCATCGTGACCAACTTGTCGCGCAGGCGCTCGGACGGGAACATCGGGAGTTCGGTTGTTCCAGAGACGGCTGGCACGTGCGCACCTCGATAGGGAAAAGGGAAAGATTCGCCGCCCGGTGCCCGATTACCGGCCTGCGGGCACCGCCGGCACTTCTGCGGTCCCCAGCCGCTGGCGGGCAAGCTGGAGTGCGGCCTGGAGCTGCGAGTCGCGTCCCTGGTCGAGTTCGATGACCGGCAGATCCACCGTCACGTCTGGCGCCACCCCGGTACCTTCGAGACGGCGGCCCTGCGCCGACGCGAGCCGCCTCACGGTGACGGACAATCCTGAGCCGTCGGACAGATCGATCATGATGGCGGCCTCAACGGCACCCATGGTCTTTTGACCGACCACCGTAGCGCGGCCGTGTTCCTGGAGCGCCGCAGCGAGCAGCTCGGCCGCCGATGCGCTGCTTTCGTCGACGAGGATGATCACGGGCTGGTGTCCCGGAAGCAGGGGAACGCCAAACGTCCGTACCGCGCGCGTTTGTCCCCCCCGCGCAACCTCTTGATAGATGGGCTGCCCGGGTGGCAGGAAGAGACTGACAATGGCTTCCAGCTCGTTGACGAACCCTCCCAGATTACCGCGGAGGTCGAGCACCAGCGCGCGCATGCCGTTGCCCAGCATGCCGTTCAACGCGCCGCGAAACTCCGCGCTCGATCGCGACACGAACTGATAGAACTGGAGATAGCCGATACCGTTTTCGAGCACGCGCGCCTGGAACACCGCCGGCACCTGGATCGGCGCGCGGGTCAGAGACACCGTGACTGGATCCGCCCGCCCGGGCCGCTCGAGCACGAGGGTTACCGACGTCCCCGTCTGTCCCCTGATGAGCCCGCTGAGTTGATCGGGCTGCAGGCCCGCCGTGGGAACGTTGTCGACGCGCACGATGCGGTCAAACTGCTGCACGCCCCCGGAGGCCGCGGGGCTCCCCGGGATCACGTCGCGGATGTAGTACTTGCCCTCACGCAGCATCAAGACGATGCCGGCACCGGAGAACCCGGCCTGCCGCTGCTGCCGCAAGACGCGCTCGCGGTTTTCCTCTGGTGTCAGCAACCAGGTGTGTGAATCCTTCAACTGCGCCGTCATGGCGCGCGTCGCCGTGTAGGCCAGGACGGTCGGCGCGATGCGCCCGCCCGCCGCGGCCACCGCGGCGTCGAATCGAGTGCGGAAGACTATCTCGCTCTGGGCGCCCGACGTTCCCGCCGGAATCTCGGCGACCTCGCCCTGCACGCCCGCGTTCGAGAGCGCGGACCGCACGCCGGCGAGCGCGCCGTTGAGCATGACCGCGGCATCCACGCGATCGACGTAGTACTCGCGTAGTACGTTGAACGCCTCGATCACCAGACCGGCGTCGGCGGCATGCGCCGGGCGGGGCACCGCCAGCGGCACCACCATCAGGGTCAGCGCCAGCAGGACGGTGCAGCCAAGACGAACTGTGGAATGCCTGTGGGGCTTCATCGTGGAGTGGACACCTCATTAGGTGATCTCGGTCGGGCATCGGCAAGACCCAGACGCTGCCGGGCGACCGCAATGCCCCTCAACAATTGTGTGTCGCGGCCCTTCTCCAGATCGCTCGCCGCCTGCGCGACAATGATGTCGGGCGACACGCCGGCACCCTCGAGGCGCTTCCCCAATCCGGTGGAGAGGCGCTGGACCGTGACGCTCAAGGCCGACCCGTCGGATAAATCGATGAGCACGCTCGCTTCGACGGCACCGCTGGTTTTCTCGCCCACCAGGGTTGCGCGGTGGTGTTCTTGCAGCGCGGCCGAGAGCAGTTCCGCCGCAGACGCGCTGCCTTCATCCACCAGGACCACGACGGGCACAGACGGCGGCAGCCGCGGCGGATCCGAGGTCCGCACGGTTCGCATGAGACCATTCCGCGTCGTCTCACGATACACCGGCTTGCCGGCCGGCAGCAACGTGTCGAGGACCGCGGTGAGTTCGTACAAGTAGCCGCCATGGTTGGCACGCACGTCGAGCACGAGCGCACGCATCCCGCCGGCCAGCATGCGGTCGACCGCGGCCTTGAATTCACCGCCGGTGCGGTTCACGAACTGGTAGAGCTGCAGGTATCCCACGCCGGCATCCAGGACTTTCGCCTGGAAAATGGCGGGGACTTGAATCGGGCGCCGTACCATAGCGACCGTCTCTTCCGCGGACCCGGGTCCACGCTCCACCGTGACCGACACGGAGGTACCGACGGGGCCGCGGATCACGTTGGCCACCTGGTCGATCGCCATGCCGGCGACGGGTACACCATTGATACGGACGATGCGGTCCAGCGTCCGCATCCCTGCCGCCGCCGCCGGGCCTCCGGGAATGACATCCCGCACGTACAACCGCCCGTCCCGCGGGAGCAGGACCACGCCGATGCCCGAGAAGCCCGCCTGCCCGCGCTGCCGCGCCTGGCGTTCCCGGTTCTGCTCGGGCGTGACGAACCCGGTGTGCGAGTCGCGAAGCAAACCCGTCATGGCCTGGATGGCCGCGTACGCCAGCGTGGTCTTCGCCACGCGCCCCTCAGCCGCGACCGTGGCGGCGTCGAAGCGGGTCCGGAACTGCGTCTGAGCCTGCCAGAAGTTGCTGCTGGGCGGGATGGTTTGGATCTCAGCCTTGACCCCCGCCCGGGAGAGCGTGCCGCGAAGCCCCTCGACCGCACCGTTGAGCAGCGCCGCAGGATTGATCGGGTCGACGTATCTGGTGCGCAGGATGTCGAGGGCCTCGATCACCAGACCGGCGTCGGCCGCGTGCGCAGGCGGCGCCGCGGCGAGCGGCGCGAGCGCGCCGACACTCAGCAGCAGGATGATCGCGAGGATACGTGGACTTCTCAGTGCGCAACTCCTTGCGCCGATCTCAGATGGCAGGACGGATCGGCACCAACCGGATCAACCACGTATTGAGCGTGAAGAGCACATCGGTCACCATGGCGGTTCCCATGACCAGCAGGAAGACCCCACTAATCGCAGTCACAACCCGGGCGTTGCGGCGCAACCAGCCCATCGCATCGAACGCCGTCGTCATCAGCACCGCGGTCACCAAGAAGGGCAGACCCAAACCCAGCGAGTATGCGAAGAGCAGGACCGCGCCCGTCGCTGCCGTCTGCGCCGCGGCGGCCAGCGTCAGCACGCCGCTCAACACCGGACCAACGCACGGCGTCCACGCGAACCCGAACGCCATGCCCACCGGGAACGCGCCGACCAGCCCGAGCGGGCGCCGCGCCATCTCGATTCTGCGCGTCCGGTACAGCCCCGGCAACTTGATGATGCCCAAAACGGCCAGGCCGAGGACAATGACGATGACCCCTCCGACGCGGGACATCCACTGCCGGTTGTCCAGGACGACGTTCCCCAGCGCAGACGCCGACGCGCCCAGCGCGGTAAAGATCACCGAGAACCCGAGGACGAACAGGAGCGTCGCGAAGAGCACCCGGCCGAGGTGCCGGCGGCGTTCTTCCATGCTCATGTCGCCCAGCGAGAGCCCGGAGACAAACGAAAGGTAGCCTGGGATGAGCGGGACGATACAGGGGCTCAAGAACCCCAGAACCCCGGCCGCAAACGCCACGACGAGACTGACCTCATTCACCGGGCCGGATCACCACCAATGGGCAGGGTGCACATTCGACGGTCGGGCCCGCCTCCCTTTGACCTGCTATCAAGAACGCCTGTGGCGGACGGTCTGTTCCACCCGATGCATTCCCCAATCCATCGACGAAGACGCGTCATGACGGTGCGCGGCAGAAGCGAGATACGACATCGGCGAGCACGCGCGCACAGTCGGCCACGGTGGTCACGTCGACCCACTCCTCCGCCGCGTGCGCCCCGGCGCCGCCCGGGCCGAAAATCACGGCGGGGATGCCGGCTTCACCCAGCAGCGCCGAGTCGAGCCACGCCAGCTCACCAACGACGCGCGGGGACGTGCCACGAACAGCCTGCACGCTGGCGCGAAGATTCTGGACGATGGGCGCCCCGGGCTCGATCTCGTAGGCGGGTCGCGAGAGCACGATCTCGACCTTCGCGGCCAGCCCCGGTGAGGCCCGGCGGGCCTCCTCCACCACGCCATGCAACTCTGCCGCAACGTCCTCGTCGCGCTCGCCGGGAAGCGTGCGGCGTTCGATCTCGAGCGTGCAGCGGTCGGGATAGGTGCTCAGCCCCAGGCCGCCAGCAATCGTCGAGGCGTGGATCGATGCCCGCCCCATTAATGGATGCGGGCGGGCCGGCAGGATCTCGTGCTCCAGCCGGTCCAGCGCGGCCAATACGTGCCCCATGCGCGCGATGGCATCGTCGCCCTCGGCGAAGCGGCTGCCGTGCGCCGCCCTGCCGGCGGTCTCGACCCGCGCCCACACGAAGCCGCGGTGACCGACGCACACATCGAGGCCTGTCGGTTCGGTCACCACCGCCGCATCCGGCCGCTCGCGGCGGATCAGATCCGCGGTGCCGAGGCTGGCATACTCCTCGTCTATGACGAACGCCAACACCAGCTCGCCGTGCTCCAGACCCCGGGCGGCCACCATCCGCCCGGCCTCCACCATCGCGGCCAGGCTTCCTTTCATATCGAACGCGCCGCGACCGTAGAGGCGGCCGCCGGCGACCGATCCGCCGAATGGATCAGACATGCCCTCGATGCCGACGGTGTCCATGTGGCCGTTGAACATCAGCCGGCGGCCGGGCCGGCGCCCCCGCACGCGAGCGACCACGTTGGGGCGGCCGGGCGCCACGTCATCGAGTCGCACCTCCATGCCCGCGGCACGGCACTCGGCGGCAAGCAGCGCCGCGATCGCGCCCTCGCCGCGCGCCGTGGGAATCAGCGATGGGTTGATCGACTCGGTGGTGACGAGACGCCGGAGCAGACCGGTCAGCCGGTCGGCATCGACGCCGGGATCAGGCATGGGCGGCGAGGTGACGGCGCGCCGCGTCGCGGGCGGCGTCTACGAGGACCGACGCCGAGGGTGCGGACGCGGCCATGCCTTCGGCGGCCTCGGGCTTCCCTCCGCCGCGGCCGTTGTGCGCGGACAACGCTTCGCGCAGGATGACCGACGCATCGACCGTGAGTAAGGGGCTGCGGGCGACGATCATGCGGCGGTCGGGATCGGTGGCGAAGATCACCACACATCTGTCCTGCGCGGTGACCGCCCGTGCCAGCGCGCGCAACTCTTCGATCGGCCGCCCGGTGAACGCCGCGGCGATGACGGTGGTTTCGTCCGGCCCGGTCGAGCGGCGCGCGGCCTCGACGAGCTCTGCGGCCTCGTAGCCCAGTAGGCGGGTGCGCGCCTCGACAAGATCGCGTTCGAGCTCCCTGGCGCGCTCGCGCAGGCGGGTGACCGCATCCCGCAACTCGTGCTCGCCGACGCTGAGCTGACCGGAGAGGTCCCGGACGAGCGCAAGCCGCTCGCGGGCATCGCGCAGCGCCCGCCAGCCGCAGACGAAGTCGACGCGCATACCGCCCTTGTACCGTTCCCAACTGCGGATGAGAATCGGGCCGATCTCACCGCACGCGTGGACGTGCGTGCCGCCACACGCGGACCGATCGAAGTCCGCCACCTCGACGACCCGAACCGGTCCCGTGACCTTCGGTGGACGCCGCAACCCGAGCTCGGCCACACGGTCGGGGTCGACCTCGCGGATGATCACCGGCCGATTCTCCATGACGACGGTATTCGCGACGGACTCGGCGCGGGCCGCGCCCGCGGCGTCGAGTGCGGGCACCGCCACGTCGAGGGTGCACGTTGTCCCCATGTGGACCGACACCGTCTGGGCGTCGAGCGCGCGCACGAACGCCTGCGAGAGCACGTGCTGCCCTGAATGCTGCTGCATGTGATCGAAGCGGCGCTCCCAGTCAATGGCGCCGTCAAGAGGCTCACCAACGGCGGGCGGCGGGCCGCCGTCGAGCACGTGCCAGACCTCATCGTCCTCTTCACGGACGTCGGTCACCTTGAAACGGCCTAAGCGGCCAAGATCGCACGGCTGGCCGCCGGCCGTCGGATAGAACGCCGTCTGTGAGAGCGCAATCGCGGGACGGCCTTCCACCACCCTGACCGCGGTCACGTCCCCCGTGAACTCGCGCAGATAGGCGTCCTCACGATACAGCCTGCGGGGCACATCGCGAGGTTCGACGTGCGCGCGGCACCTTTCCTCCGATGGACACGTGATGCGCCGTGTCACGATGGCCCCGGGGGGATGAGAGCCGCGCCGGGGCGAACTCCAGCGGCGGGTGGTGTGTGTGATGCTGACGCAAACCGATGGCACGGCCGGCGCCCTGAGCGGCGTCCGCGTGATCGACTTCAGCCAGGTGATGGCCGGTCCGTACTGTACGATGCTCCTGGCCGACATGGGCGCCGACGTGATCAAGATCGAACCGCCCGAAGGCGATTCGAGCCGCAAACTCGTCGGCGGGCACGGTACTGAGAGCGCCGGGTTCTGGGCCGTCAACCGCAACAAACGCGGCGTCGTCGTGAACCTGAAGGATCCCAAAGGCGCCGACCTATGCCGCCGTCTGGCCGGTGGGGCCGACATCCTGGTGGAAAACTTCCGGCCGGGCACGCTCGAGCGGTTGGGGCTGGGCTATGACGCGATGCGCGCGCTGCATCCGGGGCTGATCTACGCGTCGGTGTCGGGCTACGGGCAAACCGGACCGCTCGCGCACCGCGGAGGGTTCGATCTGGTGGCGCAGGGCGAGAGCGGCATCATGTCGGTGACGGGTGTGCCCGGCGGCGGGCCGGTGAAGAGCGGCGTGCCTGTGTGCGATCTCGGCGCGTCGCTGCTGGTCACGTACGCGATCCTCTGCGCCTACATCCACCGGTCGCGGACGGGTGAAGGGCAGCGCGTGGAGACCTCGCTGCTCGAAGCCGGGATCGCGCTGTCGGTCTGGGAAGCCACCGAGTACTTCACCACCAACCAGGCCCCGCAGCCGACCGGGTCGGCGCACCGGCTGAGCGCGCCCTACCAGGCCATCCGGTGTCAGGACGGCTACATCACCGTGGGGGCCGCCAACGACCGCAACTGGGAGCGGCTGTGCCGGGTACTCGGATTGGAGCGTCTGCGGGAGCAGCCGGAATTCGCCACGAACGCCGCGCGGGTCGCGCACCGGCAGACCCTGCAGGAGATCATCGAGGACGTGACGATCGATCGTCCGCGCGCGCATTGGCTGCGCGTCTTGGAAGACGCGGGTGTCCCGTGCGGGCCGATCAACACGTATCCGGACGTGTTCACGCATCCGCACGTGCTGGAGCGCGGCATGCTGCAGGAAGTCGATCACCGGGTCGCCGGTCGCATCCGGCAGATCGGTCCGGCCGTAAAGTGCTCGCAGACGCCGCCGCGCATCCGACGTGCGGCGCCGCTGCTGGGCGAGCACACGGAACAGGTGTTGGTCGAATCGGGGTACACGCGCGCAGAAATCGAGGCCCTGGCCTATGAAGGAGTGATTGCGCTGTGTCCGTCTCTGTAGACGTCACCGACGGCGTCGCCCGCATCATGGTGCACCGGCCGGAGGCGCGAAACGCCATGACGTTTGCGATGTACGAGGCGTTTGCCGCGGCCTGCGAGGCGCTGGACGCGCGCCCCGACGTGCGGGTCGTGATCCTGCGTGGCGGCAGCGGCACATTCATCGCCGGCACGGACATCGCCGAGTTCCGAAACCTGCGCACGCGGGAGGACGCGCTGGCCTACGAGCAGCGCATGAGCGTCGTCATCGGCCGGCTCGAACAGATGACCAAGGTGACGATCGCGATGATCGAGGGCCACGCGACCGGTGGAGGCTTCGCGCTGGCGGTGGCATGCGATCTTCGCTATGCGGCGGCTGACGCGCGTCTCGGCGTGCCGATCGCGCGGACCCTCGGCAACTGTCTCTCCATGGCCAACTACAGCCGGGTCGTCGATGCGGTGGGACCGGCGCGCGCAAAAGAGCTGCTGCTGACGGCGCGCCTGCTCTCCGCCGAAGAGGCGCTGGCGGCCGGTCTGCTCCATGCGGTCGTCCCGCCGACGGATCTCGAGCGGCATCTCGGCGAGGTGGCGGCCTCGATCTGCCGGCTCGCGCCCCTCACGTTGCAGGTGTCGAAGGAAGCGATCCGCCGCATCCAGGAGCGCCGGCGCGTCGTCGAGGGTGAGGACCTGCTGCTGCGATGTTACCTCAGCGAAGACTTCCGCGAAGGCGTGCAGGCCTTTCTGGACAAGCGGGCGCCGGTCTGGAAAGGACGCTGACCGCGCTAGCCGGGCGCGAGCAGTTCGACCAGATGCTTCGCCCGGCGGCCGGTGCCGTGCGCGATCTGCTGCCGGCACGAGACGCCCATCGCCACAACCTCGGTCTCGGCGGGCACGCGGCGCACCGCCGGCAGCAGGCGCCGCTCGCCGATCGCCATCGAGATATCGTAGTGCTCGCGCTCGAAGCCGAACGACCCCGCCATCCCACAGCAGCCTGAATCCACCTCTTCCACCGCGAAGCCCGCGGCCTTGAGCACGTTTGTCGCCGGTATCGTGCCGATGGCCGCTTTCTGATGGCAGTGCCCGTGTAGGAGTACGGTGCCGCCGGATGAGGGTCGCGGCCAGCCGTGCTCCTGGACGTGTCGGTGGAGGAACTCATCGACGAGGAACGTGTGCTTGGCGAGCAACGCCGCGTCGGAACCGGGGAACAGGTCGGGCACCTCATCGCGGAACATGAGGATGCATGAGGGCTCGCAGCCAACGATGGGGATCCCCGCTCGGGCGAGGGGGAGCAACGCCGCGAGATTCTCTTGCGCGTGCGTCCTGGCCGCGGCCAACAGCCCCTTGCTGATCATCGGACGGCCGCAACACGTGACGTCGGGCACAATGACCTCGTAGCCAAGCCCTTCGAACACCCTCACGGCCGCGCGACCGATCTCCGGATAGTTGAACCGCATGAAGGTATCCGCAAAGAGCGCGACCCTCGCACGGCCTGAGGCGGCGCCGTTCGACGACCCGCCGTCGCGCCCCTTCCACCAGGCGTCGAACGTCTGCCGGGCAAATGGCGGCAGCGGCCGCCGCCGGTCGACGCCGGCGATCCGTTCCAGCACCCAGCGCGCCGGCGCCAGCTGGGTCATCCATGTCGAGAGCGGCGCGGCGCGCGTCCCCGCACGGCTGAGCGCATGAATGTTCCCAAAGAGACGCGCGCGCAATGGATAGCCGTGCACCTCGTGGTAGCGCGCGAGAAACTCATATTTGAGTTTGGCCATGTCCACGTTTGCCGGGCACTCGGCCTTGCACCCCTTACATTCGAGACACAGATCGAGGGCATCGTAGAGACGGCGGCCGGTCAGCTCCTTAGCCGGCAGCAGTCCCGACATCGCGGCCCGCAGGAGGTTGGCGCGGCCGCGGGTCGAGTGCTCCTCTTCACGCGTGACCATGTAGGAGGGGCACATCGTCCCCTCGATCGTCTTGCGGCAGGCGCCGACCCCGCTGCACATCTCGATGTTGGCGGCCATCCCGCCGTCGCGCTGCCAGTCGAAGTGCGTCCGCAGCGGCACGGTCTGGTAGGACGCGCCAAAGCGCAGATTGTCGGTCATCGGCGGCGCGTTGACGATCTTCCCGGGATTCATCAGCCCGCGCGGGTCGAAGACCGTCTTGATGTTCTTAAACGCCTGGTAGATCGCCGGGCCGAAGTATCGCTCGAGAAACCAGCCGCGCACCATCCCGTCGCCGTGCTCGGCGCTGAACGCGCCGCCGAACTCGATGACCAGTTCGCCGACCGCCTCGGCGAT
>JBGQGY010000007.1:0-60528 GCA_041497675.1 bacterium | reverse complement strand
TTCGCCTCGACCTTCGCGGCGTTTCTGACCCGCGCCTACGACTTTATCCGCATGGCCGCCATATCACAGGCCAACATCCGACTGTGCGGGTCGCACGCGGGGGTGTCGATTGGCGAGGATGGCCCCTCGCAGATGGCGCTGGAGGACCTGGCGATGATGCGGGCGGTGCACGGGAGCACGGTGTTGTATCCGTGTGACGCGAACCAGACGGCCCGGCTCGTCGCGACCATGGCGGACCAGTCGGGGATCAGCTTCATGCGGACAACGCGCGTCGGCACCCAGGTCATCTACGGGGCCGGCGAGACGTTTCCCATCGGGGGCAGTAAGGTCGTGCGGCGTTCAGCAGCCGATCGAGTCACCGTGGTGGCCGCTGGCATCACCCTGCATGAAGCGCTCAGGGCATGCGACATGCTCCAGGGTGAAGGGATTACCATATGCGTGATCGACGCCTACTCCGTCAAGCCGATTGACGGCGCCACCCTGGGTGAGGCCGTGCGCGCCACCGCGGGCCGTCTGGTCGTCGCGGAGGACCACTGGCCTGAAGGAGGTCTGGGCGCCGCAGTGCTGGATGCATTGACGGCCGGAGGGCAGCCGTCCCCGTCCCTGAGGTTCAGGCATCTGGCCGTGCGGGAGATGCCTGGATCCGGCACGCCGCAGCAGTTGCTCCACGCAGTGGGGATCGACGCAGAGGCGATTGCAAAGGCCGTGCGCGACCTGCTCACCTAGCGCCGTCGTCTACATCACGGCACGGGCTGGGTAGGTCGTGAGCGGAGGGGAGGTCATGCCTCGCCGTTAGCGCCGCCGTCGGGTTGCCCCCCCGCCGCGGTTGCAGGCGTGGGTCGTGACGGCATCGGCATCGACGGCCGGCCGGTGCCGCGTACCGCTTCTCGGCGCACGGCTTCGCGCCGCGCGGGATCGCGCGCCACCTGCGGACCCCACTCACGCCCAAGTACGAGCTTTGGCGCCACCACATAACTCGGCGGCGCCGGAGCGGCCAGGGCGTCCGAGACGCGCAGGAATCCCCAGGCGGTCGCAATCACGAAGGCCGCGGGAAACACGATCAGCCACCAATCGCCGCGGTGAAGTGCCTCGCGTCCGCGCCACAGAAGCGTCCCCCAGGTTGGGATCGTGGGGGTGACGCTGAACCCAAAGAACCCCATCGTCGCCTCGAGGACGAGCAGTCCGGGCACCAGGCCAAACGCGAGCCCGGCCAGCGGGCGCGCAAGGTGCGGCAGCAGATGACGCTCGCCGATCCATCCCGGCGTCGCGCCGACCGCCAGCCCCGCGTCGACAAACGACCAGTTCTTTGTGCCCGCCACCAGCCCGTGCGCCCTGGCGCCGATCTCTGCGAGTCCAAACACGACGAAAATCAGACCGATGAAGGCCGGCGCGCGACCGGCCACGCTGATGAGGGAGAGCGCGAGCGCAAACGCGGGCGTGGACAGCAGCGTGCGCGAGGTCCCGCGCGTCAGGTCCGCCCAGGCCTGTGTCCGCCAGGTGGCGAGCCCCCCAAGCACCGCGGCGACCAGCGCGGCCAGGAGCGCCGGGATCACGGTGAGCGCAAGCGTCACCCGGCCGGCAAACAGCAGCCGGCTGAACAGGTCGCGGCCCGACGCGTCGGTGCCCATCCAGTGGCGCAGCGATGGCCCCACCTGGATCTCTTCGAGCAATACCTGATCGGGTGGAAAGCGCGCGAGCAGCGGCGCGGCGATCGCCGCAACGATCACGGCGAGACCGACCCCGGCGGCGACCCTCGTCACCAGATCGGGGGCGGGAACCGGGCGTGGGGTCGGGTCGACTCTTCCCGCAGGTGCCAGCAGGTCGCGGCGGTCGAGCGTCAACCGCATGAGCAGTTCGGCGGCGATGACCAGCGCGGCCAGCAACATCAGCGAGGCCTGGATCACGGTAATGTCACGCTGCAGGATGGCGCGCATGAAGACGCGCGCGATGCCGGGCCACCCGAAGAGATCCTCCACGATGATCGCGCCGCCGAACAGCACGCTCAGGACCGGCAGCGGCCTGGCGATCAACGGGCGGACCGCCGCGCGCACCGCGTAACGCCAGACCACGCGGCGTTCGGCGAGTCCCTTCGCCCGCGCAACCGTGACGTGGCGCGCGCCCAGGTGTTCCTGCAGCGCGGGTTTCAGATCGCGGACAATGAACGCCGCAATGGGGAGCGCCAGGCTGATACCGGGCAGCACCATGGACCGCCACAGGTACGCATCAAGGAGGTTCAATTCGAAGGGCGGCAGGATTGGGATCCAGGTGAGCCTGACAGCAAAGATGTAGACCAGCAGGCTGGCAACCAGGAAGCCCGGAATGAGCCCCGCGGCCGTTGTCATCGTGCCCGCGAGCACGCCGGCAACCCCACCGCGGATCGACGCCAGTGCCAGCGGCACGGCCATGGCCCACGCCAGGAGCAGCGATAGACCAACCAGCAAGAGCGTCCAGGGAATGCGCCGCATGACTTCGGGGGCGATGTCGCGGCCGCTGCTAATCGACCGGCCAAAATCACCCCGCACCGCGCGGCCCGCCCAACGCACGTACTGTACCGGGATCGGATCGTCGAGTCCGTACCAGTCGCGCAGCGCCTGCACTTGCTCAAGACGCGATCCCTGGCGGAACTGCACGAAGTAGCGCGCCGGATCCATCGGGGACAAGTGGATCAGGCCAAAGGTGACGACCGAAGCCCCGATCAGCGTCAGCAGCGCAGCGGCGATGTGGCGGATCGGCGAGCGGCGCGTAGGCGTCCTCCCCTGGCGTTTCTACAAGAGTTCGGCGGTGGGTCCGCCCTCGCCTGCCGCGGCGGACCGCGGGGCTAGCGTTCGGCTTCGGTGGTGGCCTTTCCCGCGGTCCCGCCGGCCTCGTGCTCGGCGAGCCCTTGCTCAACGGCGACCCAGGACAGCGTGGCGCATTTGATCCGCACGGGGAACTTGCGCACTCCCTGCAGCGCAACCAGGTCGCCCAGATCCTCGGCGGGCTCCTGGCCGCGCATCATGCCTTTGAACTCCGTCACCAGGCGGCGGACGTCCTCGATCGTCTTGCCCTTGATGGCCTCCGTCATCATCGACGCCGAGGCCTGACTGATCGAACAGCCGCGACCTTCAAACCGCACGTCGGCGACCCGACCGTCGCGCAGGCGCACGTACAATGCCAGCTCGTCGCCGCACAGCGGGTTGGCGCCCTCGACCGCGATATCACTCGGATCGAGCCGGCCGCGGTTGCGCGGGTGCATGTAGTGGTCGAGGATCACCTCACGGTAGAGGTCATCCAGCGCCACCGACTTCCTCCTTTACACGCGTGCTGCGGCCAAAGAGCCGGTTCACCTTGTGCAGCCCCGCGATCAGCGCGTCGATATCCTCGCGGGTGTTGTAGATCTGCAGACTCGCGCGGGCCGACGCGGCAATGTTGAAGCGCCGGTGCAGCGGCTCGGCGCAATGGTGTCCCGCGCGGATCGCGATCCCATCCTGATCGAGCACCTGGGCGATGTCGTGCGGGTGGACGACGTCCATCGTAAAGGCTAGTGCGCCCCCCCGGTCGGCTGTATCGTGCGGCCCCAGGATCGTCAACCCGGGCACCTCACGCAGCCGTCGCAGCCCGTACGCGGTCAAGTCGCGCTCCGCCCGGGCGATCGCGTCGAATCCAATACCGAGCAGGTAGTCCGCCGCGACCCCCAAGACGATGCTGTCGGCGATGTTGGGCGTCCCGGCTTCGAACTTGTGCGGCGGGTCCTTAAACGTCGAGTGCTCCAACTCGACCTTCATGATCATCTCACCACCGCCATGATACGGCGGCATCGCTTCAAGGAGTTCATAGCGGGCCCAGAGCCCCCCACTCCCCGTCGGCCCGAGCATCTTGTGCCCGGAAAATGCCAGGAAGTCGGCACCCAATGCGGCCACGTTCACGGCTTGGTGGGGAACACTTTGCGCCGCATCGACCAGTATCAGCGCGCCCACGCTGTGGGCGCGCTCCGCCATCATCCTGATGGGGTTCACCGTCCCGAGCACATTCGACTGGTGCGTGACGCTGACAAGTTTCGTACGCGGCCCAAGCAGCCGCTCGTAGGCCGAGAGATCAAGCCGCCCATCATCAGTGACAGGGATGTAACGCAACCGCGCGCCGCGTTCCGCCGCCAGCAGCTGCCAGGGCACGATGTTACTGTGATGCTCCATCACCGAGAGCACGATCTCGTCGCCGGGTCCGATGTTCGCCCGGCCCCAGGCGGAGGCCACCAGGTTGATGGCCTCCGTGGTACCCCGGGTAAAGACGATCTCCTCTGACCGCGCCGCGCCCAGGAAGACCGCCAGTTTTGCTCGGGACCCCTCGTACCGCGCGGTCGCCTCTTCGGCGATCTGGTAGATGCCGCGGTGCACGTTGGCGTTATAGTTCTCATAGTACTCGAGCAGGGCGTCAAGCACGGCGCGGGGCTTCTGAGACGTCGCGGCGCTGTCGAGATAGACGAGAGGTTTGCCGTTCATCAACCGGCCGAGCAACGGGAAATCGGCGCGGATGCGCGCACCCAGCTCCATGGGGATCCCCCCCAGTTTACCGCTTGTGCGGCATCCCGTGGCCCGGTCGGGGCTCCGGCGACACCAGGATCTCGTCGCCTTCGACCCTGACCGCGTAGGTGTTCACGGGACGAACCGCCGGCAGCGACAAGACGCGACCCGTCGGGACGTGAAAGCGCGACCCATGTTTTGGGCAGACGAGGATCTCGCCGAGAACGGGACCCTCGGACAACGACTCGTCCTCGTGCGTGCAGGTGTCGTCGACCGCGTACACCGTCCCGCGGGCGTTCACCACCGCGATCTGGCGGCCGTCGACCTCCACTTTCCGGGCCGTCCCCGGCGGGAGATCCGCCAGCGTCAGGACCTTCACAAACTCGGCCATCAGCGCAACTTCTCCGTGATCGCTTTCTCGACGTGCGCGCGCACGCGCTCCAGGGGGATCCGGTCGAAGACGTCGGCGAGGAACCCTTCGACGATGAGCCGGGTCGCCTGGTCGCGCGACAATC
Source organism: bacterium (assembly GCA_041497675.1). GTDB lineage: Bacteria > Sysuimicrobiota > Sysuimicrobiia > Sysuimicrobiales > Humicultoraceae > JBGPNN01. The sequence goes on along the minus strand of JBGQGY010000007.1, from coordinate 55,514 downwards.
CCCGGCTCATCAAGTAGAAGATGTGCTCCTCGTTGAGCCGGCTCGTGGCCGACCCGTGCGTGCAGCGCAGATCGTTGGCCATGATCTCGAGTTTGGGGATCGAGTCGGATCGCGCGCCCTCGGACAGGATGAGATTGCGGTTCGCCTGAAACGCGTTGGTCTTCTGCGCGCCCCAGTCCACGCGGATGAGCCCCGCAAACACCGAGCGGGCCGTGTCTTTGACCGCGCCCTTGTACAGCAGGTCGCTGAGCGTGTTGGGGGCCTGGTGCTGTTGCAGCGTATGGATATCGATATGCTGGCGTCCGGCCCCGAAGTACAGACCGAGCATTTCGGATGACGCGCCGGTGCCGGCCAGCTGAGACTCGACGTCGAACTTCACCAGGCTGCCGCCCAACGCCACGACGAGCCCGTTCAGGGTCGCATCGCGCTCCACCCGCGCCCGGATCAGGCTGCCCACCTCCCACATCGGCGCGCCCCACTCCTGAGAGACCACATAGCGAAACTGCGCGCCGGGCTTGAGCATCAATTCGGTCATCCCGCAGGCAAACGTGCGCGCGCCTTCGGACACCGACGCGTAGAGATCGACCAGCGTCGCCTTGCTGCCCTCCTCGGCGATCACGAGCGTATGCGGGAAGATCGCGCCGCCCGGCGTGCCCAGCCACGTCTGGGCCACGAGCGGCAGGCTGACCTCCACCCCTTTGGGGATGTAGACCAGTGTGCCGGTCGACCACAGCGCCGCGTGGAGCGCCCGAAACCTGTGGCGGTCAAAGTCGTCGCCGAGCGTGGCGAACAGGTGGCTCCGCACCAGATCGGGGTGCGACGCGGCGGCCTCCAACAGATTCATGAACAGCACGCCACGCCGTTTGGCGTCTTCGTTCAGGGTGCGCGCCACGGTGCCGCCATCAACGTGGACCAGGAGACCCCCGCGGTCGGCGTCGGTTCCGGAGAAGGCGGCAAGGTCGGGTGGCGGCGAGGTCTCACCGGCGGACCGGGGCGACGCGAAGGTGTCCAGCTGGAGCCCGGAGATGTTGGTACGCCGCCACTCCTCGACGTACACCTCTTGAGGCGGCGGCAGCTCCTCAAACGCCTTCCAGGCCGCGAGACGTCGCTCGGTCAGCCAGGCCGGCTCACCGGCCCTGCGGATGCCTTCAGCGGCCCGGGCCAGGAGCCCACCGGCCTGCGCGGGCATTGCAGCCGTGGCTCGTTCGCTCACTCTTCCCCTCCACTGTAGCGGTCAACGCGCATCGTCGGCCTGCCCGATCCGCGCGGTCCGGCTATCCCACCGAGCCTTCCATCTCCATCGCAATGAGCCGGTTCAATTCGACCGCGTATTCTAGCGGCAGTTCTTTGACGATCGGCTCAATGAAGCCGCGGACGATCATGTTCATGGCCTCGTCGGCTTTGATGCCGCGGCTCATCAGGTAGAAGAGCTGCTCGTCGCTCACCTTTGACACCGTGGCCTCGTGAGTCACGGAGACATCCTGCTCATCGATCTCCATGTACGGATACGTGTCGGACCGGCTCTTCTCGTCCAGGATCAGCGCGTCGCAGCGCACGGCACACTTGCTCCCCTTGGCGCCGGAATACACTTTGACCAAGCCGCGATACCCGGCCCGGCCGCCGTCCTTGCTGATCGACTTGCTGACGATGCTGGACTGTGTGTGCGGCGCCGCGTGGATGACCTTCCCACCCGGGTCCTGCTGCTGGCCGGCGCCGGCGAAGGCTATCGAAAGGATCTCGGCCTTTGCGCCGGGCTCGACCATGTAGACGGACGGGTACTTCATCGTGAGTTTTGAGCCCAAATTCCCGTCGACCCACTCCATCGTGGCGTCGCGATACGCGACCGCCCGCTTCGTCACCAGGTTGTAGACGTTCTTCGACCAGTTCTGGATCGTCGTGTAGCGGCAGCGTGCGCCTTCCTTGACGATGATCTCCACCACCGCGGAATGGAGGGCGTCGGTCGTGTAGACCGGCGCCGTGCAGCCCTCCACGTAGTGGACGTAGGAACCGGGCTCACAGATGATCAGCGTCCGCTCGAACTGGCCGGCCTTCTCCGCGTTGATCCGGAAGTACGCCTGCAGCGGGATATCGACTTTGACGCCCTCGGGCACGTAGACGAACGAGCCACCAGACCAGACCGCGCTGTTGAGCGCCGCGATTTTGTTGTCCTCCGGCGGGACGACGGTGCCGAAGTATTCCTGGAAGAGGTCAGGGTACTGCTTCAGCGCCGAGTCGGTATCCAGGAAGATGACCCCGAGCTTTTCCCACTCTTCCTTCAGGTTGTGATAGACGGACTCGCTCTCGTACTGCGCGCCGACGCCGGCCAGGTACTTCTTCTCAGCCTCCGGGATGCCCAGCCGGTCGAAGGTCCGCTTGATGTCCGCCGGGACGTCGTCCCACGTGCGGCCCTTCCCGTCGGAGGGCTTCAGGTAGTAGTAGATCTCATCCAGGTTGATTTTCCCGAGGTCGGCGCCCCATGTGGGCATCGGCCGTCGCTGGAAGTGCTCGTACGAGTGGAGGCGAAACGCCCGCATCCAGTCGGGCTCGCTCTTCATGTGGGAGATCATCTCCACGGTGTCCCGGTCGAGACCCTTGCGGGCCTTGAAGACCAGGTTCTCGGGATCGCGGAACCCCCACTTGTAGGTGTCGAGATCGATGCCCAGCGGACTCGTGGTGGCCATGTGCGCTCCTCGGCTCCTCGGCTCTAGTGTACGACCCAGAAGACCTTGCCGGCGCGCCGGACCGCGCCCTCCTCTTGCACTTCGGCCGCGATGACCTCGAACTGCGCCCGGATGCCCTCGTACCCGTGCTGCTCAAGTTCCTCGGCCAGTTCGGGGCCGCCTGACACGACGATGCGGCCGTCATACATGATGTGGACGAACGTCGGCTTCAAGAACTGGAGGATCCGCGAGTAGTGGGTGATCACAAGCACCCCCATCCCGCCCTTGGCCGCTCGGTACATTTCGAGGATACCGTCGGCCACCACCTTGACCGAGTCGATGTCGAGCCCCGAGTCGGTCTCGTCCATGATCGCGATCTCGGGTTCGAGAATGGCCATCTGCAAGATCTCGGCCCGCTTCTTCTCCCCGCCGGAGAACCCCTCATTGACGTACCGCCCCACGATTGCCGGGTCGAGGATCTTCAGCGCATCGAGCTTCGCCTTGAGGATCTTCTGGAACTCGCCAAGCGGTATCAGTTCGTTCGTGTACCCCCGGCGCGCCGAGATCGCGGTGCGCAGAAACGACGCCATCGTGACGCCCGGAATGCTGACGGGGTACTGGAAGGCGATGAACAGCCCTCTTTTGGCGCGCTCGTCGGGCGCCATGGCCAGGAGATCTTCGCCCTTGTAGAGCACGTCGCCACGGGTGACCTGGTAGAACGGGTTCCCCATCAAGACGTTGGCCAGCGTGCTCTTCCCCGAGCCGTTTGGCCCCATGATGGCGTGAATCTCCCCGCGGCTGACCTCGAGGCTCACACCCTTGAGAATCACCTTTTCCTCGACCTGAACCTGCAGGTCGCGGATGACCAAATCGGCCATGCCCGCCTCCGCGTTCCGGCGCACCTATGAGCAGGTGCCTAATCGAATTCTATAGTGAATTAGTCAAGATATCAAGCCGAGGGTTTTCGCGCCTGATCGCACGCGGCGTTCGAGGCTCTCACGACCTTCTTGCGGAAGGAACGCGGCCCGTGCGGCGTTGGCCTGAAGGTCGACAAGCGCCTCCTGACTCAACCGGTGCGCCCGGGCGACGGCGGTCAACTCACGCGTCAGAGTCGTCCCCAGCAATACGGGGTCGTCGCTGTTGACCGTGACCGCGACCCCAGCGTCGAGCAGCCGGCGGATGGGATGTTGGGCCAGGGAGGGGATCAACCCCAACCGCACGTTGCTCGTCGGGCAGAGTTCCAACGTGACGTGCCGCTCGCGCAGCAGCTCGAGCAACGGCGCATCGTCCGCCGCCCTGATGCCGTGGCCGATGCGGGACGCTCCCAGCTGATAGATCGCCGTCCACATGCCGGCCGGTCCGGCGAACTCGCCCGCGTGCACCATGACACCCAACCCCGCGGTTCGGGCCTTGGCGAGCGCGCGGGTGAACAAACCGGGCGGATAGTTCTCCTCGTCACCGGCCAGATCGATACCAACCACACCGCAGTCGCGGCACGCCACGGCCTCCATCACCAACTGTTCGGCCTCTTCGGGGCCGCGTTCACGCACGACGGTCACAATGGCGCCATACGCGACGCCCAGATGACGGACGGAGCCGGCGCCTTCCGCCATGGCCTCCAACATCCCGCGCACGCCGAGCAAGGTGAAACCTCGCCGGCCGCCGACGCGTACTTCAATGTAGCGGCTTGACTGCGCGGCGGCCTCTGCGACGAGTTCCGCCGTGATCGTCGCGATGTTGGCGAGCGTGTAGAGCGCGTCGGGAATCCTGCCGGCACGACCCGCATACCGCAAGCGCCGCAGCCGGTCGTACCCGGAGAAGAGCGCGGGATCCGCGACCAAGTGGGCGTCTTCGATCGGTCCGGCGTCCTGGCCGCGACGTTGGGAGACCCGCCGCAGACGCAGTGAGGTTTCGAGGTGCACGTGGAGTTCAACCTTGGGAATCGATGCGATCGTGTCGGCCGCGGAATGCTCGCCCACAGAATCCTCCGGTGCGCGCTGCCATTATAGCGCATCACCGAGCGCGCGGACCGGTTGACTGGGCGGTCGTGAGGCAGGACGATGATTGGTGAACGGCGCATTGCTTGTATTTGGTATAGTTAGGAAGTGTGCCAGGCGGCGCGACCGTGCATGATGTGGGCACGTAGCACTGTGAGGAGTGAGCGACGGCATGGCCGATCGCACCAGCCACAATGAGAATCCCGGCGGTCTGACGCCGCGTTCCGCGGGAGGCCAGGCCGTGGCCACCGGTGTGCGTGAGAGCGTCGATCTGGCCTCGGCTCTCCACTGGTACCGGCAGATGGTGGTCGCCCGCCGGTTCGAAGAAGAGACCGAGCGGGGTTTTCGCCGCGGGAAGATCGGCGGCTACCTGCATGTGTACTCCGGACAAGAAGCCGTGGCCGCCGGCATGCTCGCTGAACTGCGCCCTGCGGACATCTTCTTTACCGCCTATCGCGACCACGCGCACGCCCTCTTCCGCGGCGCTCCTCCCGGTGCGGTCATGGCCGAGTTGTACGGCAAGGCCACCGGCCTGGCCCGCGGCAAGGGTGGTTCGATGCACCTGTTCGACGTCTCGCGCGGGTTCTACGGTGGATATGGGATCGTCGGTGCGCATATCCCGCTGGCCGTGGGCGCCGCCTACGCGCTGCGGTACAAAGGGACCGACAAGGTGTGCCTCCTGTTTCTCGGGGACGGGGCGATGAACAGCGGCGGGTTCCACGAGCCGATGAATCTTGCCGGCTTGTGGGGCAAAGAAGGCCTCTGCCCGCTGGTCATCGTCGTCGAGAACAACGAGTATGCGATGGGCACCTCGGTCACCCGCTCGTCCGCCGTGACCGACCTGGCCTCGCGCTTCAACCAGTATGCGATCCCCAACGAGCGCATCGACGGCATGGACTTCCTGACGGTCCGGCAGACAGCGGCGCGCGTCGCCGCCGACGTTCGCGCGACCGGGCGGCCGTATGCCATTGAGGCGGTCACATATCGCTTTGCCGGGCACGGCGCCGCCGATATGTTCCAGCCCTACCGCGACAAAGACGAGGTCGAGACCCACCGCCGCAGAGATCCGATCGTGACGCTGGAGCACCACCTCCGTGAGGCGGGGCTCCTCGACGACGCGAAGATCGCCGCGATTCAAGCGGAGGCCGAGCAGATCGCGACCGAGGCCGTCCAGTTCGCCGAAGAGAGCCCCGCCCCACCCCCCGAGGATCTGTACGCGCACCTCTACGGCGAGGAGACGTAGCCGGTGCCGGAACAGACCTACCGCGATGCCATCCGCTCGGCGTTGATCGGAGAGATGGACCGCGATTCGTCGGTAGTCCTGATGGGGGAAGACATCGGCCTCTATCAGGGCACGTTTCGCATCACGGCCGATCTGCTGGCGAAGTATGGGCCGACGCGGGTCATCGACACCCCGATCTCAGAAGAGGGCTTTGTGGGCAGCGCGATCGGCATGGCGATGCTCGGTCTGCGCCCCGTCGTCGAAATGATGACCTGGAACTTCTCGCTGCTGGCGTTCGACCAGATCGTGAACAATGCCGCGAAGATCCGCTACTTCTCCGGCGGTCAGGTGGACGTGCCGCTCGTGGTGCGCGGGCCCAACGGCGCGGGCGTGCAGCTCTCAGCGCAGCACTCACAGAGCATCGAGGTCTTCTACGCGCACGTGCCGGGTTTGCGCGTCGTGGCGCCGGCGACGCCGGCCGACGCCAAGGGCCTTTTGCGGACCGCGATCCGCGGGAAGGACCCGGTGATCTTTCTCGAGCACGCCGCGCTCTACAACATCAAAGGTGAAGTCCCCGACGGGGATTTTACGGTGCCGTTTGGCAAAGCCGAGATCGCGCGGCCGGGTCGGGACGTCACCATCGTCGCCTTCAGCCGGATGCTGCAGGTCGCGCTGGCCGCCGCGGCCACCCTGGCCGAGGACGGCATCGAGGCCGAGGTGATCAACCTGCGATCGCTGCGCCCTCTCGACCGCGATGCCATCATCACGTCGGTGAGCCACACGCATCGCGCCGTGGTGGTCCAAGAAGAGTGGAAGCCCTACGGCGCGGCCGCGGAGATCTCGGCGACGATCATGGAGGGCGCGTTCGATCTGCTGGATGCCCCGGTCGAGCGGGTGACCGGCGCCGACGTCCCCATGCCCTACGCACGCAACCTCGAACTCCTGGCGCTCCCACACGAAGAGCACATTGTCGCGGCGGTCCGCCGGACCCTCTATCGCGAGGGGGCCAGCCATGCCTGAAGTCATCATGCCAAAGATGGGCGACGCGATGACCGAGGGCAAGCTCCTCCGATGGATCAAGCAGCAGGGCGATACCGTGAAGAAGGGCGAGCCCATCGCCGAGATCGAGACCGACAAGGTCAACGTCGACATCGAGGCCGAGTGGGACGGTGTCTTGGCCCGGCTGGTCGCCGGCGCGGGTGACGTCGTGCCGGTTGGCTCTCCCATCGCGGTGATCGCGCGGCCGGGCGAGCAGATCGACGCATCGGCACCGGCACGGAGCGCAGCACCTGGCGGGGGCGCACCGGCGGGTCCCGCGCAGGCTGCGCACGCTCCCCGTCCCGCGGCCACGCAGCCCGCACCCGACGCGGCAGGTCAGGTCCGCGCCTCTCCGCTCGCGCGGCGTTTGGCCGAGCAGCACGCTATTTCGCTGCAGTCGATCACCGGCACCGGTCCGCAGGGTCGCATCACGGAGGGGGACGTCGAGGCGGCGGTGTCGGCCCGTGCGGCGACCCCGGCGGCCGGCCCGGCACCGGCGGGCCCCACGCCGGCCGGGGCCCGGGACGTCGCGCTCACCCGCATGCGGCAGACGATTGCCCGTCGCATGACGGAGAGCAAACAAACCACACCGCACATCTACCTCACGGCGTCGGTCAGGATGGACACCGCCATGGACGTCCGCCGCGAGCTCAACGACCGGCTTGGACCCGAGCGCAAGGTTTCGGTCAACGACCTCGTCGTCAAAGCGGCGGCCCTGGCGCTGGTCAAGTATCCAAACCTGAACGCATCCTTCGTCGGCAACGCCATCCGGCATCCCGGTGAGATCAACATCAACGTGGCCGTGTCGCTGCCGGACGGCTTGATCTCACCCGTGCTGCACCACTGCGACAGGAAACCCCTGTGGCAGATCGCGCAGGAAGCCAAGACCCTAGCCGAGCGGGCGCGCGCCGGACACCTCACATCAGAGGACCTGACAGGGGGCACCTTCACCGTCAGCAATCTGGGGATGTTCGACGTGGACGTCTTCGCAGCGATCATCACGCCGCCCCAGGCCGCGGTTCTTGCGGTGGCCTCGGCGAAGCCTCAGGCGGTCGTGAAGGACGGCCACGTCGAGGTCGCGACGATCATGCAACTCACGCTCTCGTCCGACCATCGGGTGACCGACGGGGCCGAGTCGGCACAGTTCTTGCGCGAAGTGCGCCAGCTCCTCGAAAATCCTGCGTGGTTGATCGAGGAAGGAATCTAGCCTAACGCCGGCCCCGGCGTTTCGTGGTTCGTCCTTTCACGGTTCCACCCTTCGCCGTCCGTCCTCTCACAGACGTCTTGGGCTTCGCCGCCGGAGCGGGTTTTCGCGGCGCTGAGGTGCGCGCCGCCACCGGTCGTGGCGCATCGGCTTCGCTCAGCGTGCGTCCCGACAGGTACAGATCGGCGCAAACCACTTTTGCCGCCTCGAAGAGACCCTCCGCGGCCCGCAGTGCGGCGTCACCGTCATCGGCCCACGTCACGATACGGGCCTCGACAACGTAGCCACCGTCTCGAAACACCGCGGGTGGCTGCGCGACCGCGCGTACGACGCCGTGGGCGTGGCGCCGCGCCTTCTCTAAGCGCTCGCCGACCGCCACGATATCCGATGCGGCCGGTAGTCCAACCATCGTGCATTTGGCGATCACTTCATAGGGCTTGGCTGCCACAACGATCCCTCCCAGTCAGTTGCGTTCGAAATGTTCGCGGATGACCACCTGGGCCGCGGCGGCAATCTCGTCCCACGGCTGGGACGGGTCACGCGTCACGGTCAGAAAGTCGTTGAGCAAGAACACCTGCACGACGCCGGGAATGGCAAACAGCCTGACGGCAAGCGGGTGCACCCCGGCGTCCTCGGACGATCGGAACGTCTGGCTCCGTCCCTCTGTCACGCGCCGGTTCACCACGAACTTCAGCGCGTTCACGTTTGGAGTGGGTTGGATCTCGACCTGAACCGGGTCCGCCACGCAACCTCCTACGCACGCATTGATGGCCAGCAGTGAGACTTCGCGCCGGGGAGAGCGTCTTCCTGGGACCGGCGCAGCGATCAGTGGACTTTTGAGTCGCCGCGGCCACCCGGGGTTTCGCAGTACCACGCCGCCAGCCTGGCGAAGACGATCAGGTGCGGCAGGCTGCCCCGAATGCTCCCGAGCACCCGATCGGCCGAGAGCATCCCGCTGCTGGTCAGCAACTGCCAGCGCAACTCCACCAGGGCCCCCAAGAACAGGGCCAGGTCCATGGTGACGAGCCCCGAATCGGCCAGCGGGAGAAATACCTGCCAGCGTCTTGACGGGCGTTCCATCTCAAAGATGTTCAGCATGGACTTGGCCATGCCCGTCGCGGCCCCCACCGCGTTGCTGAACCAGCCGATGGTTTGCCCCAGACGCTCCGGGTCGCGGCCGGCGGCTTCGGGGTCCCGGGTGGTGGCCTCCAGCACCGCAACCGACGCCATGACACGGTTTAGGCGCCAGCCGATACGGATCGGGTCGAGAAACTTCGGAGGCTGCGGGAGCATCAGCCCGGATGCGGCCGCCAGACCAAGACCGAGCGCCCTGGCCTGCGTGATCGACTCCTTGGCGTCCTCCAGGATCTGGGCGCGCTCTTTGTCGAGCCGGGTCTGCATCTGCACCAAGAACGCTTCGCGGGCCGACGGCTGGTGGTCGACCAGCACGGTGCCACCGGTCATCACCTCGAAGACCACCGGCAGCACATGCGTGTTGAGCGCAAACGGCATGAGAATCCCGGGTTCGCTCCCCAGCGGGTTCACATTGGACAGATGTTCCATGTAGTCGCGGATATCGTCTTCGTCCGCCGTGGCGGGAAAGAGTAACCCGATCTCGATGTCCGTGTCACCGAACGATGGGCCCGAACCGTAGCGACCATAGAGATACACGGCCGCGAGATCCTGCTCGCGCGCGAAGAACGTCTTGAGGATCTCGATCGCGCGCACGGTCAGCGAGAGGGGTACAGATGATACAGCATCGCATACACGACGACGCCGGTGACGGACACATACAGCCACACGGGCAGCGTCCACCGGGCGATACGCCGGTGCAGAGGATAGCGCCGACGGAGCGCCCGGTAGAGCGTCACGCCGACCAGGGGCACAATCAGCGCCGCCAGGACGGTGTGGGTGGACAGGATCGCGAAATAGGCGGGCCGCGCCGCCCCGGTGCCGGCGAAGCGCGTGACCCCCGCATGCGCGTGGTAGTAGAGGTACGACACCAGGAACGTTGCCGAGGCGGTGACCGCGGACAGCATCAGCCGGCGGTGCAGTGGGATGTTGCGCCGCCGGATGGCAGCAAACCCGGCGCCGAGCAGCGCCGCAGACAGGGCGTTGAGCGCCGCGTTCACATGAGGCAACCAGGCGAGTGGGATCACGGGATCGGTAGCCAGCCACGGGACCGCTTCAGCGGCCCCGCGTCACCGCCGACTCGTAAACACGTGGATGGCGTCGGGCGCGACAAAGGCGAAGAGGATCACGACGAGCACGACCATTGGGGTGATGACAGTGTAGATGAACGCCACGCGCTCGTAGCGCAGGTGCATGAAGTACCCCACGATCAGCGCCGCCTTCATCAGCGACATCAGCAGCAGCAGGCTTGCCAGCAGCGCCTTGGGCAACCCGACGAGGACGACCGAAATTTCGAGGACCGTGATGACCAGCAGCCAGACCCAGGTGATCACGTAGCCCTTGTATCCGCCTTCGTGCTGCGGTTCCGCCACCCGCGACCCTCCCGACCAGATTCCCCGCCGCCGTCTAGAGCAAGTATAGCAGGGTGAAGATGAAGACCCAGATCAGGTCGACGAAGTGCCAGTACAGCCCCGCGATCTCGACGCTTTCGGGCTGGATGGTGCCGCGCGCCCAGCGCAGCGCCGTGATCAAGAGATAGATGACGCCCACCGTCACATGCCCGCCGTGGAACCCCGTGGTGATGAAGAACGTCGCGGAGAATTGCGGCACGCCCCAGGGATTCTCAAAGAGACGCGCACCCTCGTGGATGAAGTTCGTCCACTCGTACACCTGCATCCCCAGGAACATCAGGCCGCCGAGCGCCGTGAGCAGCAGGAACCGCATGACGGTGCGCTTGTCGCCGGTCCTGGCCGCGGCCACCGCGATCGCCATCGTCGCGCTGCTGCAGATCAGGATGAACGTCATCAATCCCACGAGCCACAGATGGAAGATGTCGCTCTGTTTTGGCCAGGTCCCCAGCGACAGACGCATCGCCCCGTAGCCCATCAGCAGCCCGGCAAACGTCAGCGTGTCGGAGATCAGGAAGAGCCACATCATCACCTTGGGCCAGTTGAGCCCAAATGGTGACTGGCCGCCGGTCCAGTCTGCCGCGGCGCCCTGGTTGTGTTCGGCTGTGACCGAGTGCGCCATCATCGCCTCCGCGGTTGGCGTGCGTCGACCGACGTGCCTAGATCCAGAAGAGGATCACGAACAGATAGATCCATAGCCCGTCTACGAAGTGCCAGTAGGTCGCGGTGGGCTCGATGACGTCCAGCGCCGCCCGTCCGTCCAACCGCCACGTCTTCCACAGCGTATACATCAGCGCGCAGACGCCCCCGGCGACGTGCAGGCCGTGGACCCCTGTGAGGAGGTAGAAAAACGCCGCATGGGGATTGCTGGCCATGAAGATCCCGGCGGCCGCCAGTTGCGTCCAGACGGCGATCTGGCCGGTCACGAACGCGATCCCGAGCACGGTGGCGGTAGCCAGCGCGCCGCGCCAGACGCGCCGCGCGTCGACCCTCGCACCGCGGCGGGCCCGTTCGAGGGCGAGACCGCTGGCGACCAGCAGCGCGGTGTTCACCCAGAGGACCGGCGGCAGCGGCCCGATCCGCCAGTCGGACTGCGCGCGACGCACCAGGTACGTGCTCGTGAACGCGACAAAGAGAATCGTGATCGCCCCAACCAGCAGCCAGACGCCGATGCGCGAGGCACTCGCCGGTGTCGCGCCGAGGGTGAGCGCGCCGTCACCACCCGGTCCGGGCCGGCCCCAATCTCCGCCGCCCCCAAGGGGTCCCGCGGTACCCGGCGTCTTCTCCAGTGTTTGGCTAACCGGGCTCACGAGCCGCCCCCGTGGCCACCGGCCCGCGCCTCCTCGGCGGTCACCGGCGCGGTCTGCGGCGTAAAGTCCTCAGGCGCCCCGGGCATGCTGTAATCGTACGCCCACCGGTGCACGACGGGCAGCGCTTCACCGAAGTTGCCGTGTGGCGGAGGCGATGGGGTTTCCCACTCGAGCGTGGTGGCCCGCCAGGGGTTGCGCTCGGCCCGCGGTCCCCTGAACATGCTGTAGAGGAAGTTGCCCACGAACAACAGCTGCGCCAGACCCAGCCCGAACGCGGCGATCGAGACGAACGTATTCAGGGGCTGCAGACCCTGCAGGTGCGCGTAGAGCTGCGTCGAGTAGATGCGCCGCATCATGCCCGCAAACCCCGCGAAATGCATGGGGAAGAACGTCGCGTAGATGCCCACAAACGTGATCCAGAAGTGCCACTTCCCCAGCCGGTCGTTCATCATCTTGCCGAACATCTTCGGGAACCAGTGGTAGATGCCGGCGAAGACGCCGAACAACGACGCGCTCGCCATCACGAAGTGGAAATGGGCCACAACGAAAAACGTGTCCTGAAAGTGGATGTCAATGGGCGGTTGCGCCAGGAAGATGCCGGTGAGCCCCCCGGTGACGAACAGCGAGACGAAGCCGACGGCGAACAGCATGGACGGCGCGAATTGAATCCGCGCGCGGTACAGGGTGACGAGCCAGTTGAACGTCTTGACGGCCGAGGGCACCGCAATGGCCAGCGTGGTCACCATGAAGGCCGTGCCGATCAGCGGGTGCATGCCGCTGGTGTACATGTGGTGACCCCAGACCAGGAACGACAGGATGGCAATCGCCGCCATCGAGCCCACCATGAACGGATAGCCAAAGATCGGCTTGCGGCCGTGCGCGGACATGATGTCCGACACCATGCCCATCGCCGGCAGGATCAACACGTACACCTCGGGATGGCCGAGGAACCAGAAGAGATGCTGCCAGAGGATCGGGTTCCCGCCGGTGTGGGAGATGAGCTCTCCGCCGACCACGAGCCCCGACGGCACGAAGAAACTCGTCCCGGCCAAACGGTCGAACAGGAGCATGATGGCCGCCGCGGTCAGCACCGGGAACGAGAGCAACATCAGGATCGCGGTAATGAGCAGGCTCCAGATCGTCAGCGGCAACCTCATCAGCGACATGCCGCGCGTACGCATCTGCAAAATCGTGGTGATGTAGTTCAGACCCCCAAGCAGAAAGCTCACGATCAGGATGGCCAGCGCGACAAGCCACAGCGTTTGCCCCAGACCCGACCCCGGGGCGGCGTGAGGAATCGCGGATAACGGCGGGTACGACGTCCACCCGCCGCCGGCCGCGCCCCCGCTCACGAAAAACGATGTCAGCAGCACGACAATCGCCGGCGGGTACAGCCAGTACGACACCATGTTCAGGAACGGGAACGCCATATCTCGCGCGCCGATCTGGAGCGGGATCAGGAAGTTGCCGAACCCCCCTGAGAGGATCGTCGTCAGGACGAAGAAGACCATGATCGTCCCGTGCATCGTCACCACGGCCAGGTAAAAGTCGGGCTTCATCTGGCCACCCTGGAAACCGCCCGGGAACAACGCCGCCGCGAGACCCCACTTGACGCCGGGGAACCCGAGCTGCATGCGAATCAGCATCGCAAGCGTCCCGCCGATCAGCGCCATGACGAGCGACGTGATCATGTACTGGATGCCGATGATCTTGTGGTCCTGGCTAAAGATGTACTTCTGGATCCAGGTCAGCTCATGTTCGGTGTGGACCGCGCCGTGCGCGTGCGTGACCGTCATCGAATCGCTCCCCTGATGCTCCATCGGCCTCGTCGCGCTACTTCTTTTGCTGGGCCAGCCAGGCGTCGAACTCCGCCTGAGACTCGACCTTGACCTTGCCGCGCATGATGTAGTGTCCGATCCCGCACAACTCGGCGCACGCGATTTCCAGGTCGGCAGCCTTTGTCGGCGTGAACCAGATCTCGTTGTTCATCCCGGGGACCGCATCCTGTTTCATCCGGAAGGCCGGCACGAAGAAGGCATGGATGACGTCGCGAGACCGGATGCGCAACCGCACCGGCCGGTCGACGATCACGTGGAGTTCGGTGGTGACGATGTCGTCCGCGGCCGCGGGATCGTTGCGGTCGAGGCCCATCGGGTTGGTCTGGTTCATCTGTTTGGGATCGATCTTGCCGAACACGCCGTCGGGCCCCGGATAGCGCGTCTTCCAGACAAACTGCTCGCCGCGAACCTCCGCCACCAGCGCGTCGGCCGGCGGCGGGCTGTGGAGCTTCGACCAGACCACGCCGCTCATCGTGACCATGACGGCCATCACCACCGCCGGGATGATCGTGTAACTTAGCTCGAGCGACTTGTGCTCGTGAAAATAGGCGGCGCGCTCATCGCCGTGCGCCCCGTACCGCCAGAGGATCAGGGCCAGCAGCACGTGGACGAAGATGAAGACCGCGCCGGTCACGTACAGCGTGTTGTAAAAGAGGCGATCTGTCGTCTGCCCCTGGAGCGAGGCGACGGGGGGCAGCCACCAGTGTCGGTACGCGTACACGGTGCTCCCTCCGCCCCCGATGACCACCAAGAGCATGATGACCAGGCCGTAGAGACGACCGATCCGTCGCCCGTCGGCGACCTCCGAACCTACCGTCATGCCACCCCTTCCTCCCTGTGCTCTGTGCGCAGCGACGTGCTCTGACTTCAGTTCAGCGGCACGCGGACCCTCTCCTGCGTTCTCATTCCGAGAGTTGCGATTTATGATGAGCACGGTGCAGATTCGGACTCTCGTGGTGTGTGTCCTGGCCGTGTGGATGGCGGCCGCCGCAACGGCGGCGGGCCATAGCGTCGTGGAGCGGTCCGACCCGGCTCCAAACGCGGCGCTCGATGCGCCCCCGCGCCAGGTGACGCTCCGGTTGAGCGAACCGGTGGACCCGGTGTTCACCTCGGCGGCGGTGCGCGATGAAGCGGGCCGCGGCGTGTCGGCTCAGGCGATCGTCGGCGCGGATGGGCGTATCGTGACCGTCCCGCTGGTCGATGTCGCGCGTGGCGTGTTCACCGTCCGGTGGCGGGTGCTGTCGGCAATCGACGGTCACACCACCACCGGTTTCTTCATCTTCTCCGTCGGGCGCGCGCTGCCCACCGGCGCCGGTCAGACGGGGGAGACGGTCTCGCCGGCTCTGCCGAGGCTGGCGGTTCGCTGGCTCGCCTATCTGGCGGCGATCTTTCTGGCCGGTCGGGTCGCCTTTCAGGTGTTCGTACTGGTGCCGGGTCTGCGGCGGATGCCGCGAGACGACTCCGGACCGCTGGCGGCGTCGACGGACCGGTCCCTCCACCATGCGACGGTATGGGCGGCCGGCGTGTTGGTCGCCGCCGTTACGCTGGACCTCGTCTTGCAGCTGGCCGAACTCACGACCGGACCGGTGCTCGCGGCACGCGGGACGTTTGCGCCTTTCCTCTTCGGCACGCGCCCGGGTTGGAGCGGTATGGTGCAGGCGGGGATGGCCGGGTTGCTGCTCATGCCGCGATCGCCGCGCGGACGCATCCTGCAGGCGGCGGCCGTCGCCTGGATCATCCTCACGGTGGGCATCATGACCGTGTTGGGCGGCCCGGCGGTAGTCGTCGGGAGCACCCACCTGGCGCTGCTCGTGCTCGCGTCGTCCGTGTACGCGTTGCTGGGCGTGTGGATGGCGTTCATCCTGCCGCAGGTGTCGGACATCCCGATTCCTCAGATGCCGGGTGTGCCCGTGGCGGCGGGCGCGGGGTTACTGGTAGGCTTGGCGCTGCGATCGCACGCCGCCGGTGATGGGCTCCCTGCGTTGCTCGGCGATTGGCTCCACCTGGCCGCGGCGGGGTTATGGATCGGGGGACTCGCGTCGCTGTGGATCAGCCTTCGGTCCGCGCCTGCGCGACAGCGTGGCCGTCTGGCGCAGGCGCTCGTCACCCGAGTGTCCCTCGTGTCAGGCCTCGGTCTGCTCGTGATCCTCACGACCGGCGCCTATGCGGCCTGGCTCAACGTGCCGGCACGCCTTGCGCTGCTCGCGACGCCATACGGTAGGCTCTTGTTGCTCAAGCTCGGGCTGGTCGCCGTGATCGCCGGCCTGGGCGCGTACAATCGGTTCGTCCTGCGCCCGGCCATCGCGGCGGCGGGCCCGCGTCTCGAGGAGACGACGCGGCGGTTTGTGAGGTCGATCACGGGCGAGATCGCGCTCGGCGCCGGGGTGCTGCTGGCGGTGGCCGCGATCACGATGACGCCGCCGGCGCGGGTGACGTACCGTCCCGAGAGTCCCACGCCCGTGGTGATGTCCGGGATGACGGGCGATATCACGATCAGGATCAGGATCGCGCCATCCGGCCGCGGTGCCGACCGCTTCGAGATCGTGGTGAGTGACGCCGGGGGATCACCGCTCGGCACGGACGTCCTGGTGCGGCTTCGCTTGACCAAGCTCGACGAAGATCTCGCCCCGGCGACGATCACCCCTTCGGCTCAACCCGGTGGCCGCTACATCGCAGAGGGCGGTTATCTGTTGCTGGACGGCTGGTGGGAGGTTGGGGTGATCATCCGGCGCAAGGGCCGCGACGATGTCGCGACCGCGTTTCCGTTCAGACGCGGCTCGAGCGGCGGGCGCGGCGCGCCGGGCGCGGATACCGAGGCCGAGCGACTGCTGACGCGGGCGCGCGCCGTCGCGATGGATCTCCGATCGTGGCGTGAGGACGAGCAGTTGACGGACGACCGGGGCAACGTGATCCTGACTCAGACGGAGTTCCAGCCGCCGCGCCGTCTCAGGTACCGCACCTCCTCCGGGCTCGAGGGGATCATCATCGGCCCCGCTCACTACGCCAGGAGCGGCGGCGGGTCGTGGCGGCAGGATGCCGCCATGCAGACCCGATCATTCGACGGCGCGACCGTCTACCTCGGCGGCGCGCAGCATGCCATGGGTCGCCGCGCACCGTGCCCCGACGAAGACTGCCAGGTCGTCCTGTGGGACGGCCCCGGCGGGACGGCGAGGTTTGCCGGATGGATCGGGATCTCGAGTGGCCGGCTGACGAGGCTATTGATGATTGCGCGCGGACAGTACATGACGCTCGAGATCTCGCGGGTCGATGCGCCGATCCAGATCGACGCGCCGCGCTGACGCGCCGCGCTGAGCGCGCGGCGCGTTTGTCTCGCGTCAGCCAACTAGGCGATCAAGCGCCATCGCGGCAAACAGCAGCCCCAAATACAGGATCGAGTACTCGAACACGGCCCAGGCCGTGCGGGGCGTCGCCTGCCGCACCAGACGCAGCACCAGCGCGATGAGCGGCAGCGCCAGGACGATCGCCGACACGAGATAGATCCTCCCCAGCACGCCAAGACCGGCGAGCATCAGGGTGGCGGCGACGAGTGCGATTGTGTACCAGACCATCTGTCGGAGCGTCTCGGCCGTGCCTCGTACGACCGGCAGCATCGGGATGCCCGCGGCGCGGTAGTCGTCTTCGCGGTTCAGCGCGAGCGCCCAGAAGTGCGGGGGCGTCCACAAGAAGATGATGGCGAACAGCAGCAGGGCGGGGATACCCACATGGTGGGTCACGGCGGCCCATCCTACCAGCGGCGGAATCGCGCCGGCCGCGCCGCCGATCACGATATTGTGCGGCGTGTTGCGCTTTAGCCACACGGTGTAGACGAACACGTAGAAGAGGATGCCGGAGGCGGCCAGCCCCGCGGCAAGCCAGTTCGCACCGAGTCCGAGCACGACCACCGAGATCACGGAGAGCGCCAGACCAAACCCCAGTGCGCGTCGCGGCTCGACGCGGCCGGCCGGCAGCGGCCGCCCGCGCGTGCGGTGCATCAACGCGTCAATGTCGCGGTCCCAGTAGCAGTTGATCGCGTTGGCGGCGCCGGCCGCCAACGCGCCCCCGAGCACCGTCAGGAACGCGAGCGCGGCGCTAAAATGTAACCCCCCGGCTGCAACCACCATCGTCGTGATCGTCGTGATCAATAGCAAGACGATGATCCGGGGCTTCGTCAGTGCCACGTAGTCGCCAACCACCTGTCCCGCGGCACGGCGGGCGGGCCCAACGGGCCCACCCGCCGATGCGGGCACCTCGCTGCGGGCGTCGCGGCCGCCCAACTGGGCGGATCGCGCCGCCCGCAGCCGCACCACCAGCGCGGACAGTGCGGAGAGCAGCGCCGCCGCGCCGCCCACATGGGCGACGCGGACGGCGGGATGCAGGTGCAACACCACGTTCGCAATCCCCAAACCGGCCTGGAGCACCACGATCACCACCGCATACCTCGAGAGGACGCGCACGATCGGGTCGACGCCCGCGCGGGCGCGCGCGCCGACGGCAGCCACGAGGACGACCACCGCGAGACCGATGAGCCGATGCGCGTAGTGCAGCAGCGCGCCGCCGTCACCCGAAGGGACCAGACGCCCATTGCACAGCGGAAGATCCGGGCACGCGAGCCCTGCCCCGAAGGCGCTCACAAATCCACCGAGCATGACTTGCAGGAACGCAACGCCAAGCGCCACGTGCGCGAGGCGACGTAACCCCCGATCAACCGCTCCAACGGTCGCCTCCCCCTCCCACTGCGCGCGCGCCGTCAGCGTGACCAGCAGCACCAGGAAGGTCATGGCCGTCGTCAGGTGCGTCCCGACGATCGCGGGCCCAAGACGCGAGAGCACGGTCGCGCCCCCCAGCCCCACCTGTGCGCCGAGCAACAACATGAGCACGGTCATCATGCGGCCGAAGCGCGCGCGCGTTCCCCGATCGCGCCAGACGAATACGGCCAGGAGCAGCATGAGGAACCCGACCACCGAGGCCAGCAACCGATGGCCGTACTCGATCAGGACGAGCGGCTCCAGGGGCGGGAGCAGGCGCCCATGGCACAGGGGCCAATCGGGGCAGGCCAGCCCGGCGCCGGTCGCGCTGACGGTGGCGCCCGCGATCAGCAGCGCGACGGTGGCGGCGCTGATCCCGAGCGACAGCCGACGGATTAGAGAAGGTTGAACAGCCACAAGACTCCGCCGACGGTGAGAATGACGGCCTCGACCAGAGAAAACGCGCGGGGAGGCCGCGCGGGTCCGTCGATCTGGAGCGCGTTGAGGGTTCCTTGCGAGAGAGCGGGAATCACGGCCGCAGACGCCGCGCCGGCGACGGCGGTGACGAAGCGCCCGCTGCGAAACGGCACGCTCGAAACGATCGCGTGGATCTCGGGCGCCCGGCTCGCGGTGATGGCCAGCACCACCGGGAACAGGCCCACCAGGAGGGAAAAACCCCCGAGCATGACCGCAAGAACTGTCAGCACCCCCGGGGTGGAGAATGTCCGAAGCCCTTTCGCCCGGGCCGCGCCGTGGATCGCATTGAACAGTTCGTACACGAGCACGATGTTCACGACGGGGAGAAGAAACACCACGGTGCGCCATCCCGCGCTCCCGCGCACGTACCCCATTCGACCGAGCCATTGCCACGTGTGGTGGAACCAGTAGAACACGTAGAGCCCGAACGTCGCCACGCACAATGCGATCAGCAGGGGCACGGACCAGAGGCTTGAAGACCGTCGATCGGCCACGCCGGTCATCACCGGCGGACCCCGCTCCGCGCCGGCAGGTCCGGGATGGTGAATCCGATCGCGCCCTCGAGACATCGGGCGACCGCGAGCAGCAGTGCCTCCTGGAACGGCCCCGCCGCCAGTTGCAGCGCTACCGGCAGTCCTCCAGCCGTCAGGCCTGCAGGCAACGCGATGGACGGCAGACCCGTCGTGTTGTAGAGCCTCGAAAAGCGCCCGAGCAGCCGGCGAATGTGGAACCACTGCTCGCGACTCGGATCGACGTCCGCGATCTGCGGCGCGCCGATGGGTACGGCGGCGCCGAGCAATATCGGCGTGTCTTTGAGGACATCCGTCACTTCCGCGCGCAGTTGATCGAGCACGCCCCGAGCCTGCGCAACGGAGTCCGGTGACGCGGCTCCGCCATCGGCGAGCAGACGCCGCACGTCGGGTCCATAGTCGGCCTCGCGGCCGGGAAACATCCTGCGGTGGAATGCCGCCGCTTCAGACAGCAGCACGGTCACCTGTGCCTGCTGTCCGGCTTCAACATGCGCCAGGTGCACGCGGCGCACAGGAATCCGCGCCGCCTCGAGGACGCGGGTCGCGCTGTCGAGCGCCCCGGCCATTGCGGGGTCCAAACCGTCTTCGAAGAACGACCCGCTCAGCCGCCCCGCGGTGATCCCTGACGGCATGCGGGTGATCTCGTCAGCGTAGGGCGCCACCGCCGTCTGGCCAGCGTCCGGATCGGCGGGGTCGGCGCCGGCGATGACCCCGAGAATGAGCGCGGCGTCCTCGACGGTCCGCGTCATCGGTCCCACCGTGTCGAACGATGATGCGAGCGGCAGCACACCGGCCCGGCTGACACGTGAGAACGTCGGCTTCAATCCCACGATACCGCAGAGCGCCGCGGGGACCCGGATCGATCCGCCCGTATCGGTTCCGATCGCCGCCGCCGCCAGACCCACCGCGACCGCGGCCGCGGAGCCGCCGCTCGAGCCTCCCGTGATGCAGTCCAGGTTCCAGGGGTTATGCGGGGTCCGGCCGTGTGGGTTCACGCTGGTCATACCCAACGCGAATTCATGCAGCGTCGTGGTGCCCAGCACGATCGCCCCGGCGGCCTCGAGGCGACGCACTACCGTGGCCGTCTGTCGTGAAGGCTCGCGCCCCAGGAAGGATGACCCGGCGGTCATGGGGACCCCTTCGATCTCGATCAGATCCTTGATCGCCACCGGCACGCCGTGGAGGCTTCCGCGCAAACGGCCGGCGCGGGCGTCGGCGTCGCGCGCCTGCGCGTCCGCGCGCGCCCGCTCGCCGAGCACCCGCACGTACGCGCCCACCCGATCGTCCAACGCCCCGACCCGCGCCAGGAAGGCCTCGGTCACCTCGACCGAACTGAGGCGGCCGTCGCGGATGCCTCGCGCGAGGGCGGCCGCAGACAGACGAGTGATCTCGCTCATGGGCAGGTCCCTCTTCTGTCCGGTCCAGCGCCTTCCTGCCGTCGCAGCGCCATCCGGCGTAGGATTCATCGCCCCCGAGTGGAAACTATCCTTCTGATTCTTTGCGCTCGGAGGCTGAACATGTCCACCCGTCCGATCGAATCGCTGCTTGTTGAACGCCGCACGTTCACGCCGCCGGAGACCTTCCGGGCTCGAGCCACGGCCAACGACGAGTCGCTCTATGAGAGCGCCCGCCGCGACCCCGAAGGGTTTTGGGCAAAGATCGCCGGCGAGCTCCACTGGTTTCGCCCGTGGGACACAGTGCTGGATTGGAACGTGCCGTTTGCCAAGTGGTTCGTCGGCGGCCGGACCAACATCGCGTACAACTGTCTCGACCGGCATCTGAAGACCGCGCGTCGCAACAAGGCCGCGATTATCTGGGAGGGCGAACCGGGCGAGTCCCGCGTGCTGACCTATTGGGACCTGGCCCGCGAGGTGAACCGCTGCGCGAACGCCCTCTTGGCCATGGGCGTGCAGCGCGGCGACCGCGTGGCCATCTATCTGGGGATGATCCCCGAGTTGCCGATCGCCATGCTGGCGTGCGCGCGGATTGGCGCAGCGCACACTGTGGTCTTTGGCGGTTTCTCGGCGGAGGCGCTGCGCGACCGGATCAACGACTCCCAGGCCAAGGTCGTGATCACCGCCGACGGCGGCTACCGGCGCGGGCAGATTGTCCCGCTCAAGCGCAACGTCGATCAAGCGATCACCGACACGCCGACGGTCCAGAAGGTGCTCGTCGTCCGCCGGATCGGCGAGCCGGCCAACATCACGATGGTCGAAGGCCGAGACCGCTGGTGGCACCGAGCGGTGGAAGGGATGCGGTTGGACTGCCCGGCCGAAGAGATGGAGAGCGAGGATCTGCTCTACATCCTCTACACCAGTGGCACGACCGGCAAACCCAAGGGCATCGTGCACACGACGGGCGGGTACATGGTCGGCACGTATCTCACCACGAAGTTGGTGTTCGATCTCAAAGAGGACGACGTCTACTGGTGCACGGCCGACATCGGCTGGGTCACGGGCCATTCGTATATCGTGTACGGCCCGTTGGCCAACGGCGCCACGACCGTGATGTACGAGGGCACCCCCGACTGGCCCGAGAAGGATCGCTTCTGGGCGATCGTCGAGAAGTACGGCGTGACGGTCCTGTACACGGCGCCGACCGCCATCCGGACGTTCATTAAGTGGGGCGCCGACTGGCCCGGCCGTCACGATCTGTCGACACTGCGCCTGCTTGGCACCGTTGGCGAGCCGATCCATCCCGAAGCCTGGATGTGGTACCGGACGACGATCGGCGGCGACCGCTGTCCCGTCGTGGACACCTGGTGGCAGACCGAGACCGGCATGATCCTGATTACCCCACTCCCCGGGCTGACCACGCTGAAACCGGGCTCGGCCACGAAGCCGTTCCCGGGCATCGAAGCCGACGTCGTGGATGAACAAGGCAACCCCGTCCCGGCGGATGTCGGTGGCTATCTGGTACTCAGACGCCCATGGCCCGCGATGCTCCGCGGCATCTACGGCGACCCAGACCGCTACCAGCAGGTGTACTGGTCGCGCTTCCCCGGTCTCTACTTTACCGGCGACGGCGCGCGGAAGGACAGCGACGGGTACTTCTGGCTGCTGGGCCGGGTCGACGATGTGATCAACGTGGCGGGGCACCGCATCGGGACGATGGAGGTGGAGAGCGCCCTCGTCTCACACCCCAAGGTCGCCGAAGCGGCGGTGATTGGGATGAGCCACGAGATCAAAGGCCAGGCCCTGGCGGCGTTCGTGACGCTCAAAGAAGGCAATGTCGGCGACGGCGCGATGGTCGAAGAGCTGCGCGGCCACGTGGCCGACAAGATCGGCGCCATCGCCAAACCCGACCGCATCCTCTTCACGGCCGAACTGCCCAAGACGCGCAGCGGGAAGATCATGCGACGGCTGCTCCGCGACATCGCGGAGGGCCGAGTGCTCGGTGACACCACCACCCTGGCCGACTCCACGGTCGTCCAGAGCCTGAAGGAGCGGTACGAGGAAGAAGCCGGCGGGTAGGCGCCCATGGCGCCCGGCGCCCGCGCAGCCCGACGTTAGCGGTCTGGCGGAACCGGGCCCAACATCTGCCGAAGCTTCGCCAGGGCGATCGCGAGCACCCGGGAGATGTGTTTCTGCGATACACCAAGGCGCGCGGCGGTCTCGGCCTGCGTCAGGTCGGTGAAGTAGATATAGAAGACGACGGCGCGCTGCAGCGTGTTGAGTCGCTCCAGGGCCTCCATCACCGCCAGACGATCTTCGTGTAGCCATTCGACCGTGACGGCCTGATGCTGGTGCCGTGATCGATCCGCATCGACGCTTGGCTGGCCCTCGTCATCCTCAGCGTCGAGAGACAAGGTGCGCACAACCTGACGCGTCTTGAGGATTTCCACCAGCCCGTCCACGTCCATACTCAGCGATTCGGCCAGCACCTCCAGCCCGGGGTACCGACCGTACACACTGAGGTGCTCGCCGACTGCCTGCTCGATCTGCCAGGTGACGCGCTCCATCCACCGGGGCCGCCGGACGATGCTGTTGTGATCGCGAAGATAGTGGCGGATCTCACCGTGGACGAAATGCCGGGCAAACGCCAGGAACGGTGTGCCGCGTGTCGGGTCGAAGTGTTCGATCGCGTTGAGCAGCCCCAGGAACCCCACCTGGATCAGGTCCTCACCCTGAAGCGGGTTACGGTAGTCCGACGCCACGCCGCGGACGAGCGGTGCGCACACTCGCACGAGCGCCTCGCGTACCCCACGGTCACGGGACTGGACGTACGCCGCCGCGAGTTCATCCGGCCCGGCGGCGGCCGGAGCGTACAATGACCCCGCGGGCTCCATGATGTCCTGCATCGCCATCAGACCCTTCCCTTGCCCGTCCATCTTAGCACTGGCCTGTCAACGAACGACATGGAAGAAAGGTTCCCGTGAACGGCGGTCCGGCTACCGCATCGAGTCGAGGTTGAACGCGCGGTGCACCGCCCGCACCGCCTTCGATGCGTCGTCGGCGGGGATGATGCAGGAAATCTTGATTTCGGACGTGCTGATCATCTGGATGTTCACGCCCTCACCGGCCAGCGCGC
Organism: bacterium; assembly: GCA_041497675.1. Classification (GTDB taxonomy): domain Bacteria; phylum Sysuimicrobiota; class Sysuimicrobiia; order Sysuimicrobiales; family Humicultoraceae; genus JBGPNN01. Next base: position 31,423 of record JBGQGY010000007.1, on the reverse strand, counting down.
CGAACATCGTTGACGCGACACCCGGGTTGCTGGCCATCCCGGCGCCAACGACCGAGATCTTCGCCACGTCCTCAGCCGCCGCGACGTCGCCGCCCCCGATCTCGCGCGCCACGGCCCGGGTCACCTCCTCCGCGGCCTGCGCATCGGCCTTCGTGACCGTAAACGAAATGTCCGCGCGGCCGTCACGGCTGGCCGTTTGGACGATCATGTCGACGTTGACATGCCGGCCGGCCAGCGCCGAGAAAATCCGATGGGCGATGCCGGGGACGTCCGGGATGTTCCGGATCGTGATGCGCCCGACGTTGAGGTCGTGGGCCACCCCCGTGACCAGGCGAACGCGTTCCATCGCAAGGACCTCCTCTACCACCGTGCCGGGCTCTTCGCTCCATGTCGACCGCACGTGCAGTCTGACGCGGTAGGCTTTCGCATACTCCACCGATCGGGTCTGCAAGACCACGGCGCCGCTGCTGGCCATCTCGAGCATCTCATCGTACGACAGGCGGTCGAGTTTTCGCGCGTCCGGGGCGATCCGCGGATCGGCGGTGAACACGCCGGGGACGTCGGTGTAGATCTCGCACGAGTCCGCCCCCAGCGCGGAGGCCAAGGCCACCGCGGTCACATCCGAGCCGCCACGGCCCAATGTGGTGATCTCGTGGTCGGGAGTCACGCCCTGGAACCCCGCGACCACGACCACACGGCTGCGCCCGAGTTCTTCGTCGATGCGGCGGCGGTCGACTTCCAGTACGCGCGCCTTCATATGTACGCCGTCGGTCAGAATCCGCACCTGGCTTCCGGTCAGCGAGATGGCGCCCTGCCCCAGCTCATGGATAGCCATGGACAGCAGCGCGATCGAGATCTGCTCGCCCACGGCCATGAGCATGTCCATCTCGCGCGCCGGTGGACGCGCACTGATTTCGCGCGCGCGCGCGATCAGGTCATCGGTCATGTCGCCTGGAGCAGACACAACCACCACAACGTCGTGACCGGCCCTGCGCGCGCCCACCACACGCGACGCCACATGCCGCAGACGCTCGGCGTTCGCCATCGAGGAGCCACCGTACTTCTGCACGATCAGTGCCACGTGACCCTACCCCTCTCGATCACCTACAGCGGCGTGAACACCGGCCCCGGCGTGAAACACCGGGCCCTCACGCCGCGATACGCAACACGGCGTGGACGTCTGCCACCACATTGAGCCGGTGAAGGCGCGCCAGCGTCCGGCGCATCGCCGCCTCCGGCGCTTCGTGGGTGACCAGCACGACATCCGCCGTCACCCCCCGGCTCTTCTGCACGATCGAAGCGATACTCACCCGCTCTTCACCGAACGCTCCCGCGACCTGCGCAAAGACGCCCGGCCGATCGGCGACCACCAGCGAGACGCAGTAGGCCAACACCACGTCGGCCATCTCCTTCACGGGACGCCGATGCCCGCCGCTACTCCTGATCCGGTTGCACGCCCCGGCCCTCAAGTTGCGGGCGACGTCGATCAGGTCTCCGACCACGGCGCTGGCCGTCGGCCCCCCGCCGGCCCCACGACCCTGCAGCACGATCGGCCCCGCGGGCTCGGCCTCGATGAGCACCGCGTTCAATTCGTGGCCAACCCCGGCGAGCGGGTGCGTCTGGGGCAGCAAGGCGGGATGGACGCGCGCTTCGATCGCCCCTTCGACGCTTCGGGCGATCGCAAGCAATTTCACCACATACCCCATCTCACGCGCATACGTGATGACCCGGGGTGTGATGTTGGCTACGCCTTCGCGGTAGACGTCGGCACTCACTACGCGGCTGTCAAACGCGGCCGACGCCAGGATCGCGAGTTTCGCCGCCGCGTCATGCCCATCAACGTCGTCGGTCGGGTCGGCCTCCGCGTAACCCAGCCGCTGCGCTTCTGCGAGCGCCTCGCCAAACCCGACCCCATCCTGCGCCATCCGCGTCAGGATAAAGTTCGTCGTGCCGTTCACGATTCCCATGATCTGCGTAATATCATTGGCGGCCAGCGACTCGCGGATCGTCTTGATGATGGGGATGCCGCCGCACGCACTGGCTTCGAAGAAGAGATCGACCCCGCGCTCCGCTGAGGCGGCCAACAGTTCCTCGCCACGCGTGGACATCAGTTGCTTGTTGGCCGTGACCACAGACTTGCCCGCGGCCAGCGCGCGGAGGATGTGCGTGCGCGCGGGCTCGATGCCACCCATCACCTCGACGACGACATCCACGGCGGGATCGGTCACGACTGATCCGGCGTCACCGGTCAGGATGCCATCGGGCAGCGTGACGGTCCTCGCCCGGTCGGTATGGGCCACGGCGACGCTCCGCAGCCGGATGGGCAGCCCGGCCCGCCGCGCGATCTCGTCCTGAGAGCGCAGAAGCAGCCCGGCGACCGCCGACCCAACGGTCCCCAATCCCAACAACCCAATCCGGCATTCACCCGCGCGCGACCGCATCGCTGCTACTGAATCCCTCCGATTGCGTTGCACCCCGTATAGCAGAGACCCCGTTGAGTGTCAAGTTGAGCCCCGTCTCTGAGAGTAGAGCATAGCTAACATTTTAGACGCCTGTTCCCTGTCCGCACCCGATGTGTTCTAATGTGTCGCAAGACTCGCCTGAGAGGGTGCACGTGGGCCGACACCCTTCCCGACGCCACGTATCTCCTGAAGATGCGCCAATTGGTCCTCGTATTCGCCAACGACGGCGCGAGCTTGAGTTGACGCAGGCCGATCTCGCTGCGCCGGACTACACGAAAAGTTTCATCAGTCAGCTCGAAGGCGGTTTTGCCGATCCCTCGCTCGATACCCTGCGGTTTCTCAGCCGTCGACTGCGGATGTCGTTGTCGACGGTCGCCGGCGACAACGCCGATCAGCATCTCGCAGGCATGGAAGGCCTGCTGCGTTGGGCGCGCGACGCGGCGCGTGAAGGCGATGAGACGCTGGCGCGCCGCGTCCTCGGCGTGGCCTCCGAGATGGCGTCGGCCGCGGGATGGGACGAACATCGCGCGGAGGCGGCATTACTCCTGGCTGAAATCGAGATCCGCACGGGCGCGCTCCACCGAGCCGACCCATTGATCGAAGAAGCCGGCGCGCTCGCGTCCTCGGTGGGCCAGCGGATGCGCATCCGCAAGGAACTCACGGCCGGACTGCTGATGCTGCGCCGTGACGACACGCGGGCCGCCACCGCGGCGTTCCAGCGGGCGCTGGGTCTTTCGCGAAAGAGCTCGCGGCACCCAGACCTCACCGCGCGTGCGCTCTTTGGGATCGCCGCCACCGCGGTGCAGGCCGGCGACCTCAGGCAGGCGCGGCGCCGGTTGCAGTCCGCGGCGACGCTTGCCGAGCGGCAGCAGATGGAGACGCTCCACGCCGACGCGCGTTTCAGACTGGGCATGGTCCTCGGTCTCGACGGAGCGCATGTCGATGCCGTCGTTCATCTGCAGGCCGCGGCGCGTCTGTTTGCCCAGCACGGCAACGCCAAGAAGCGTCTGCTGGCCCTGTTGGTTCTCGGCGGCGCCGCGCTGGCCGCAGGCAATACCGTGCTTGCGCTGCGCGCCGCCGATGAAGCGTCGTCAATGGCAGACGCCCCTGCCACCGCCGCAGCGCCCCGGATCGCGGCGCTGCGCGGCCGCGCACTTCTGGCGCAGGGCCGGCAGGGCGAGGCGGTGGCGATGCTGGCGGACGCCGTGGCTCAGATGGCCGGACTCGGGGCACACGCAGAGCTTGCGGAGGCGGCAAAGGCGTTGGGACTGTACCATCAGATGCGCGCCGAGCACGACGCGGCCGCGCGCTATCTAGCGGTCGCCGCGACCGCCGAAAAATCGGCCCGCGACGGCAACGGCGGGTTGGCGGACCTAGACAGCTAGGCTCTCTCGACCCGGTCGCGCGCTCCGCCGGTGGTTTGCCGGCGGTCCGAGGATCGTACGAAGACGGTCTCTGACCAGACAAGTATCGATCGACAGATGGTAGGCGATCTCCCGCACCGACATTCCCTGCTCGGCCAGGAGAATGATCTCTCGCTCCAACGGACTGAGCGGTCTCAGCGTATGACGCGGCACGCGTGTCTCGCCGCGCAGTTCCCCTGAGCGCGACGTCGGCATCGGCGTCATCGAGCGACGCCTGCGGCTTCCTGCGCGCGGAACGCGCGGGCGAAATGGCGGGCGGCTCGGACCTCCTCTCCTCGTTCCATGAGTAAGAAGGCGTAGTCGCGGCTCACGCGGGCGACATCAGCGGCGGCATTCAGCGTCTCGTATTGCTCCAGGGCATAGGCATACCGGTGGGTGGCCTCGTCGAACCGGCCTTCGCGGTGGCAGACGGCCGCCATGACCGATTCGGCGCGCGCCGCTTCGAGCGGGTCTTGCACTCTCACGGCCAAACGAATCGCTTCATCAGCGCCGGCCCGGGCGGTCGCGAGGTCGCCGAGGGCCAACGCGGCGCGGGCCAGTTCGGTGAGGGTCTGCGCGCGACCGATGTCGTCCGCCGTGCGGGTGGCGACTTCCAAGCTTTGCTTCAACACCTCCGCAGCTTCGGCGGCGTGGCCGCGGTCGATCAGCAAGATCCCCAAGCTGCGCTTGACCGTCCCGAGCAGTTTGAGGTTCTCTTGGGCCTCGAAGAGCGCCGCCGCTTTTTCCAAATGCCGCCGGGCGAGGTCGAACGCGCGCTGACGCTCGTAGGTCACGCCAAGGTTAAAATGCAGCGCGCCGAGCGCGGTGAGGTCGCCGACGCCCTCGAGTCGCTCGAGAGCGGCCCGGAAACACTCTAGGGCCTGGACCGGCAGACCAAGGTCTGTATAGGTCCGGCCCAGGTTGGTCAGCAGTCCGCCCTCGAACTCGGTGTCGACGGGCGCTACCGACCTGATCGCGGTCAGGCCGTGATGAAACTCTTCCCGGGCGGCCGGAAAGTCGCGCTGCCGGAGGCGGAGAAACCCGGTGGCACTCGCCACACGCGCAACCAAATCCGGCCGCCCGAGTGTATCTGCCAGCGCTCGCCCGCGCTCCAGGCGGTCAAGCGCCAGGTCGTACTGTTGGAGCCCGGTCAAGGCCTGCCCCATGCCCGTGTGGATCCGAAAGGCCGTCTCCATCGTGGCATCAGGCGCGGCGCGCTCCGCATCTTGGAACGCCTCGAGCGCGTCGGTGAAACGGTGCTGGTGGAGCAGCGTACTTGCGAGCTTGAGTTTGACGATCACCTGCTTCTGCGGGGGTGGAGCGGCGTCGAGCAGTTCACTCAGGGGCACACAGAGGCGCCCCGCCAGCACCCGCATGGTGTCGAGTGACGGCCTGACCTTGTCGTGTTCGAGCATACTGATGAAACTCTCCGAGAGGTCACCGCCGGCGAGCGCCCGCTGCGTGATCCCGCGCTGCTTCCTGGCCTGGCGAATCTTCTCACCAAGCGTCACGGCGTTCCCTCCCGGCGTAGGGCCTTGCCTAGTGCTGCGGTGCGCGGCGGGCTAGCCGCCGATCACTTCGATGTTCCCGTCGCCTGCGATGACCTCGATGTTCCCGTCACCGGCGGTGCGGGTCGGATCGATCTGACCCCAGGCAGCCACGACCCCAAGCATCAAACCCAATAGCACAACGGCAAACAACTTCTTCATCTCAGTCCCCCCTCAGTGTCCGTTCGTCGTCTGACAGGTCTCTCGCGGGCACCAGGGAGACTGCAATCTGGGATGTCTATCGGTTTCGGCGGCAGGAGATGAAGTTCCTGCCGCAGATCCCAAAAACTTCATCTACAGTGAAGCCCCCGGACCCTCATACAGTGAATATCCCAGAACCCGGATATTCTAGGCTATCGGGCAGAGGAGACCCCGCAAATGGACCAGAAGCGAAGGGCAAATAGCCAAAGTTCGGGTCGGGGGTGTCCCCTCCGGGCCGACGGTGCCGGAGGACGTCGTTCCGGTCCCATCCCCGACCCTTCGTAGCTTGAGAACCCCGCCGTGCCAGACCGGCGGGGTTCGGCCTTGCGGGGACGTCTGTACGGGCGCCGAGGACCTAGGTGAGACTATGCGGGCGGGTCGGAGGCTTGAGCAGGACGCCGATCGGCACTGCCCCACTCTTCATAGTAGATCGAGATGCCGTCCGGCCCTAACCGCTCGGGGGGTGCGGCGACCGCGTCCAGTGGGGCCAGGCGTCTGTACCGACCGGCGAAGAACAACAGCGGGTTCCACGGAGCCGGGCCCTCCCCTAGCTCGAGCACCCGACCGACGACGATGTGGTGGTCGCCGCCCTCATCGACTCGATACACCTGACACCGTACCGCGGCGAGCGCGCCGACCAGCCGCGGGGTCCCGTTCCAGGGCTCGAAGCGGTGCTCAGGTTGTGGATGATCGCGCCACCCGCCGGCATAGTAGCGTGACAGCACTTCCTGGTCGTCCCGCAGGAAGTTGATCGCGAAGAACCGGCCCATCGTCATGTGCGGCGCGATCCTGGCCCGCAAATCGACGCTCACCAGCACCAACAGCGGCTCCAGCGACACTGACGTGACCGAGTTGGCGGTCATCCCAAGGACCTCGCCGCCCTCACGGATCGATACGACCGTCACCCCGGTGGCGAAGAGGCCCATGGTGTGTCGAAAGGTCTTGGGATCGGGTCCGTTCGGCATCAGTCGCCGTCGCTTTCGTGGTCGGCGCGGGCGAGAAACGCCCGCACGCGGTCCATGTACGGCGTCCGATCGTAACTCGCAAACATCGCGCCGGCCATGCGCACCGGGTCGCCAAAGAAGAAGCGTTCATACAGCGCCTGACGACCGCCGAACGCCGACAGCGCCATGTCCCATGCCAGCCGGAAGAGCCTGATGCGATCGCGGGCGCCCGCACGCGCCGCCTGATAGTACTTCTGGATCGTCGGCCCCTGCGGGCCTTCGATGTCCGCCTGCAGGGGAATGGCCATCAGACCGCTGGCTCCCAATTGATGGACGATCTCCATCATCCGAGGGTACGCGCGCGTGAACACGTTGCGGGCGGCATCCAGGGGCGGCCAGGCCGGTGTCATCATCCCCCACCGGTCAATGGACGCATCGGCCTCCGCGGTGCGCAGGAACGCGCGCATCATCTCGAGGTACTGGATGACTTCGGCCACTTTCTCCTGGACGTGCTGGAATTCCTCGATGGCGATTGTCTCGACTATCAGGCTGACGACGCCCAACACAAACTCGGTCTTCGCGACGTTCTTGGTGACCACCTGATGCGCCATGTGCACGACGGCGCGCGTCTCGGCAAAGACGCGGCTGCACCGTTCGACGTCGCGCAGCAGGAAGACCCGGTCCCAGGGCACCAGCACGTCGTCGAAGATAACAACGGCGTCCATCTCCTCGAACCGCGCGGCCAGCGGATGATCGACCGGCCCGCGGCCGTCATCGAAGGGCTCCCGGCAGATGAAGCGGAGCCCGGCCGTCGAGCACGGGATGGCGACCGCAAACGCATATGGGGCGTCCTCGGGGCCGCCGCGGAGCACCGTTGAAGGAAACGCCATGATCTCATCGCTGACCGGCAGCGTGGCCAGCATCCGCGCCCCGCGGATCACGATCCCATCAGACGTCTCGCGGACGATGCCCGCTGCGAGATACGGGTCGGCCTGCGCCGACGGCCCGACCGATCGGTTGGATTGCGGGTTGATCAACGTGTGCGTCAAGCAGAGATCGTGCTCGCGCACGTGCTCGTAATACCGCCTGATGTTCTCACCGAACCGCGGATCGTTGGCGGTCATGTAGTCGGCGGCCGCGGCGCAGGCCATCAACGCGCGGTTCAGGTAGTCAGGCGAGCGGCCCATCATGCCACCGGAATAGTCGGCCCACCGTTTCATCATGCGTCGCACGCGTACCAGATCATCGTGGCTGCGCGGCGTCAGAAACGACATGCCCACACGTTCGCCGCTTGATGGCGAAATGCAGGTCATCTCATCGCGCCGGGCGGGATCGTGCTGCATGTCGTAGAGCGCGGCGACGCTGCGGATGACGTTTCGGAAAGCGGGATGCGTGACGGGATCGGTGACCTGCTCGCCGGCGATCCACAGATCGCGCGGCCTGGCCCGCACGCCCTCGACGTACTGGCTGCCGGTTCGGGCGCCCATCAACCGGGACCCCCTATAAGGTCGGCGACGACGGGGTTCTCCAGCGCCCCCACGCCCTCCACCTCGACCCGCATGCGATCGCCGGGGCGCACGTGGGAGATCCCCTTCGGCGTCCCCGTCAGGATCACGTCGTCGGGCTCGAGGGTCATGAACTCGCTGACAAAGGCGATCTGCTCCCAGATGGTGGGACTCAGATCGGCCGTCGTCCCCTGCTGGCGGACCACGCCGTTCACTGAGGCGCGCAGCGCCAGCCGGTGCGGATCGGTGATCTCGCCTTCGACCACCGCGGGGCCGATCGGGCAGAACGTGTCCCACCCTTTCGCCTTCACGGGTGGTCGAAAGAAGTTCTTGACGAAGTCGCGCACGGTGACGTCGTTCGCCACCGTGTAGCCGCGGACGACGTCGGGCGCGTGTTCGGGCCGCACGCGCCGGCACCGCCGGCCGATCACCACGGCGAGCTCTGCCTCGTAGTGCAGGTATTCCGCCCCGCGCGGATACACCACCGGTGCAAGATGGCCTACCAGACTGCTCGGTGGTTTCAAGAAAATCGCGGGATCCGAGGGTATGTCGACGGCCAGTTCGGCCGCGTGATCACGGTACGTCAGCGCGAACCCGATGATCTTGCTCGGCGCAACCGGCGGCAACCAGGTGACGGCCCCGACACCGTGCGCGCGGCCCTGCTCGTCGATGAGCACGTCACCGTCGTGTCGACCGCTGTGCACGCGCCCGTCGGCGATGAACCGCACCCGCCTCATCGTGACGCCGGGGCCGGTGTAAGCAGGCCGTATGACGCCATCACCTCACGCAGCGTCGCCTCGTGCCCTCGAAGGTTCACACCGGCTCCCTTCTCTCATGCGGTTCGTGTCTCCCCCCGACCCGGCGACACAGAACAGGGGGACCGAGCGCATCCAGATTCGTCGGCGACCGCTCACTGCCCGAGTTCGTCACCGGCCGAATCGGCGCCGATCGCGCGGAACCGCTCGCGCAACACCGCCGCGGGGAGCACGACCTGCACCGTGGTGCCTTCGCCGATCTTGACTCCGCCGCTGTACGCCTCAACCGCGCAGACGATCTGGTTGCCGTCGATCCTCGACACGCGGGCCCGCGCGGTCACCGTGGCGCCGACCGGCGTGGGCGCCAGGTGCGTCACGCTCACGGCGTGCCCGACCGCTTCTTCGTCGGGTTCGAGAAATGGCAGGATCACTTTGCGCGCAGCGAGCTCCACGTGCTTGACCATGAACCAGGTCGAATAGACCGGGTGCACCAGCCCCAGTTCCTCGAACCGCGCCACCATGTCACCCGTGACGGTGATCGTCACCTCGGCTTCGGCGCCCTGCCGCAACCCCGTCCGCACCGGCGTCACGTGAGCGTGCGTTCGTCTCGCACGCGGCGGAGCTTGCCGCCCTCGCTCCGCGGGAGGCTGCCGGGAGCGGTCAGGGTCACCTGCGCGCTGAGCCCAAGCGCCGATCGGAGGACCTCCGCGCACCGTCCGGCCAGCACCCCGATGCGCGGGTTACCCGCGTCGATCGGTCCGGTCTCGCGCGCAAATGGCTCGCTCATTTCGATCTTCACCTCGAGCTCGTCGAGCGTGCGCGGGCGCCGCACGACAAGCTGATAGTGCGGGGAGAGTTCAGCGATCCCCAACAGCGCGGTCTCAACTTGAGAGGGATAGACGTTGACGCCTCGGATGATCAGCATATCGTCGGTGCGGCCCAGCACCGCGCTCATCCGTGCGTGCGTCCTGCCGCACACGCAGGGGTCAACGGTCAGCGATGCGATGTCACCGGTCCGGTAGCGGATGACCGGGACCGCTTCCTTCGTCAGCGTGGTCAGCACCAGCTCGCCGACACGCCCGGGCGGGAGCACCTCACCGGTCCGCGGGTCGACGATCTCGGCGAGGAAGTGATCTTCGAAGATGTGGCTGCCGGCCTTAGCGTCGACGCACTCGATGCTCACGCCCGGCCCGATGACCTCGCTCAGACCGTAGATGTTGACGGCGTCGATCCCCATCTGCGTTTCGATCTGCCGGCGCATGTTCTCGGTCCACGGCTCCGCGCCCATCACCCCGCACCGCAGGGCAAGTTGGCCCGGCGCAATGCCACGCGCGGCGAGTGCCTCGGCCAGCGTCAGCGCATAGGACGGTGTGCATGCCAGCACCCGCACGCCGAAATCCTCCAGGAGCATCAGCTGGCGCTCAGTGTTGCCACCCGAGATCGGGACGACGGTCATCCCCAACAATTCGGCGCCGTAGTGCATGCCCAGCCCGCCGGTAAAGAGCCCGTAGCCGTAGGCATTTTGGAAGACGTCGCCGGGTCTGGCGCCGGCCGCGGCCAGACAACGCGCGCACACTTCTGCCCAGGTGGCGATATCGTTGCGCGTATAGCCGACGACGGTCGGTTTCCCGGTCGTACCCGAGCTGGCGTGGAGTCGCACAACCTCCGGCAGGGGGGAGGCGAACAAGCCGAAGGGATAGTGATCTCGAAAATCGCGCTTCGTCGTAAACGGCAGCCGTGGGAGCTCGGCCAGCGACCGAATCTGTTCGGGCCGCACCTTCGCCCCGTCGAACCGCTGCCGGTACCACGGCACGCGCGTGTAGACCCGCCCGGCCACCTGTTGCAGCCGCTCCAGTTGCAGCCGCTGGAGGTCGGCGCGCGGCATCGTTTCCGCCGCGGGGTTCCAGATCACGACGACTCCCTCCCCACGTATGCTCGGTGATTCTGTCAGGGTGCCGCGGCCTCCTGGAAGGCGAGAGGGGCCGCGCAGCGCGGCCCCCCGTTGTGGCACTCCGAGTCCTCCTGCTGCGCTGCGCGCGGCAGTCTATTTGGGCTTGGTGCCGGTCGCGTTCACTAGGAACACCTGGCCGGGTTTGGGATCGAACGGCGCCACCTCGCGGCGCATCCGCCGGGATTGGACGGCCTTCACAAACGCCGGACCCTGCCGCTCGGCCGGGTAGGTCGAGTTGTGATGCTGCGGAAACACCGAGTGCAGGTTCGGGTTGTCGGTCATCAGGAACTCGGTGGCAATCGCCGCCTCTTCGGGATACATCCCCGACCCGATCCCCAACAGCGCCACGTGTGGCTTGTACAGGCGCCCGTACAACTGCATGTCCATGGTCAGGGCGCTGCTCATCGAGTGATAGACGCTTACCCCGTTCTCCATAGTGACGATGAAGCCGAGCGCCACCCCGCCGTAGACGGCGGGACCTGGTCCGACCGCAGCACCCGACCCGTGGACCGCGTTCACCACCTGGATCTTGATGCCCTCGACCTCGAACCGGCTGCCGGGCTGCGCGCGCAGGAGCTTGGTCGGATCCACGCCGCGTGAGACCATCCAGTTCGCCAGTTCGTGGGTCGTGACAATCGGGGCGCCGGTCTTCCGGTGGACCTCCACCGCCTGTCCCATGTCGTCGCCGTGACCGTCTGGGACGAGGATAACGGTCGCGGTGTCGATGTTGTCGAGCGTCAGGGGCGACTCGCGGTTGCCCCCACCGGTCTGCGCATCCCGCAGCCAGGGGCTGAAGAAGATGACCTTCCCCTTGGGCGACGTGAGACGGTAGTTCATCCAGCTCATCCATTCCAATTGTGCTGGTGAATCCGGCGTCTGCGCCTGTGCGGTGGACGTTCGGAGCGCGTCCTGCACCCAGCGCGAGGCCGTACCCGGCGCATCCGGATGTATCACGGTCGTGACGAGCAGCGCGGTCGCTACGACGGCCCAGACGAGCAGCGCGTGCGATCGATTCATAGGTCCCCTCCCCAAATATGTTGTCTGCGTAGTTGGCGCAGGGGGCGATGATTCCTCTTCACATCATTCCATCCGTTACAATCTCGTTACTCGTCATCGGCGGCAGGGCGCGGTTTTGGGTGTGGAGAAGACGGCGCCATGATCCCACATCACCTTCGCGCGTTGCTGTTCGACATGGACGGCGTGCTCTACCGCGGCCGCCGCCCGTTGCCCGGCGCCCGCGCGCTGCTCGACTCCCTGCAACGGGCGGGCACCCCCTTTGCACTCGTGACCAACAACAGCACGCGCTCCCCGCATCAGTATGTTCGTCACCTGACTGCGATGGGCATGCGGGTCCCCGCCGGCCAGATCGTCACGTCGTCGGTCGGCACGGCCACATACCTGCGGACAGTGCTGCGCCCGCGGTCGCGCGTGCTCGTCGTGGGCGAGCCGGCGTTGCGCAGGGCGGTCGTGAACGCCGGATTCGATCTGTCATGGGGCCATGCGGCCGCGGTGGTCGTCGGGCTCGACCGCCGGGTCACCTACAAGAAGCTGGCGCTGGCCCTCGCGGCGCTGAACCGGGGGGCGGCGTTTGTCGCCACCAACCCCGACCCCATGCTTCCGACCGAAACCGGGCTGCTCCCCGGCGCCGGGTCGATCGTCGCCGCGCTGCGGTTCGCCAGCGGCCGCGAACCCGTCGTCGTCGGCAAACCCGATCCACGCCTGCTCCGCGAAGCGATGACGCGTACGGGCACGCGGCCGGAGCAGACGGCGATGGTTGGTGACCAGCGTTCCACCGACATCGCGGCCGGCCGTGCGGCGGGTGTGTTCACGATCCTGGTGATGACGGGTGTAGAGGCGAACCGGCGTGCGGGACGCCGTGAACCCCGTCCCGACTTGACCGTGCAGACCCTCGTCGATCTGCGACGGTGGCTCGTCGGCAGACTCGAGACTACCCGAGGCGCAACCCGCTGACGCGCAGCGGGCGGATCACGATTGTGACGCGCTCCTCGGGTGTGTTTCCGGCCGCATATCGGTACGGCTTGCCGGTGTACCGCATCGACAGTCGATCGATATCACGCGCGCCGCTCTCGTGATCGAAACGCACGACCTTCCCCTGGACCTGCACGTACCGGTACACATTCTGCGGGTCGACGACCGTCAGCGCGAGGTATGGGTTGGCTTCGAGATTTTGGAGCTTCACGCGGCCCCGGCTCGTGTTCACGACGATGTGATCGCCGTCCACGAGGTACCAGATGGGCGTCGCCTGCGAGCGTCCCCGAACCGACGTCGTGGCCAAAACGGCGGTGTAGGGATTATCCAAGAACGCGCGGGTGGCGTCATTGAGCGACATCACGCACCTCCGGTCAACCGGTTGTCTGCGGCACATAACGCCGCAGGCCTGGCCCCTTCTTCCCGCGGCAGGAGACCCTACGAGGTCGCCGAACCCGCATGACCATGCCGCAGCCGCTCACGCCACCCACCATCGCACCGCCACGGCAGGCCGTGACCCGAGCCGCCATCATGGGGCTCGGCGTGCACGTGCCGTCGCGCATCCTCACCAATGACGACCTCGCGGCGATGGTCGCGACAACCGACGCCTGGATCGTCGAGCGGACAGGGATCCGGACGCGGCACATCGCAGAAGCCCATGAGGCCGCGTCCGACATGGCGGTCCCGGCATCGCTGGCGGCGTTGCAGGACGCCAACCTGCGGCCCGAAGACCTCGACCTCATCATTTGCGCGACGACCACGCCGGACATGATCTTCCCGGCGACGGCCTGCCTGGTCCAAGACCGCATCGGCGCCACGCGGGCCGGGGCGTTTGACCTGCTCGCCGCGTGCTCGTCATTTGTGTACGGGGTGATCTCAGGCGCTCAGGCCATTGGATCAGGCATCGCCCGCCACGTGCTCGTCGTGGGCGCCGAGGTGCTGACAAAGTTGGTGGATTGGCAGGATCGCTCGACCTGCGTGCTCATCGGCGACGGCGCGGGCGCCGTCGTGATGGGGCCGGCGCGCAACGGTGGAGTTCGCTCGGCCGTGGTGGGCGCGGATGGCTCGGCAGGCGACCTGCTGAAGCTGCCCGCGGGGGGCAGCCGCATCCCCATCAGCCAGGCCGCCATCGATCAAAACCTGCACCGGGCGCGCATGGATGGCCAGGCCGTGTTCAAGCTCGCCGTCCGGGTCGTCCCCGATGCCATTCGTCAGGCGGTAGATCGGGCGGGGCTGACGATGGATGATATCGCGTGCATCGTCCCGCATCAGGCGAATCGCCGGATCCTGGAAGCGATCGCCAGGGCGATGAACCTGCCGTTTGACCGGTTCGTGAGCACCATCGAGACCTACGGCAACACCTCAGCGGCCTCTGTCCCGATCTCGATCTGGGAAGCCGTGCGTGCCGGCCGCATCCGGGAAGGTGATCACGTCGTGTTGGCGGCGTTTGGCGGCGGGTTCACCTGGGCCACGTGCGTCATCACCTGGGGACGCTAAGACACGAGACCCGCAACGACGGCGCGACGCTACGGGATCTTGTAGTTGACGAGCTCGGTCCATCCGCTGATCTTTCGGTCGCCCCGGTAGCCCTTCCGCTCGCTGCGGACCGCCCCGATGCCCGGCGCGTACCAGGTGTACGCCTTGACTTCCATATCTTCACCGGTGGTGATCGTCTCCAGCTTCCACGCTTTATACTGGACGGTGCCAACCTTGATCGTTTCCTCCGCGAGCCACTTCGAGGCCAGCTTGACCTCAAACGTTGACTCCTCGGGGGCCCAGGACCATGCCTGCCCGGCCTTTGGGGGCAGCTTCAGCAGCGCCCGCGGCGGCTTCAGCGTTGTGAGATCGCCGCGAAAGTTTGTCGTGTCAATGACGAGGATCTCGGTCGCGGTGGCCAGATAGCAGTTGCGCTCGGTCCGGTCGCGTCCCTGCTGCGTGAACTTTCGCTCGATCACCATGCATCGCACGCTGCCGACCGTCTTTGGCCCCGTGACCTTCGAGGTCGAGGTAGTATTATCGTCATTCTTCCGGGTCCACTCGGCGTTGACGGCGAGCGGGAAGAACGAGGGCGCTGCCGGCCCGGCGGCGACGGGTCCCGCCACTGGCACGATGAGCGCCAGGACCACCACGACCAGACTTGCACGCAGCATCACGAGCATGATTGCCTCCCTCGACGCGAATGCCTTCGACGTAAGTACCTTTGAACCGTTTCGCTGAACCCGACCCGCTCCCTGCACCTCTGATCACCGTGCTGTCGGCGGCGCCACCACAGCCAGGACATGATTGGTGAGGTACCGGCGCGACACGCGGAGTACGTCCTCGGGTGTCACTCGGGCAATGAGCTCGGGAAACAGCGCATCGAACTCGTATCCCACGCCGAGCATCTCGTACCACCCCAGATAGAACGCATGGGCCTCGAGATCCTCGTGGGCCAGGGCGTAGCGGCCGATGACCCCACGCCGCGCCTTCTCGACCTCGTCGGCCGGTGGCGCGTCCGCACGCAGCCGCTCGACCTGCTCAAGCATCTCGGCGACGACGGCCGACAGCGCCGGCGGCGCGGTACCCGCGGAGAGACGGATGTATCCCGGCCCGGCGCGGGGCGGCAGCGCCGATCCGACCTGGTAGGCCAATCCGCGTTTCTCGCGGATTGCCACAAACAAACGCGACGACTGGCCTTCACCAAGAATCGCGTTGAGGACGCGCAGCGCCGGAAAATCCCGGTGACCCACCGGCACCGTCAGGTAGCCCAGCGCGATCCATGCCGCGGAGATCGCGCGCGTCTGTCTGATCTCTTGCGGGGCCTGCGGCGCGGGGGCCAGCGCCCGCTCAACTGCCCGCAGCCATCCAGTCCGGCGAGGCGGCGGATCGGCCCGCAGGCCGCCAAAGGCCCGGCGCACCTTATTCAGAGCGACGTCAGGCGCGATATTCCCAGTGACCACGAGAACAATATTTGGAGCCGTAAAGTAGCCGCGGTAGAATGCGACCAGGTCGTCACGAGTCAGCGACCCTACCGATTCGGCGGTGCCGAAGACCGACTGCGCGTACGAGTGATACGGGTACAGCGTCGCGTTGAACAAGTCGATCGCCTGCTGCAACGGCTGGTCGGTGTTCTGCGCGATGCGTGACAGGCTCACGCGGCGCTGTGTCTCCACGTCCTGCGGATCGAACCGGGCATCGGTCAGCAGATCGGCGACGAGGTTCATCCCCGCATCCACGTGCCGGCTCGTGGTGATCGTATAGAGCGCCGTGAAGTCGGCGGTGGTCCCACCCCCAAGCTGCCCGCCGACCGATTCGATCGCCTCCGCAATCTCAGCGCCGCTCCGGCGACCGGTACCCCGCAGCAGCATGGCCCGGACGAAGAAGGTGATCCCCGCCTGGCGCGACTCTTCCACCCGCGGGCCCGCGCGGACGACGGCTTCCGTGACCACCAAGTCGCTCTGCGGGTTTTCCTTGATGATGACGGTCAAGCCGTTGTCCAGCACATGGCGGGTGACGCCGGGGCGAGACGCGGCCCTGGAGGCCTGCGGCACGATCAGCAGCCCCGCGGCGATCAGGGCCGCGGTCAGTCGCCGCACTTAGCGGCTCCTCGGCCGAACGACGGCCGCCACGTAGCGGTGCGGATCGAAAAGTCGACGGGCGACCCTCAAGACGTCGTCACGGGTCACCCGTCGAACATGTGCGACATAGGTGTGCGCGAATTCCAGATCTGCGATCGTCGAGGCTAGACCCAGGTCATACGCGCGGCCGCGGGTCGTGTGCCCCTCATAAATGTACTCGCCTTCCAGCAAGTTCTTCGCGCGGGCCAACTCAGCGTCGGTCACGCCCTGATCTCTGACGCCGGCCAGCTCGGCCAGAATGGCCGATTCTGCGCGCTCCACCTGCGCAGGGTCGGCGACCGCCTGGATCACGAAGAGCGATGGATCCTCCTGCGTGGGGAAGAACGCGCTGATCGACTGCACCACCCGGGCCCGTTCGAGCAGCTGCTGCCGGAGCCGCGCGCCTAGACCGCGGCCCAGCAGGTAGGCGAGCACGTCGGTCGCGTAGAGGTCCGGATCGCGCACGGACACCCCCGGGAACCCCAGCGCCAGGTACGCCACGCGCACATCCTGTTCGACCACGGACCGGCGCACCCCGCTGATCGGCGGTTCGATGGGCCGGGGCGGTCTGGAGGGGGCCGGCCGCGTGAACGGCGCGTAGACTCGCGCGATTTTCGTGACGGCGTCGCGGGCCGGTACGCTGCCCACAACGACCACGGTCAGATTTGCGGGGACGTAGTGTGCGCGGTAGAAGTCCATGAGCACGTCGCGCGGCATCCGCTCGATGCCGGTGCGGGGCCCCAGGACGGATCGGCGGTACGGGTGTGCCGCATACGCCGCAGCGCGGAGCATCTCGAAGGCGAGCGTCGCCGGAAAGTTGTCGCGCCGGCTGATCTCCTCGATGACGACGGTCCGCTCGCGGTCCACCTCGCCGGCGTCAATTGTCGAGTTCATGATCGCATCGGACTGCAGGTCCAGGAGTTGATCGAAGTCGCGGCCGGCGCCAACGACATAGTAGTAGGTGAAGTCCACTGAGGTCGCAGCGTTGAGGACGCCGCCGAGACCCTCAATCGCCCGATCCATCTCGCCGGTCTTCCGTCTTGCCGTCCCCTTGAAGAGCATGTGCTCGAGGAAGTGCGCGGCGCCGTTGGTCTCGTCGTTCTCGTCCTTGGATCCGACGCGCACCCAGGTGTGGAGCGCCACCAGACCGCTGGTCGTGCTCTCTTCCGCAAGGATCGTGAGCCCGGTGTCGAGCCGGTGCCGCACCAGACGCGCGGCGGGCGTTGCCGCGCCGGCCGGTGGCCCCACGGCGGGCAAGACGAGCGCGAGGGCCAGTACCGAGGCAATCGCGACACGCATCAACGATATCATACGCTAATGGATCCCCAACAGTTGCGGCCGGTTCGCGAGCACTGGTTCGCCCCGAAAGAAGGATTCTCCCTCCCTCTGGCAAATCACCGTACCTCGCAGGTCGTGGTGAACGGCCGTCAGGCGGCAGTGGCGGACGGTAGTCGAATGAAAGAGGTGGGGTAGGGCATGCCGATGGGAACTGTGAAGTGGTTTAGCGCTGAAAAGGGTTATGGCTTTATCACCCCTGACGAAGGCGGTAAGGATGTCTTCGTCCATTACTCCGCGATTCAGGCAGAGGGCTACCGGAGCCTCAACGAGGGACAGAAGGTCGAGTACGAGGTCGTGCAGGGCCAGAAGGGTCCGCAGGCCGCGAACGTAAAGCCGATCGTCTAGTCATAACGCAAATTGCCGCCTGGTCCGGGGAGGCCCGAAGCCTCCCCGGTGCTTTTTCCGCCCGCTGCCGTCTACTCGTCGTGACTGGCAGGATGCTCGCGCAGCCGCTGCACGACGACCTCGAGCATCTGCACAGCGAGATCGGGATTCTGTTTCAGCAACGCCCTAAAGTCCCACCGCACCAGTTGTAGGCACTGCGTCCGTTCCTTGGCCGTCACGGTCGCTGACCGGGGTCGTTCCTCCATCAGCGCCATCTCTCCGAAGAACTCCCCGGGCCCAAGCTCCCGAATCGTGTGGTCGCGGTGTGAGACGACGACCCGCCCCTGCGTGATGAGGAAGAACCCCAGACCCGGATCCCCTTCCTTCACGATGACATTCCCAGCGTCGTAGGATCGATCTTTGAGCGAGCGGGCAATGTGCTCGAGTTCCTTCGCTGGGAGCCTGCTGAAGATCGGGACCTTCTTCAGATGCTCGACGTGCGAGGCCATCTCAGGCATGCGCGTCCTCCTCACAGCACGGCGGGATGAGTATGAACGTTCGGCGCCTCGACAGAATAACCTCCGGCTAGCCGCGCGCGGCGGCGAAGTATCGATAGACTGCCGCCGAGACCTTCGGCAGCAGGACCGACGCCTCGTTGTCATGGTAGAAGCGCACATCGGTGCACCCCTTGCTCATCATCGCGATGACATAGCGGCGGCCGTGCGCGCGGACGTAGCCCACATCGTTGCGCGTGCCCCTGACCGAGCCGCTCTTTGACCCGACGACGACGGCGGGTTCCTTGCCCTGTTCGACGTAGCCATCGAACTCCGGAAGGCGCCGTGTGATGTTATCGGTGAGGTGCTGGCGGTCGAGGACGGCCAGCATCTCCTTGCAGGCGTGGGGTGTGAGGATCTCGTCGCGCGCGATCAGGCTCATCAGCAGCCCCAGGTCTGCGGGCGTCGACCGGTTCATGACCCGCGCGCCTTCTGGGGCGCGCTGCACCCTGAACTCCAGTCGCGTCCCGGACAGACCCAGACGCTCGCACGACGCGTTGACGGCGCCCAGCCCCACGAGATCGATCAGCATGTTCGTCGCCGTGTTATCGCTGATCACGATCATCAGCGTCGCAAGATCTTTGACCGTCAGGACGAGTCCAAGGGTCAGATCCTTCAGGATCCCGGAACCGCCGACCTGGTCGTCGGCCTTCAGCGTCCGTGTGTCCGCCGGCCCAAACCGCCCTTCGCCCGCCTGCCGGAACACTTCGTACAGGATGGGTAGCTTGATCGTGGACGCCGCGGGAAACGTCTCATTCGACTGCCACTCGATCACCTCGCCGGAATCGAACGAGCGGGCCCACACGCCGAGCGTTCCGGAAAAGCCGGCCGCCAGCGTCCCAATCTCTTCGAGCACGGATGCGGCTGACGTCGGCATGTCCCCTCCTGTCGTGTCCTTCAGATACGCAGCCGCGGGTCGAGCAGGTCACGCAGCCAGTCGCCGCAGATGTTGAGACAGAGCACCACGACCATGATCGCCATCCCAGGGAACGTCGCTATCCACCACGCATTTCGCAGGTAGGCGCGGGCGGCGCTCAACATGGACCCCCACTCAGGCAGCGGCGGCTGCGCGCCGAGCCCCAGGTAGCTCAGGCCGGCCGCCACCAGCAGCGAGATCCCCATGCCGGCCGTCGCCAGCACGATGATCGGCGGGATCATGTTGGGCAGGACGTGTCGCGCCACGATGCGGAGGTCGACGGCGCCGAGCGCACGGGCGGCCTCGATGTAATCCATCCCCTTGACGCCCAACGTGACGCTGCGCGCCGTCCGCGCGTACACAGGCACGGCCGACAGCCCGACCGCGATCATCGCGTTGGTCAGGCTCGGCCCCAGCATGGCCAGAATGCCCATCGCCAGCAGGATCTGCGGAAAGGCGAGCATCACTTCCATCACAGCCATCAACCCGCTGTCGATGCGGCCGCCGTAATAGCCGGCCGCCAGCCCCACACCGGTCCCCAGGATCAGCGCGATCGAGACCGTCACGACGCCGATCTGCAGCGAGATGCGTGTGCCGTAGATGACCCGGCTGAAGATGTCGCGGCCGAGGTCGTCGGTACCGAAGAGAAACCGTGCCGTGGGCGGGCGCAGCGTCTCGCCCGGGATCAACTCGTACGGATCGTACGGCGACACGAGTGGGGCGGCGGCAGCAAGCACGATGAGCCCCACGAGCCCGACCAACGCCGCGGCCACGACCGGCCTGCGGCGGAGGCGCGTGAACAAGAGACGCCACCTGTCGGGCGGTCTGACGACCCGCATTGGGGCCGCGCCGGCGGCGACCGCGCTCAATGGTAGCGGATCCTCGGGTCCAGGAAGCCGTATACCAGATCGATCGTCGCATTCACAAACACGTACATCACTCCGACGACCAACACGATCCCTTGCGCCATCGGAAAGTCACGCGACAGGATGGCGTTCACGGCCAGGCGGCCGAGGCCGGGCCGGGAGAAAACCGATTCGACGATGACCGCCCCCGCCAGCAGCGCCCCGAACTGCAGCCCAAGGATGGTCAGCACGGGGATCAGGGCGTTGCGCAACGCGTGCCGGACCACGACGGCGTAGTGCGCCAGCCCCTTCGAACGCGCCGTCCGGATGAACTCCTGGCCCAGCACCTCGAGCACGCTCGAACGCGTGATGCGCGCCAGCACGGCCGAGGCCGGCGCGGCAAGCGTGACGGCGGGCAGGATCAGCGCCCGAATCCCTTCCGACTCGGTGATCGGGAGCCAGCCGAGTTTCAGCGAGAAGGCGAAGATGAGCAGCAGCCCGGACCAGAACGTCGGCATGGACAAACCGATCAGGGAGAACGCCATCACGGCGGAGTCGACCAATGGCATCCGGGCCGTTGCGGCGACTGTGCCAATCGACACACCGACGCCGGCTGCGAGCGCGGTCGCGGCCAGTGTCAGCGTAATGGTCGCCGGCAACCGATCCCCGATCTCGGTGACGACCGCGGTGCGGCTGCGGATCGATGTGCCGAGATCGCCGTGCGCCGCCCGCGCGATGAACTTCACGTACTGCATGGGCAGCGGTTGGTCGAGTCCGAGATCATGGCGCAGCCGCTCGACCTGTTCCTTCGAGCCAAACTCTCCCAGCATGATTTGAACGGGATCGCCCGGCGTCAGCCGGAGCATGAGGAAGACGGCGAGCGTCACCCCAAACAACGTGGGGACGAGCAGGAAGAGCCTGCGGATCAGGTAGGCCCGCATCCTGCCCGCCCCCGGCGATCAGCGGAGGTACATATCCGCCACTACGAGGTACCCGTCGGGGTGGACCTTCGCGCCCTGCACGTTTGGCTGGATCGCAATGTAGTTGGTATTGATAAACAGCGGCACCCACAGCGCTTTGTCTACGACGTACTTTTGCAGGTCCCGATAGATTTCCAGCCGCTTTTGCGGGCTCGTCTCAGTCCGCGACGCCACGATCATCTTGTCGAGCTGCGGATCCTTGTTGTGGCTGAACGTCAACCCTGTGCCCACATTGGACGAATGGAACCACAGGAAGAAGATGTCGGGTGATGTGTACGTGTAGCCGAGGGTTTCGGCCTGGTGCTCGCCCGCGCGCAACTTCGCCAGCAGGGTCCCAAACTCGAAGGGCTGGATCTCCATCTGGATGCCGTAGGCCCGCAACTGTGCCTGGATGATCTGAGCCGTCTTCCGCGCCAGGTCGGTTGGGACGATGAAGAGTTGGAAGGTGAACGGCTTGCCGTCCTTTTGCAGTACCCCGCCCGCCCCCGGCTGCCACCCAGCCTCGGCCAGCAGCCGTTTGGCCTGGCCGGGATCGTACCCAGGCGCGTAGTCCTTGATACCGTCCCAATACCCCCAGATCGAAGGCGGGAGCGGACCATAGGCGACCTCGCCCAGATCCTCCAGCGCAATATGCAGGATGCTCTTCTTCTCGATCGCGAAGGCTAAGGCACGCCGCACCCGCACGTCGGTGAACGGCTCTTTCGTGACGTTGAACTCCATCATGTTGGCGATACCCTTGCGCAGGAAGGTGAACATAGCGTACTTCTTCGTGTCCTGTAGCCGGCGCACGTCCGTCGGCGGGATGACCGCGGGGAACGTGACCGTGATCTCGCCCCGCTCGAACGCCGCCACTTGGGCGGCCAACTCCGGCACGATCCGCAGGATCAGCCGCTCGACATACGGCGGCCCCGCGTGGGCGTAACTCGGACCCCACTGATAGTCGGGGTTGCGCACCAGGATGACACGGTCTGCGCTGCGCCATTCCTGAATCTTGAACGGGCCGGTCGCCACAGGGCTCCGGCCAAATCGGTCACCGAGCTGCTGCGCGGCCTGCGCGCTGATGATGACTGCGCGCGGGTCCGTCAGGTTATCGAGGAACGGCGAGAAGGATTCCTTGAGTTTGATGACGACCGTCAGTGCGCCTTCGGCGGTCACGCTGGCCACCGGGCCAAACAGGGCACCGGCAACCGGCGACTTGGTCTCGGGGGCGAGCGCCCGCTCGATCGACCCCTTCACCGACTGCGCGTTGAACGGGGAGCCGTCGTGAAACTTCACGTTCTCCTTGAGCTGGAAGGTCCAGACGAGGCCGTCGCGCGAAACGGTCCACGACTTCGCCAGCGCACCAGTGTAGTTGCCGCTGAGGTCCTTGGTGACCAGCGTATCGGCCATCCAGCGCATGACGTTACCCGTCACGGCCGCGCTGGTCTTCTGCGGGTCGAGGGTGTCCGGCTCCTCCGTCGTGACAAAGACGAGCTCGCCGCCGGGTCTGGGCTGCACCTGAGCGAACGCCAGGGGTGCGAGCAGCACCACAGCGAGCACCATCGCCGCGGCCCGACCGAACCACCGCCACGTTGCCATCGGGATTTCCCTCCTCAAGTTTGGGGTCCGTGTCCAGTTCTCCGCGGACATCAGTAACACCTACCTCCCACGCAATTTGGGATCCATCGCATCACGAAGCGCATCACCGAGAACGTTGAACGACCAGACGGCAATGAAGATGGCGAGTGAGGGAAAGACCACGACGTGGGGCGCGTAGCGAAGGTGCTCACGCCCGGCGCTGGCCAGCGCTCCCCACTCGGGCGTCGGCGGGTTGACACCCAGCCCCAGAAAGCTGAGTGTCGCCGCGCCCAGGATCGCCGCACCCATCTCCAGGGTCGAGAACGTGGTGATGGGCGCGACCATCTGCGGCAGCACGTGGTGTGAGAGCACGCGGCGGTCACCGGCCCCGATCGCCCGCGCAGCTTCAACGAACGTCTCACCCTTCACATTCAGGACCAGGCTGCGAACGAGCCGGGCGAACGTGGGGATCTGTCCGAACCCGATGGCAATAAAGAGATTGATAAACCCCGGGCCCAGGATCGCGACGACGGCGATGGCGCGCAGGATGAATGGAAAGGCCATCACGACATCGACCACGCGCATGATCGAATCGTCGAGCCTCGGGTAGAACCCGGCGACGATCCCGAGCAAGCCGCCGACGCTGACGCCAAGCGCGACAGACAGGACGCCGACCGCGAGCGACACCCGGCCGCCGAAAATGACCCGGCTCAGGATGTCGCGTCCCACCTCATCCTGCCCCAACCAGTGGGCCGCCGAAGGCGGGCGGAGCCGTTCCAGCAGGGCCGTCTTGAGGGGATTGTAGGGCGCGATCCTGGGCGCCGCGACCGCGGCCAGGACATACGCTGCCACCACCGTGGCCGCCAGCCACGCGACACGCTCGCGCCTGAACCGTTGGAAGACGTCGGCCCAATACCCGCGCGGCCGCTCGAGCATCACGCGTACCTCATGCGCGGATCAATGATCCCATACGTCAGATCGACCACCAGGTTCATGCCGACCGTGATGAGCGCCTTCAGCAACAGCACGCCCTGGATCATCGGCAGATCTTTGACCAGAATCGAAGCCACCACGAGGCGGCCGATGCCCGGCCAGGCGAAGACGGTCTCAACGACGACCGCGCCCGACAGGAGACGGGCGAACGCGATCCCGACCAGCGTGATCACCGGGACCAGCGCGGGACGCAAGGCGTGCAGGAAGACCACCCGCCGCCGGGGGACCCCTTTGGCCCGTGCCGTCCGCACGTAGTCCGTCCCCAGCGTCTCGAGGATCGAGGTCCGGGTCATGCGCGCGACCTGGGCCAGCATGTCGAATCCCGCCGCCACCGCGGGAAGGACCAGGTATCGCAGGCCCTCCGGCGTGAGGAGGCTTGGACCACGCCCGCCGAGGGGAAACAGTTCGAGCTTGAACGCCAGGACATAGAGAATGGCCAGGGAGATGAAAAACCCGGGGAACGACACACCAAATACCGAAAGGCTCATGATCCCCCGGTCGAGGATCGAGCCCCGGAACATCGCGGCGCCGACCCCGAGGACGATACCCAGCGTGACGGACCACACGACGGCGATCGCCGTGAGGACCAGCGTGTTCGGAAAGGCTCTACGGAGTTCGCGGGCCACGGGCGTTCCCGTCACGACTGAGTCGCCGAAGTCCCCGTGCAGGACGAGCCTGGTCAAGTACCGCCAATACTGCACGCCGATCGGCTGATCCAACCCCATCTTCTGGCGGATCCGCTCGACGGCGTCCTGAGAGGCGCGTTCCCCGGCGATGAAGACCGCGGCGTCGCCGGGGATAAGATGGACGAGCAAGAAGACCAGCGTCATCGCCCCCAGTACGACGGGGACGATCAGGGCGAGGCGCCGGACGACAAACGGAAGCACCGTCGCCTGAGGGGAACCGTCAGGGCCGCCGGGTACTCCACACGCCCAGCAGTTTCCCCACTCCCGAGTTGAGCCAGGTCGTTCCGACGAACCCGCGTACGGTCCGGCTGTTGACGATGTTCAGCTCCTGGGTGAGGTACACGGGGATAAAGAGCGCCTCTTCCGCGACGGCGATCTTTTGAACCTCGTACCCGGCCTCCAGCGCCCTCTTCTCGTCGGCCCCGGCGAGAAAGGTCTCGATCAACTGGTCGGTGCGGGCATCCTTCCAGCCAAAGCGATTCGTCCCGGGGAAGTTGGTGGAATGCATATACTCCATGAGCACGTCGGGCGCGCCCGTCGTGTTGGTGAACTCCAGCTCGACGTCACCGGTGCGACGCAGCGGGTAGAGCCGCCCGCGTTCGGACAGCTCGATGTCGGCGCCGATGCCAATCTCGCCCAGGCTCTCCTTCACCACGACGGCCGCCTCCCGATACTGCGGCAGTCCCATCAACTTGATGCCGCTGAGTACCACGCCGCCCTTCTCACGGAAGCCCTGCGCATTCAGCCTCCAGCCGGCCTCATCCAACGTTTGCCGGGCCCGGGCGGGATCGTATCGCAGCGCCGCCTGCTCAGCGCCCTTCCAGTATCCGTAGGCCAACGGATGGAGCATATTGAAGGCCTGCGCGCCGACCGGCGCATAGATGGTCTCGGCAATGGCCTTGCTATTGATCGCCTGCGCGATGGCCCGCCGGACCGCGCGATCCTTCATCCGCGGGAAGTTCGCGTTTGTGAAGATGGCGCGGATCTCCAACACCGGCCGCAGCGTGACATCCACCCGGCCTTTGAGTTCTGTGGCGCGATAGAGGACGTTCGGGGCGGCGTTGTGCGTGATCAGGTCGATCTCGCCTCGTTCCATGATGAGCTGGCGTGTTGCCAGTTCGGGAATCACCCGCCACACCACCCGCTTGATACGAGCCGGCCCGCGGTTGCCGTAGAACGACGGTCCCCACCGATACTTATCGAAACGCTCGTAGACGATCCGCTCATTGAACGCGCGATCGACGAGCTTGAAGGGCCCGGTCCCATCCACGACCGTCCGGCCGAACTCCTTCCCGTACTTCTCGATCGCCTGCCGGTTGACGATCGAGGCGCCTGTCTGGGACATACTATCGAGGAACAAACGGTTGGGCTTGGTGAGGCGGACCACCACCGTGTAATCGTCGGGCGCTTCGACGCGGTCGACGAACGCGACCAGATCGTTCCAGGGTGAGGCGTTCTCCTTTTTCCCCAGACGCTCCAGCGAGTACTTGACGTCGGCCGAGGTCAGCTTCTTGCCGCTGTGGAACTCGACGTCGCCGCGCAGCGTGAACGTGTAGGTGCGCCCGTCAGGGCTCACCTGCCAGGAGGAAGCCAGGAGCGGCACGAGCCTCCCGTTGTTGTTCTTCCCCAACAGGGTGTCAAACATCAGATGTCCCTGGATGTACCCTGAGGTCCCGGTGAACATCGTGGGGTCCAGCCCCTCGGGATCAGATCGGTCCGCGTAGATCAAGACGCCGTCGGTGAAGACACCCTGATCCTGCGCCATGACGTTCAGGGTCGCGGCGACCAGCACGATCGCCCCCAGCACGGCTGCGGCGATGAACACCTGTTTGCGCACCATGATCACACGTCTCCCCCTCCACGCCTACGCTAGAGGTATTCCACGACCCGCTGCGACCGCCTTTTCATAGGTCCGGTAGGCGACCGCCACGTCCTGACTGACCAGACCGACCGTCTTGATCAGGATCCGCTCGTCGGGACGCTCCCGGCCAGGTTTTCGCTTGGCGACAATATCCTGGATCTCCGCATGGATTCGATCCTCCGTCAGGTGGCCCTCCGCCATCACCGTCTCAAGAGAGCGCAGGACCTCGCGACGTTCGTCGACGACGATCTTGTCGACCGCGGCGAAGAGCGTGTGCTCGAGCTCATCCCGGCCGATGGAAATCAGGCAGGCGCCGGGCGGCACCCACCGCTCCTGCACCAGCGGCCGGCCCGCCGTCGTCGACACCAAGATCACGTCGGCGCCCGCGCAGACCGCTTCAATCGAGTCGTGCGGCACCACCGCGACGCCCAGTTCCGCGGACATCTCCCGGGCAAAGCCCTCAAACGACTCGCGCCGGCGGGAGGTGACCACGACACGCGAGAGACGAAACGTCGCGGCCAGCGCCATCAATCCCGTGCGCGCCAGCGCCCCGGCGCCCACGATACCAACGGTGCGTGTGTCAGGGCGTGCCAGGTACTTCGCGCCGATGACGGCCGCCGCCGTCGTTCGAACCGCGTAGGTCCAGTGTTCATCGATGATCGCGAGGAGACGACCGGTACGGGGATCCGTCAAGACCACGACCCGCGTGGATTCCGGG
Source organism: bacterium (assembly GCA_041497675.1). Classification (GTDB taxonomy): domain Bacteria; phylum Sysuimicrobiota; class Sysuimicrobiia; order Sysuimicrobiales; family Humicultoraceae; genus JBGPNN01. The sequence goes on along the minus strand of JBGQGY010000007.1, from coordinate 4,298 downwards.
TTGCTTGTCCCCGACCCGTCGGGGTGGATCGCGTAGCCGACGACCCGTACCCCCATGATGGGTACGCCTTCGAGAATGCACCCTTTGACGTGGGAATAGATGGGCTCGGATCGGCCGTGGATCGTGAACCGCGACGGCTCGCTCCAGGTGACTTCACCGCGCGCCTGCATGCGAAAGACGTCCTCGACGATGTCCAGGACCTCGCGGACGGTGATGAGGTCCCGCGTCACTTCGGCGGAAATGTAGAGCGGTCTCACGCCGTCGTCCCTACCCACCGATGCTGATCAGGCGCTCGGCGCCTGTCGAAAGCAACTCGCACCCGTTCGCGGTCACGACGACGTCCTCTTCCAGATGCATCCGCTGGCCGGAGGCGATGAAGTACCTCGGCTCGGGAGTGAGGACCATGCCCGGCTCGAGCACCGTGTCGTCGGCCAAACCGATGGACGGCGGATCAGACGTCACCCCAAAGCCGTGCCCCACTCGTTTGCTGCCCTCCAACGGGGGGAGACCCAACCTAACCATGTCTTCGCTGTGCTGCCTGGCCAGGTCCGAGCACCGGACACCGGGCCCGATGCGCTGGATCAGGCGATTCGTGAGGTCCCAGATGCGCTCGAACTCCCGTTTCTGCTCGTCGCTCGGCGGGCCGAAAACGGCCATGCGCGCTAAATCCGACCGGTATCCTTCGTGCTCTGTTCCGAAATCACTCCAAAGCCAGTCGCCCGACCGATAAGTGTGGACAAAACCGTGTCCTTCCAGGCCGAGATCGATGTGGCCGCCCTCCCCCCCGACGTCGAGCATGGCGCGCGCGATGATGATCCGCACCTGTGCCACGTCCATCCCCGGCCGGAGGCGCCCCAGGGCCGTCGTCCAGGCCCGGGTCGCCATCGTGCAGGCCTCGCGGATCCGTTCAACCTCCCACGGCGCCTTCACCATCCGCAGGTGGTTGTGGATCGGGCTCGCATCGACGATGCTCGCGCCCGGCAGCGCCCGGCGGATCGCCTCGAAGTCGCTGTAGGAGATCCCGAGCCGCTGGAACTCACCGGTCTCGCAGCCAATCCGGGCTCGGTCGAGCCCGAGTTCTTTGAACGTGTCGGGCACGAGCTCGAGCGGGAAGGGCACATCGACGTAGGTCTTGATGTTCTTCACCGGTGTGGTCGCGCGAACCTGGCGTTCGTCGCGTCCGTAGACGATCATCACCGGTTCGTCCTTCAAGGGGAGGATCAACAGCATGGGCCGCTGCTTGCCGTCAAACTGCCGGCTGCGGTGGCCGGTGAGGATCCAGTAGTTAAACTTCTCCGTCACGAAGAGCGCGTCGATGCCCTGGCCTTCCATCAACACTCGTGCTCGGTCCCACTGGTGACGAATGTGATCGTTCTCGGTCACGGTCCCTCCTCCACGCGATCAGGATCCCGGCGACAGCTAGAGCGCGGCCAGGGGCACGACATCGACCCCTGCATTCGCCAGGGCCAGCCGGACGGCCTTGGCGACCTCCACCGCGTTCGGCCGATCGCCGTGCACGCAGAGGCTTTGCGCGGACACGGCCAGATCCGACCCGTCGACCGCCCGCACCTTTCCCTCGGTGACCAACCGCACGGCTTTCGCCGCAATCTCGCGAGGATCACTCGGCCGCTTGTCCCGGGCGGTCACCAGCGACCCATCGGCGGCGTAGTCAAGATCGATATAGCCTTCGCCAATGAACCGAACCCCGGCCGCGCGCGCGGCCTCCATCACAGCGTCGCCGCGCAGGAGGAGGATCACGTCTCGGTCCACCTCCGCGATCGCCTCAACGATCGCCCGGGCATACGCGGCGTCCTCGGCCGCCATGTGGTACATGGCGCCGTGTGGTTTGACGTGCTGCAGCCGCCCCCCGACGGCTCGAGCGAAAGCCCACAAGGCTCCCACCTGGTAGACTGTGAAGTCCCGGAATTCGTCCGGCGAGACGGCCATCCGCCGCCGTCCGTAGCCCATGAGGTCGGGCAGGCCAACGTGCGCGCCGATTCCCGCCCCGTGCCGCACGGCGAGCGCAGCGGTGTCGCGCATGACGTGCGGATCTCCGGCGTGATAGCCGCAGCAGATGTTCGCCGAGGTCACGTGCGGGAGCAGGGCCGCGTCGTCACCGAGCGTCCAGCGTCCGTACGAACCACCAACGTCGGCGTTCAGATCGACGCGCACACGTCACGTCCGCCCGAGCAGCAGCGTCGCCGTGACCAGGAAAGCTTGTCGGAGACCCTTGGGCAGCAGCGTGACGTCCAGCACCTCGTCTTCTGCGTGCAGGTTCTCGCCTTCGGCGAGACCCAGGCAGACGGCGGCGGCGCCGTGGCTCAACGCGACGTTGGCGTCGGTGCTCGACGACTTCCACGTTGGGGGCACACCCACGGCCGCCCCCGCCTCCTCGACCAACCGGATCAGGGAGTGGCCCGCCGGGAGCCGCCCACCCGCGCGGTCGCTGAGCACCTCGATCTCGGCCGTGACCCCGGCGGCGCCGGCAATGCTGGCGATCAATCCACGCACGCTGCGCTCGAGAACGGCGAGCGCCTCCGGCTCCTCCGAGCGCATGTCCAGGATCAGGCTGGCCAGCGGCGCGATCGTGTTGACGGTCCGCCCGCCCTGGATGACACCGACGTTATACGTGGTCCGTGGTTCGGCGGGAACGTGGATCTGCGCGATCTGGTCGATCAGGCGTCCCAGGGCATGCACGGCGCTGGGCCGGCCAAAGTCGCTCCACGAATGCCCGCCCGGCCCGCGATAGGTGATCGAGAGTCGCCGGACGCAGATGCCGACGCACGACGGGTGATTGAACATCGCCCCTTCAAGAATCACCCAGTTGTCGGCCCTGGTCCCGTATTGGTCCCACAGGGCCCTGGCGCCGCGCAGGTTGCCGAGCCCCTCTTCACCCACGTTTGCCGCCAGGATGAGCGTGCCGCGGCCGGGCAGGTCCCTCAGGACGCGGCCGAGCCACAGCATCGACGCGATCGCGAGACTGTTGTCGCCGATGCCCGGGGCATGGAGTCTGGGCCCGTCGCGCCGCACGGTGGGAGACACCTCTGGCCCAAACACCGTGTCGAGATGCGCGGTGAGGGCGACGACCGGCCGGCCGCCGGCGCCGGGCAGTTCACAGATCACGTCACCTTCAGCATCGCGACGCAGCGGGCCAAGCCCGAGCGCCTGCATGCGGTCGGCCACGAAGGCGGCGCGCCGAGATTCCTGAAACGGCGGCGCCGGGACCTCGCAGATGCGAATCGCCTCATCGATGACGTCCTGGAGGTGCTGATCGAGAAACTCGAGGCCGCGCTGCAACTCGGGGGTGGTCACGATGTCGCTCGCCATGGGGCGGTTGATTCCCCGCGCTTCAAGCGATCGCCTGCCTCGTTCACGTGCGAATGTCAGGCCTCGGACTCCCGAGTCGCTGGGTTGACTCCACCAACCATCATAGCCAGGCGCACCCGCTCGACGAAGGGGCGGCGCCACTGCGGGAGGGGAAAGGGAATGACGCTCTCGTGCAGCAGGAGGATGCCCGCGGCGCGCAGCGATGGTCGCAGCGCTTCGTCGGCGAGCGGATGGCAGAGGACCACTCCGGTGGCCGGACCGACCGCCTTGATACGTTCGGCCACATCGTGGGCGGCGTTCTTCAGCGCCGCCACCCGGTCGACGCGCCTGCGCGGTTCTGCGGGCGCGCTGAGCGCGTCCAGCACCCAGAAACCATCGCCCTGGAAGCGTCGCAGCCACTCGTCTTTGTGCCCGGCAATCCGGTCGAGTCTGGCGCCGTACAACGCTTCCATCATGCCCAGGAACAGGTAGTGATGGCGCGACAGCGTCGGCCCGTAGAAGAATCGCGCGTCGTGCTGTTTGGGATCCGGCGGCGCTTCACCGAGGAACAGCAGCCGTACCCGCTGCGGCCGGTAGGCCGTTCGCAAGTCCTCGAACCACCTGAAGACGGCCGCCTGATAGGCCTCGTCCAACGTCTGCGCCAACCCCGGGTGGGTCCGTGCCGACCACTCCGAGAGGAACAGTGCCCGCGTTTCTTCGAGGTAACGGCGGACGAACTCCGAGTCGTCGTGGATGGCACGCAATCCCCGCACGTTCTCGATGCGGTCGGCGAGTTTGATCAGCCGGGCCCGCCCGCTCAACCCGTCGAGATAGCCGCGGAACGCCTCGCGATCGTGACGGGTCGCTTCGGGCCTGGTCAACTCGCCGACCAGATCGGCGACCGTGGGGCCGAACTCCGAGGCGATGTCCACCACCTTGCGCGGCGCGTTCTCCACGACGTCATGCAGCAACGACGCGCGGATGACGGCCAT
>JBGQGY010000006.1:0-61408 GCA_041497675.1 bacterium | reverse complement strand
CGCATTTCACCGCTACACCGGGAATTCCATCACCCTCTACCGACCTCAAGCCCGCCAGTATCCCGCGGCGTTCTCCGGTTGAGCCGGAGGATTTAACACGGGACTTAACAGACCGCCTGCACGCGCTTTACGCCCAGTAAATCCGGACAACGCTCGCCCCCTACGTCTTACCGCGGCTGCTGGCACGTAGTTAGCCGGGGCTTCCTCTTGAGGTACCGTCACCTTTCGGCTTCGTCCCTCATGACAGGGGTTTACAACCCGGAGGCCTTCGTCCCCCACGCGGTGTCGCTGGGTCAGGCTTGCGCCCATTGCCCAATATTCCCAACTGCTGCCTCCCGTAGGAGTCTGGGCCGTGTCTCAGTCCCAGTGTGGCTGATCGTCCTCTCAGACCAGCTACCCGTCATCGCCTTGGTAGGCCGTTACCCCACCAACTAGCTGATAGGCCGCGGGACCCTCCTGAAGCGAACCTTGCGGAACCTTTCCTCCACAGAGGACGCCCCCCGTGGAGGGTATCGGGTATTAGCCCCGGTTTCCCGAAGTTGTCCCCGTCTTCAGGGCAGGTTTCCCACGTGTTACTCACCCGTTTGCCGGTAGAGTTGAACGACTAGCAAGCTAGTCGCCAACCCTCCCTCGACTTGCATGTTTGAGGCACACCGCCAGCGTTCGTCCTGAGCCAGGATCAAACTCTCCGCAAGAATCCTATCAATCAAAGGACTCTTATGGTGGCCGTGCTGCGGCTCCTTGCCACTATGCGGTTGTCAAGGTTCGGGGCGAGAAACGAACGTCTCTCGCGGGGCATCTATTCTTATACGCCCTGCCTGTTGACGTGTCAAGCCCCACTGGTAGTGGTGCGCGACTTACGGTTTTAGGTTGATGTTTGCGGCGTTGTCCGGCCCAAGCGTGGTGTTGGGCGGCAGGAGTTTATTCGCGTCGAGGATGTAGGCAAGGATATCCCAGTACTCTTCCGCCTTCAACGACCCCGGCGTGTCGTTTGGCATCTGCGAACTCACGTAGTCGAAGAGTCCCTGCGCGGTCTTGTAGTCGGGCAGACCCGTCACCGTTCCGATCAGCCGCGGCGCCTGGTCCCCCTGCCCCTGTTGACCGTGACACTTCGCGCACGCATTGACGTAGAGCGTGCGGCCGCGGTCGGTCTGGTCGCTGAACGCCAGCTGTGCGCCGGCCTGCGATGCGGTGACCGCGGTGCCCGCGGCGATCAGCAGAATCGTCACCACAATGATCCCTGTGGATCGATTCACGAGTCTGCCTCCTACGACGTCCGGCATGACGCGGCGCCGGATCTACTCCGTGCGAACGTCAATGGCGAAAGTGACGCTCGCCGGTCGTCACCATCGTCAGACCCAACCGCTCCGCTGCGGCGAACACCTCGGCGTCGCGGAGCGATCCGCCGGGTTGGATCATCGCCGTCACGCCCGACGCGGCCGCCGCTTCGACACCATCGGGAAACGGGAAAAACGCGTCCGAGGCCGCGACGGCCCCCCGCGACCGATCACCGGCCTTCGCGGCGGCCAGACGCACGCTGTCGACCCGGCTCATCTGTCCCGCGCCGACGCCGACCACCTGGCGGTCCTTCGCGAACACGATCGCATTCGACTTCACGTGCGCGCACACGGTCCAGGCGAATCGCAGATCGTCCAGTTCCTCGGACGTCGGCCGCCGGCTCGTCACCATCTTCCACTGACCGGTCTCCTGTCCAATAACGTCGGTTTCCTGGACTAAGATCCCGCCGCGCACGCTGCGGAAGTCCAACCCGGTCCAGCGACGCGGATCGCCGGCGGCCAGCAGCCGCAGGTTCTTCTTGCTGCCGAGGAGTTCGAGCGCGCCCGGATCGAACGCCGGCGCAATGATCGCTTCGAGAAACAACTCGCCCATCACCTGCGCGCCGGCGGCATCGATCGAGGTGTTGCACGCGACCACGCCGCCAAAGGCCGACACCGGGTCGCCGTCGCGCGCGCGAGCGAACGCCTCACGGACACTGGCCGCCACCGCCGCCCCGCACGGATTGAGATGCTTGACGACGACCACCGCGGGGCGCGGCAGATCGCGCACCACACCCCAGGCCGCCTCGAGATCGGCGATGTTGTTGTAGGACAGCGTCCGGCCGCCCAGCACCTGCGCCGAGAGCACCTCACCGGCCGAGCGCGGGCGTGACGCGTACAGCGCCGCCCGCTGGTGCGGGTTTTCACCGTAGCGCAGGTCGGCGTGTTTGCGGAACGTGAGCGTGAGCCGATCGGGAAAGGGTGTTTGTCCCGCCGCCTGTTGGAAGTAGCCCGCGATCGCGGCGTCGTACGACGCGGTGCGGGCGAACGCCTCGGCCGCCAGCCGCCGGCGCACGTCGTCGGTCACTCCGCCCGAGCCGATCGCGGCGATGATGTCGTCGTACTGGCGCGGGTCGCACAGGACGGTGACGCGCGCCCAGTTCTTCGCCGCCGCGCGCAGCAGCGTCACGCCGCCGATGTCGATCTGCTCGACCGCCGCGGCCATCGGCGCCCCGGCGGCGACGGTGTCTTCAAACGGATACACTGTCACCGCCACAAGATCGATCGCGTTGATCGCGTGGCGTTTCAGTTCGGCTTGGTCTGAGGGCTCGTCGCGGGCCAGCAGCCCCGCGTGCACCGCCGGGTGCAGCGTCTTGACCCGGCCGCCCAGCATCTCCGGAAACCCGGTGACGCTTTCGAGCGGGCGCACGGGCAGACCGGCGTCCCGCAGCACCGCCGCCGTGCCGCCGGTCGAGATCAGCTCGGCGCCGTGACCGTGCAGCGCCTGGCCCAGCGCCACAAGGCCGGTCTTGTCGTGCGCGCTCAACAACGCGCGGCGAATGGGCCGCATCATGTCCTCCTACGTCTGAACGGTTTCGGGGGATCGGGTGATCGCGCCGGCCGCGTGCGGCGCGGGGAGGGGCGGATGCAGCATGATACGCCCGCCGTTGAGTTCGACGCGCCCCGCCGCCCACCAGCGGATGATCTCGGGGTAGAGCCGGCGTTCCGCACTCTGCACGCGCGCGGCGAGCGTCTCGGGTGTGTCGCCCTCCAGCACAGGCACCGCGGCCTGACCGACGATCGGGCCACCGTCGGTGACTTCATCCACGACATGCACGGTGCACCCGGTCACCGCCACGCCCGCGTCGAGCACCGCGCGGTGGACGTGCTCGCCGTACATCCCCTTGCCGCCGAAGGCCGGCAGCATGGCCGGGTGCGTGTTCAGGATGCGTCCGGGGAAGCGGTTCACAAATGCGGGCGTCAAGATGCGCATGAACCCGGCCAGACAGATCAGGTCGATCCGGTGGGCGTCAACGGCAGCGGCGAGATCGGCTTCGAACTCTTCGCGCGACCTGCCGCGATGATCGACGGCGATCGCGGTCACGCCCGCCAGCCGCGCGCGCTCGAGCGCGTAGGCTGCAGGGCTGTTCGATACGACCAGCGCCACGGTCACCGGCGCATCCGCAGTCGGGGGCGCGTCCGCGGGCGGGCGGAACGCGTCGAGGATCGCCTGGAGCGTGCTGCCGTTCCCGGAGGCGAAGACGGCGACGCGCGTCACCGGACGATCACTCCCTTTGGCCCCTCGACGATCGCGCCGATATCGCACGCGGGAATGTTGGACGCCGCAAAGTGCTCGAGCGCCACGTCGATGTCTCGCGGACTCACGACCACGACCATACCGATACCCAGGTTGAACGTCGCCAGCATGTCGGCATCAGGGATGCGGCCGAGCCGCTGCAGCCAGCCAAAGACCGGTGGCCGCGGCCACGACGAGTCGATACGCGCCTGACAGTCATCCGGGAGGATGCGGGTCAGGTTGTCGACCAACCCGCCGCCGGTGATGTGCGCGATGCCGCGCACGCGGACGCTCGACAGCAGCGAGAGCGTGGCCGGCGCGTAGCACCGGTGAGGCGCCAGCAGCGCGTCGGCCGGCGTCGCGCCGAGTTCCGCGTCGTGTTGCCGCAGCACGTCGAGGGGCAGCGCATCGGTCACGCGCCGGATCAGTGAATAGCCGTTCGTGTGCGGTCCGGTTGACGCGAGCCCGATCAGCCGGTGGCCGGGGGCGATCCCCGCACCGGTGATCAGACCTTCCGAGGGTGTGGTTCCGATCATCGTGCCGACGACGTCGTACGCACCGTCGAGGTAGACGTCGGGCATCTCGGCCGTCTCGCCGCCCAGCAGCACCGCGCCAACGTCAGTGCACGCGCGCGCCATGGCGCGGATGAGGGTCGCCACCACCGGCGGTTCCAACCGGCCCATCGCAATGTAGTCGAGAAACGCGACCGGCCGGGCGCCCTGAGCCACCAGATCGTTCGCGCAGTGCGCCACGATGTCGGCGCCGATCACCTCGTCGCGGTGGAGCCGCCGCGCGAGCAACGTCTTGGTGCCCACCCCGTCGGTCGTCGCGGCGATGATGCCGGCGGTCGCCGGCAGGCGCAGGGCCCCGGCGAACGCGCCGACGCCGGCGGCGACGTCGGCCGTGTGGGTGGCGGTGATGGCCGATGCGACGTCGTCCAACAGCCGGGTCTTGACGTCGATGTCGACGCCGGTGTCGCGGTACGTAAGCCCCGTGGACGGGCTGCGCGCGGCGCTCACGGCGCGCGGCTCCCCACCGGAGTCGGGACAAACGCGTCGAGGGCGTGACGCCCCGCTTCCTCTTCGGTCGGCACGCGCGTCGGGTAGCGGCCGTCCAGACAGGCCATGCACAACGTGTCACGCGGGAGCGCGAGGGCTTCGACGAGACCGGGCTGGCTGAGAAACCCGAGGGTGTCAGCATCGACGAACCGCCGGATCTGATCGACCTCGAGGCGCGAGGCCACGAGTTCACCTCGCGAGGACGTGTCGATGCCATAGTAGCAGGCATGACGGATCGGTGGGGATGAGATGCGGACGTGGATCTCGCGCGCGCCGGCGTGACGCAGCAACTTCACGATGCGACCCGAGGTCGTGCCGCGCACGATCGAGTCGTCCACCAGCACCACGCGGCGTCCGGCAACAACCTCCACGTTGGGATTGAGCTTGAGACGCACCCCAAAGTCGCGCGAGGACTGATCGGGCTGGATGAACGTCCGGCCGATGTAGCGGTTCTTGATCAGACCGACCTCAAACGGCAGCCCGGCTTCCTCCGCAAAGCCCATGGCGGCGGAGGTCCCCGAGTCGGGGACCGCGATCACGATGTCGGCGTGTGCCGGGTGCTCGCGCGCGAGGATCCGGCCCATGCGGCGGCGGGCCTGGTGGACGTTGCGGCCCCGCAGCACCGTGTCGGGCCGCGCGAAATAAATGTACTCGAACACGCAGTGCGCCCGCCGCCCGCCGGTCAGCACCTGGCGCATTCGCAGACCGCCGGCGTCGAGGGTGACCATCTCGCCCGGTCCGACCTCGCACACCGCTTCGGCCCCAATATGGTCGAACGCGCAGGTTTCGGATGCCAGCGCCCAAAATGTCGGGCCGCGGCCCGCGACGAGCGGTCGAATCGCGTTGGCGTCGCTAAAGCCGTACAACCGGCCCCCCGCCAGCGCGGCCACGGTGTAGGCGCCCTCCATGCGGCGCATGCAGTACGCGACCGCCTCGTCTACCGTCGCGACCGGCGCGCGGGCGATCAGGTGCGCGATCATCTCGCTGTCAGTCGTCGCCTCGAGCACCACGCCCTGGTCTTCGAGTTCCTGCCGCAGCACCGGCGCATTGATCAGGTTGCCGTTGTGCGCAATCGCGACCGGCCCCCACGGTGAGGGGACGACGAACGGCTGCGCGTTCTCGATACGGGCCGATCCCATCGTCGCGTAGCGCACGTGTCCGATGGCCACGCGGCCCGGCAGTTCGCCCAACCGCGCCACATCGAACACCTGCGAGACCAACCCCATACCGCGATGGCGCGTCATGCGGTCGCCGTCCAGCGCGGCGATGCCCGCGCTCTCCTGGCCGCGGTGCTGCAGCGCGTAGAGGGCGATGTGCACGAGCGGCGCAGCGTCGGCCTCCGTGGTGTCGAAGATGCCGGTCACGCCGCATTCTTCTTTCCAAGGGCTCTCGCTCACCATTCCGTTACACCTCCAGGCTCCGCCAGGCGGCGGCGAGCGTATCCAGCGGCAGCGCGCGACGCTGCAGACCACCCTGACCGTCGCGCCACAACAGGCCGAGCGCGTCGCCGCCCACCGTACCGATGACGGCGCACATCGCGCCGCAGGCGGCCGCGTGCGCCTGAAGCTCCGGCAACCGGGACGGCGCGACCGACGCGACGAAGCGGCCCGGTCCCTCGCCGAACCACGCGTCCGTGCACGATCCACGCGCCGCGGTGTCCCGGGGCAGGGCGACCTCGGCGCCGATCTCGCCCTGGATGCAGGCTTCGGCCACTGCCACCGCCAGCCCGCCGTCGCCGCAATCGTGGACCGATTCAAGAATGTTCAATCGCACCGCCTCTCGGACGCAGCGAATCGCTGCCACCGCCCGATCGAAATCGGGATTGACCGGGGCGCCACCGTCTTCGCCATGGATCACCGCGCAGTACAGGCTGGCGTTCAGCGACACCTGATCGCCGCCCATCAGGACAATCGCATCGCCCGACCGCGCGAAACCCGGACGCCCGTGGCGGCCCACGTCGTCGAGCAGACCCACCATCGCGACCACGGGCGTCGGCGGCACCGCGCGCTCACCGGACGCGCGCTCACCGCCGACGCTTTCGGCCTCGTTGTAAAACGAGACGTTGCCGCCGATCACCGGCACGCCGAGCGCCTCGCAGGCCTCGGCGATCCCTTCGACGGCTTCGCGGAACGTCCAGAAGACCTCCGGGCGCTCCGGGCTGCCGAAGTTGAGACAGTCGGTCACGCCAATGGGCTCTGCGCCCACACATGCCAGGTTTGACGCGGCTTCAAGCACGATCAACACGGCACCGCGGCGCGGATCGGCCGCGCACCACCGGCCGTTGCCCTCCGCGACCAGCGCCACACCCAGCGGTGGGGCTTCCAGCACGCGCAGCACGGCCGCGTCGTACCCGGGCGGCGTCACGGTGCGAATCCCCACGGAGAAGTCGTACTGCTCGAAGATCGCGTGCTTGCTGGCGACGTCGGGATGCGCCAGCAGGCGCAGCAGCACGTCGGCGACGTCGACATCCGTCTCAAGACCAGGCCGAGACGGACGCGCAGCGGCGGGAGCCCATGCGGCCGGATCGTACACCGGCGCGCTCGCCAGCGCGTCGGGCGGCAGATCGACGATCGTCCGCCCCTCCCACCTCGCCGCCAGGGTTGGGGTCTCGGTGATCGTTCCAATCACCTCGGCGGCGAGCCCCCACCGCCGGTACGCGCGCAGCACCTGATCGACCCCGTCCGGCCGCGCGACGAGCAGCATCCGTTCCTGCGATTCGCTCAGCAAGATCTCTTCGGGCCGCATGCCCGCTTCACGCAGCGGCACGCGATCGAGGTCGATCGCCATCCCGACGCCCCCGCGCGCGGCCATCTCGCTCGTGGCGCAGGTCAACCCGGCGGCGCCCATGTCCTGGATCGCCACCACCACCCCCGTGGCCAGCGCCTCAAGCGTCGCCTCGATCAGCAGCTTCCCGGTGAAGGGATCGCCGATCTGCACCGACGCGCGGTCAATCTGCTCGCGCGCCTGGTCGAGTTCGGTCGACGCGAACGCCGCCCCGCCGATCCCATCGCGGCCGGTGCGGGCCCCCGCGTAGATCACGGCGTTCCCGGGACCGCTGGCCGCCGACGTGGTCACGCGATCGCTTCGCACGAGCCCCAGACACGCGACATTGACCAGCGGGTTCTCGCGATAGCGTGGATGCACCAGCAGCTCGCCGCCCACCGTCGGCACGCCGATCGCATCGCCGTACCCCGCGATGCCCGCGACCACGCCACCCAGGAGCCGGCGCGAGCGTGTGTCGTCGAGGACGCCGAAGCGCAGCGAATCGAGCAGCGCGATCGGCCGCGCGCCCATGGCCAGCACGTCGCGAATGATGCCGCCCACGCCGGTCGCCGCGCCGTTGTAAGGGTCAACCGCGCTCGGGTGGTTGTGGCTCTCGATCTTGAAGGCCACGGCCCACCCCTGCCCGATCGCGAGCACACCCGCGTTCTCGCCCGGGCCGCTCAACACCCTCGACGACGCGGTCGGCAGGCGCCGCAACACGCGCTTCGAGTGCTTGTATCCACAGTGCTCTGACCACATCACCGCGAACATCCGTGCCTCGACCGGGTTGGGATCGCGGCCCAGACGCCGGCGCACGTCCTCCACGTCCGCCGGCGCCACGCCGAACCGAGAGACGGCGTCGACGGTCGCGGCGCGCGTCATCGAGCCGCCTCCACGACGGCGGGCGTCACCGTCCGGGCGGTCTCGCGACCCGCCATCCAGGCGATCGCCGACGCGAACAGCCGCCGCCCGTCGGCCGATCCGAGCAGCGCTTCCGAGGCCCGCTCGGGGTGCGGCATCAAAGCGACGACGTTCCCTCGTGCGTTGGCGACCCCGGCAATCGATGCCGCCGAGCCGTTTGGATTCGCCTCAGGGCTCACGCGCCCGCGCGGATCGCAGTAGCGAAAGACGACCTGGCCGCCGCGTTCAATCGCCGCGAGGTCGTGCGGCGGAGCATAGAACCCGCCCTCGCCGTGCGCAATGGGCATCTCGAGAATAGTCCCTTCGGGGATGTCCGCGGTAAATGGGGTGGACGTCGATTCGACACGCACCCAGACCGGCCGGCAGCGGAAGCGCTGGGTCGTGTTGCGCAGCAGCGTGCCCGGCAGCAATCGAGTTTCGGTCAGGATCTGGAAGCCGTTGCAGATGCCGAGCACGGGCCGCCCGGCTTCGGCAAAGCCGCGCACCGCCTCGATCACCGGCGCGGTCGCCGCCACGGCGCCCGCCCGCAGGTAGTCGCCGTAGGCGAACCCACCCGGGAGGATCACGGCGTCGAGTCCGTCGAGTGATCGAACTTCGTGCCACACATCCTCGACGCGCTGCCCCAGCACCGCCCGCAAGACGTGCACGCAATCCTGGTCACAGTTCGATCCGGGAAACGTAATGACGCCCCAGGTCACGCCGCGACCACCTCCTCGACCCGCCACGTCTCGATGAGGGGATTGGCGAGGAACCGCGCGCACATCTCGTCGACCCTCGAGCGCATCGCCTCGGGCACGGTGATCTCGATGACCTTCCCCGCGCGCACCTGCGCCGCGTCGTAGCTCAGCGCGGCGAGTCCGCGCTCAATCGCCTGCCCGGCGGCATCGAGCACGCCCGGCTTGAGCATGATGACGATGCGAAACGTCGCCATCTACGTGATCACCCTCCCCGTGAGCCGATGATAGGTTTCGACATAGCGTACGCGGGTCGCGGCGACGACGTCCGCCGGCAACGCGGGGGGCGGCGGCTCGCGGTTCCAACCGATCTGGATCAGGTAATTGCGGACAAACTGCTTATCGAGCGCGACGAGCGAGCCCTGCGCGCGTTCAGCGGCATCCCAGTATCGGGACGAGTCGGGTGTCAGGGCTTCGTCAATCAGGATCAACTCTTCACCGCCAGAGCCAGACCCGGGCACCAACCCAAACTCGAACTTCGTATCGGCCAGGACGAGCCCGCGGCCAGCGGCGTAGTCATGGGCGAAGCGGTACAGCGCGAGGGTGAGATCGCGCAGGCGACCGGCGAGTGCGCCGCCCACCAGGCGCTCGACCTCGCCGAACGGGATGTTCTCATCGTGACCGCTGGCCGCTTTCGTCGCGGGTGTGAAGACCGGCTCGGGGAGCCGATCACCCTCGCGCAGACGGTCCGGCAGCCGGATCCCACAGACTGCGCCGTCACGGCGGTAGGACTGCCACGCCGACCCCGCGAGATAGCCGCGCGCCACACACTCAACGTCGAGGCGCCTGGCGCGTCTGACCAGCATCGCCCGTCCGTCTATCACCGGCGCCCGTGCGCGGATCGCCTCGGGCATCAGGCCGACGTCCGCGGTGATGAGGTGGTTGGGGACGATTCGCCGTGTTTCATCGAACCAGAACGCGGACAACTGTGTCAGCACCCTGCCCTTGTCGGGAATCGGCGTCGGCAGGATGTGATCGAACGCCGAGATGCGATCGGTCGCCACGATGAGCAGTACCTCGCCCGCCTCGTAGACGTCCCGCACCTTCCCGCGCGCGTAGAGCGGCAGCGGCAGGTCTGTCGAGACGATGATCGGCGCAGCGCTCATCGAGGCGTACCCTGCCGTTGGGGCACGGCCACGGCCGGGTCTTGACGCGCGCCGACCCGCGGGATGCCCGCGCGTTCGAGAATGAGATCCACGTGTCGCAGATACGGGGTCAGATCGAAGCAGGCCTCCAGTTCAGACGGCGTGAGGGCTCCGCCCGCTACGAGCAGCGCGCGAAAATCGCCCCGACCCTCCACAGCGGACGTCGCGGCATTCTGAACGATGCGGTACGCGTCCTCGCGCAACCGACCCTTGTCGATCAACGCGAGCAGCACGCGGTGGCTGAACACGAGACCACCGCTCGCGTCCAGATTCCGACGCATGGCATCCGGGAAGACCCGCAACCCGGACAGGACACGGTGGAGCGTGATCAACATGTAGTGGATAACAGATGTGGCCTGTGGGAGGATGATGCGTTCGGCCGACGAGTGGCTGATGTCGCGCTCGCCCCACAGCGCTTGATTCTCCATCGCGACCAGCGCGTTGCTGCGCAGCGTGCGCGCCAAACCGACCAGGCGTTCGCTGAGGATCGGGTTGCGCTTGTGCGGCATCGCCGACGACCCGGTCTGCCGCGCGCTGAACGGCTCCTCGACCTCGTGCAACTCGGTGCGCTGCATCGTACGGATCTCGGTCGCGATCTTCTCGACGGATCCGGCCAGGATGGCGAGCGCGGCGACATATTCGGCGTGCCGGTCGCGGTCGAGCACTTGGCTGCTGGTGGGCGCGGGGTGCAATCCCAGCCGCGCGCACACCGCGGCCTCGATCTCTGGTGGGTTATGGATGAACGTCCCGACTTCACCTGACAGTTTGCCGACGCGCACCGCCTCGCACGCCGCTCGGACCCGCGTCTCGGCGCGGCCGAGCTCCGCGTGCCACCACGCGACCTTCACACCGAACGTGATGGGCTCAGCGTGCATGCCGTGCGTCCGGCCCGCCATCACCGTGTGCCGGTGCCGGTCGGCCAGCGTCGCGGTCACCGCGAGCACGTCGGTCATGGCCTTCAGGATCAGATCGGCCGCGCGTACCAGCAGCACCGACTGCGCGGTATCGACAACATCCGACGACCCCAGACCGCGGTGCAGGTGCGAGGCGTCCGGCCCGGTCAGCTCGGCGACCGACCTCAAGAACGCGACCACGTCGTGCTGCGTCTCGGTGCGCTCGATCTCATCGATACGGGCCGGTGTCCCGCACGTCGCGGTGCGGCGGAGCCGCTCGGCGATCTCGCGCGGCACCTCGCCGCGCTCGGCCTGCGCTTCGACCGTCAGCAGCTCGATCTCGAGCCAGAGCGCAAACTTGGTTTCCGCCGCCCACAGGGCGCGCATCTCGGGTGTGGCGTAGCGGTCAATCACCGCCACACCCCGGCGCCCGATGCGGCGTCGCGCACGAGCGCCTCGCGATCGCGGCCCACGCCGACCATCGTGACCGGCGTCTCGGTCAGCGCGGCGACGCGATCGACGAATTGTCTGGCCGCAGACGGAAGCGACTCGAAGGACGACACGCGCTCGGGCAGGCGCCACCCCGGCAGCGTCTCGTAGACCGGCTCGACGTCGGCCAGCACGGGTGTGTCGGGCATGCCCTCCACGATGTCGCCGCGGTAGCGGTAGGCCGTGCAGATCTTCACGGTGTCGAGCCCGCTGAGTACGTCGAGCTTCATGATGGCCAGTTCGGTGAACCCGGCGACCTCGGCGGCATAGCGCGCCGCGACACCGTCGAACCACCCGCATCGTCTGGGCCGGCCGGTGGTCGTCCCAAACTCCTGCCCCAGGTCGCGCAGCCGCGCACCCATGTCATCGTCGAGTTCGGTCGGCATGGGCCCGGCGCCCACGGCGGTCGTATAGGCTTTGACGACACCCACCACGCGCGTGATCTTGCCCGCAGGCACGCCGGCACCCGCAGCGGCGCCGCCCGGGAGACAGGTCGACGACGTAACGTACGGATAGATGCCCCAGTCGAGATCGCGCATCACGCCCAGATGCCCTTCGAGCAGGATGCGCCGGTCGGCGCGCAGCGCGCGCTGGACCAGCGGGTGGCTGTCGACGATGCGCGCCCCGAGGACCTCTCGCCACCGGCGGCAGTGCGCCACCACGGCCTCGACGTCGAGCGCCTCGTGGCCGTACACCCCGGTCATCAGCCGGCTCGTCCGCGAGGCCTGGTAGCGTACCTGCTCGACGAGGTGCGCCTCGTGGAGCAGGTCACCCACACGCACCCCCGTGCGTGACACTTTGTCGGCGTACGCCGGCCAGATACCCTGTTTGGTCGTGCCGTGCTGTCCCTTGCCGCGCGATTGTTCCTCGAGGACGTCGAGCGTCACGTGGTGCGGAAAGAGCAGCTGCGCCCGGGTCGAGATCAGGACGTTGTGGGTCGAAATCCCCTCGGCTTCGAGGGTGCGCAGCTCTTCGATCAGGACGTCGGGGTTGACCACGACGCCGGGTCCAATCAGGCAGGTGACGTTGGGGTGCAGCACCCCCGACGGCACGAGATGCAGCCGGAAGGTACCGCGTTCGTCGACGATCGTATGCCCGGCGTTGGCGCCGCCGTTGTACCGGATGACGAGATCGTGCTCGGCGGTGAGCACGTCGACGACCTTACCCTTGCCCTCGTCGCCCCAGTGCCCTCCGACAACCGCAGTCACGGCCATCGCCTACACCCCGCTGACGGCCGCGTGGGGCGCGCGTCCGCCGATGTCGCGGCGGTAGTGCATCCCCTCGAACGAGATGCGGGCGGCGGCGCGATACGCGGCCGCCCGCGCGGTCTCGATATCTGCTCCCTGCCCGACGATCGTCAGCACGCGGCCGCCGGCGGTCACCACCCGGCCGTCGCGAACGGCTGTCCCATTGTGGAACACGCGCGCATCGCGCGCGGCGTCGTCAAGACCGCGGATCTCGAACCCGATCTCGGGCTTCTCGGGATAGCCCCGCGACGCGAGCACGACGCCGGCCGCTGCGCCGCGGGCCGCGTCGTCGTCCCTGGGCACGGTGTCGCCCGCCCGCAGGCGGTCGAACACGTCGGGCAGTCCCGCCGACAGCAGCGGCATCAGCACCTGCGCCTCGGGATCGCCAAACCGGCAGTTGAACTCGATCACGCGGGGGCCGTCACGCGTGAGCATGAGGCCCACGAACAGCACGCCGCGGAATGGTGCACCCTCGGCGGCCATGGCGTGCGCGACGGGCTCGATGATCTCGCGACGAACCCGTTCGAGCAAAGGCACAGGCAAGGGATACGGCGCGACCGCGCCCATCCCGCCGGTGTTCGGCCCCCGATCACCATCGAAGATTCGTTTGTGATCCTGCGCCGCGGGCAGCAGACAGGTGGCCTCGCCGTCAACCAGCGCGAACACACTGACCTCGTGGCCTTCGAGCCGCTCTTCGATGAGCACACGCCCGCCCGCGTCCCCAAAAGCCCGATCGACCATCAGGGCCTGCACCGCGTGCACGGCGTCACCAGCGTCGTCGCAGACGATGACGCCCTTACCCGCCGCCAGACCATCGGCCTTCACGACCGAGGGACCCCGCAGGCGGCGCGCGTGCCTGACGGCCTCGCCGGCGTCGTCGAACGCCCGATAGTCGGCTGACGGGATGCGATGCCGCCGCATCAGATCCTTGGCAAACACTTTTGACCCCTCGAGCCGCGCCGCCGCGGCCGTGGGTCCGAGAATCCGCAAGCCCCGCTCGGCGAAGACATCCACGACGCCCGCGACGAGGGGGGCCTCGGGGCCGACGATCGTGAGGTCAGCACCTATCGATGTGGCCGCGTCCGCGAGACCGACTAGGTCATGTGTGGAAATAGGTAAGCAGGTGGCCAGCGACGCGATCCCAGGATTCCCGGGAGCACAAGAGATGGAAGCGTCCGGGTAGGTGCGCGCCAGGTGCCAGACAAGCGCATGCTCCCTGCCGCCACCGCCGATGACGAACATTCTCTGTAGAGATGGCATATATTGTTCGTCTTCCGGTACAAGATATGGGGTTTTGATGGGATTGCCAAGCCAGATAGTAGCAATAATGTCGCACGATATCAAGGGGGAAAACGTGGGGCCCGCGGAGATCCGCGGGCCCCGACTGCCAGATGCTGTGTCTCGGCAGGACAACGTTCCTACATCTGTGGCATCTGCGGACCCGCCGGGCCCCTGTCGTCGTCCTCCGGCTTCTCCACGATCATCGCCTCAGTCGTCAGCAGCAGGCTCGCAACGCTGGTCGCGTTCTGCAACGCCGAGCGCACGACCTTGGCGGGATCAACGATACCGGCCTTGAACATGTCGACAAACTCGCCTCGCATAACGTCGTATCCCCACCCGGCCTTCTGCTCCTTGAGGTGCTCGACGACGATCGAGCCTTCCTGCCCGGCATTCACCGCGAGCTGGCGGGCAGGTTCGGTGAGAGCGCGCGCCACGATCTGGGCGCCGGTCCGCTCGTCCCCTTCGGACTTCTGCAGATCGATCGCCTTGCCGGCCATCACCAGCGCGGCGCCACCACCGGCCACAATCCCCTCCTCGACGGCCGAACGCGTCGCCCGCAGGGAGTCCTCGGTGCGCGTCTTCCGGTACTTCAACTCGGCTTCTGTGGGCGCGCCGACCTTGATCACGGCGACCCCACCCGCAAGCTTACCCAACCGCTCCTGCAGCTTCTCGCGATCGTAGTCGGACTCGGTCTCGCCGATCTGCTTGCGCAACTGCTGCACGCGCTTCTCGATGTCGGCTTTCTTGCCGCCGCCCTTAATGATGATGGTCTCTTCCTTGCGAATCTTCACCTGACCGGCCTTACCGAGTTGCGCCATCTCGGTGTTCTCGAGCTTCAGACCCACCTCGTCGCTGATGACCTGACCGCCGGTCAGGATCGCGATGTCATCGAGAATGGCCTTCCGCCGGTCGCCGAAGGCGGGCGCCTTCACCGCGCACGCCGACAGCGTCCCGCGAAGCTTGTTCACGACCATCGTGGCGAGGGCCTCGCCTTCGACTTCCTCGGCGATGATCAACATCGGCCGGCCCATCTGCACGACCCGCTCGAGCACGGGTAGCAGGTCCTTGACGGCGCTGATCTTCTTGTCGGTGATCAGAATCATCACGTCGTCGAGCACGGTTTCCATTTTTTCGGCGTCGGTGATGAAGTACGGGGAGACATAACCCTTATCGAACATCATCCCCTCGACGACCTCGACGGTCGTCTCAATGCCCTTCGACTCCTCGACGGTGATGACGCCGTCCTTGCCGACCTTGTCCATCGCGTCCGCGATCAGCCTGCCGATTCCGGGATCGTTGGCCGAGATGCTGGCGACCTGCTCGATGGCCTCTTTCGTCTCGACCGGCTTCGCCTGCTTGTGGAGCTCGCTGACGACCGTCGCGGTCGCCTTCTCCATCCCGCGCTTGAGCGACATCGGGTTGGCGCCCGCCGATACCATCTTGAGGCCTTCGCGCATCATGGCCTGGGCCAGGATCGTGGCCGTGGTGGTGCCGTCGCCGGCGACGTCCTCGGTCTTCGTGGCCACCTCGCGGATCAGTTGCGCGCCCGTGTTCTCAAACGGATCTTCGAGCTCGATTTCCTTGGCGACCGTAACACCGTCATGCGTGATCGTGGGGGACCCAAATTTCTTCTCGAGGACCACGTTGCGCCCTTTGGGCCCGAGGGTGATCTTCACCGCCTCGGCGAGCTTGTTGACACCGCGTTCCATCGCCCGCCGGGCGTCTTCATCGTACCTAAGAATTTTCGGCATCTGCGGCTCCTCTAGGCCTTCGACCTGGCCGGCGACTTCTCGACGATCGTGAGGATGTCGCTCGCCCTCAGCACCAGCAGGTCGCCATCGTCACCCTTGACTTCAGTCCCCGCGTACTTCGCGTACAGCACGCGGTCGCCCGCCTTGACGTCGAGCGGTCGGCGCTTCGTCCCGTCCTCGTTCCACTCGCCCGGCCCGACGGCGATAATCTCGCCGTGTTGCGGCTTTTCCTTGGCCGTGTCGGGCAGCACGATCCCGCCTTTGGTGCGCTCTTCCTCCTCCAGCGGCTTGACGACCACGCGGTCACCCAGGGGCTTCAGCTTCATGAATCCAGTCCCTCCTTGGTATGTGCATCCGGATTATTGGCCTGCGAGGAATTGGCACTCTCGGCTCGAGAGTGCCAGCACTCACCATATTAGGCAACCTCCGGTCGGCAATCAAGCCCCATTTTTCGCCCCGCGCCTCACAAGGGCAGGTCGGCCGCCACGGTGAGGTCCCAGGGGTCCGCTGCCCCCCCGGCCAGGCGGGGCGTCCCACAGGCCGCGATCATCGCGGCGTTGTCGGTGCACAGCGCCGGCGGCGGAATCTGCACGGGCACGCCCAGAGTCTCGGCTTCGTGAGCCAGCCGCCTCCGAAGGACCGAGTTGGCAGCGACCCCCCCCGCCAAGAGGATGGCCGCGGGATGATACTCGCGTGCCGCGCGGGCGACCTTGCGGACCAGCGCCTCCGCCACGACCTGCTGCAGCGAGGCGGCGAGACCGGCAAGGAGTGTTTGATCGGGGTTGGGGTGCGCCGCCAGCACGCGCAGCGCCGCGGTCTTGATCCCGCTGAACGAGAAGTCGTACCCGCGGCCCGCAAATGGAATCGGCAGCGGGGCAAGCGCACTATCGCCACCCTGGCCGAGGCGGTCGAGCGCCGGTCCTCCGGGGTAGCCCAGACCCATTGCCCGGGCCACTTTGTCGAACGCCTCGCCGGCGGCGTCGTCGCGCGTGCGGCCCAGGATCGTATAGGTGTGGGGGCCTTCGATATGGACGAGATCGGTGTGCCCCCCAGAGACGATCAACGCGAGCGACGGCGCGGGGAGCGGCCCGTGATCAATGGCGTTGGCAAACAGGTGGCCCTCCAGGTGATTGACCCCCACGATCGGCAGGCCGCGCACGAACGCGAGCGTCTTGGCCGCGGCCATCCCGACGGCGAGCGCCCCCACCAGTCCCGGACCGCGTGTGACCGCGATCCCGTTGATGTCCGGCCACGCCACCCCCGCCTGTTCGAGGGCCAGCCCGACGACGGGCAATAGACGCTCGACGTGGCGGCGCGAGGCGAGTTCGGGTACGACACCGCCGTATCGTTGATGCAGCTCGGCCTGCGAGGCCACGATGGTACTGCGGATGCGGACGCCGTCTTCGACGACGGCCGCCGCGGTTTCGTCACACGAGGTCTCGATGCCCAGAACCAGCATGACAGGAGGGACGGCGTGACTACGAACTGAACTCGCGGCGCGCGGCTTCGAGGCGACCCTGCGATTCGGCCTCGCGAAGGTTCCCGCTCCACATCACCACGGCGTCTTCACCGTTGTCGCTGTAATACCGCTTGCGCAGTGCGACGTCGCGGAACCCAAACTTGCGATAGAGAGCCAGCGCGACCGCGTTCGAGGGACGCACTTCCAGCGTCATCCAGCGGGCACCACGTTCGAGCGCGCGGTCGATGAGCGCGAGCATCAATCGTTCGCCGACGCGGTGCCCCCGCTGCCCTCTCTCGACCGCGATTGTGGTCACGTGCGCCTCGTCGAAGATGATCCACATGCCCGCAAACCCTGCGATGCGATCCTCATCGGCGCGCGCGACGATGTAGCAGGCGACCTGGTTCTCCTCGAGCTCGGCGCGATACGCGTCCTTTGGCCAGGGGACCGCAAACGCCTCTTGCTCAATATCCCGCACGCGCGGGATGTCGGCAAGTGACATCGGATCAATTCGGACGCGCGTGATCTGTTTCACGGTCGTCCCTTCGCTGGGTCGAGCGCCACCGCTGTGCGATTCGGCTTCTTGATCCCGCATGGGGGTTCCTCCACCAAGCGCCTACGCCGTAAACTCGGGCGCATCGGGCGCCCGCGCGTAGCGCGGGACCAGCCGGAGCGCGTCATCGGACTCGCCCGCGGCGAGACGCGCCCGGCCCAACATCCCCACGACCTCGGCCCGTGGCCACCATTGCTCGGGCGCGGCGGCCGCCGCGTGCGGCGCGAGCGCCGCAAGGAGCGCGCCGGCGCGGCGCTCGAGCGCATCGCCCGCCAGCAGCACCGGCTCGTCGATGGGCGGCAGCTGCGCCGGAAGGTCGGCGGGGCGAACGAGCAGATCGGGCGTGAGGCGATGCGCCCCGGCGGCGTCTGCGCGGAACAGGGCGGCGGTCACCTGCTCGCGGCGCGCATCGAGCACCGCCAGCCCGAGGCCCCGGTGTTGAAGCCCCACGGCGATCGCCTCGAGTGTCGACACCGCGACGACCGGCCGGCCGGCGCCGATTGCCCAGGCCATGGCCGTCATCAGGCCGATACGCAGCCCGGTGAATCCCCCCGGACCGATCGAGACCGCGAGCCCCTCGACCGCCTGGCGCGTGAGACCCAATGCGGTCAGCAGCTCGTCGATCGCGGGCAGTAACCACTCGAGATGACCACGGGGGACGTGCGCCGCGCGCGCGCCGATCGGCCCTGCCGGTCCGACCACCGCCACGCTGCCGCGCGCGGTCGCGGTCTCGATCCCCAACACCAGCACGGCCCTACCCGCTCACCGCGGCCTCAAGACGGCCGCGTATCGCCGCAGGCATCGTCACGGTGAACACGCGCTCGGTAGACGTCGAGCCAAACCCACACTCGATCATCACGTGGTCGTCGGGGAGGACCCACGGGGCGCGATCGGCCCACTCGATGAGGACGATCCCTTCACCATCAAAGAGATCCTCGAGACCAAGCGTGTCGATCTCCTCGCGACGCTCAAGGCGGTAGAGATCCGCGTGAAACACGCGCACGCGGCCGGTGTATTCGCGAATCAGCACGAACGACGGGCTGGCCATGTATCCGGAAGCACCCGCCCCCTGTGCGATGCCGCGGGCGAGGGCCGTCTTTCCGGCCCCGAGCGGCCCGATGAACGCCACGCAGTCGCCGGCGCGAAGCCGGGCGCCGATCCGCCGGCCGAGTGCTTCAGTTGCGTCCTCGGAGTGCGTCTCGACGCTGAGCGCCAGACGTGCGGAGGTGGGCGTGGTCAGGCTTCAGGCTTGACCCGCACGCGCAGGCCTTCGACGCCGACCACGCGGACGGGCCGGCCCTCTTCTACGGGTCCACCGACCGAGACGGCGGTCCACAGCTCGCCCCCGACGTGCACCTGTCCTTCGGGATCGAGCCGAGAACGCACGACACCCACCGCCCCGACGAGCTGCTCGTTGCCGCTGCTGCGCGGCACCCGTTGGGCGCGGAGGCCCGCGCTGACCGCGAGCAGGAAGAAACCGGCCAGCATCGCCGCCGTGGCGATAATGAGCCGGAGCGAGATCTGCAACACCGGAATCTGGCGCTCCGTGAGCAGAATCGCGCCGAAGACAAATGCCGCGACACCGCCAATGGTCAGGACGCCGTGCCCCGGCACTTTGATGTCGGCGATGAACAGCAGCACGGCAAAGAGGATCAGCAGTAGCCCGGCAGCGTTCACCTCGAGGATCGCGAACGATGCCAGTCCCAGGATGAGCGCGATGCCGCCGACGACGCCCGGGAGGATCGCCCCGGGGTTGTAGAGCTCGACCAGGATGCCGAGCGTGCCGACGTTCATGAGGATGAAGCCGATGTTGGGATCGGAGAGCAGCCCCAGAAACCGCTCGGTGATGTCCATCTCACGATCGATGATGCGGGCGCGCGCGGTGCGGAGCGTCACGGCCCCCCGCTCGGTCTCGACGGTGCGGCCGTCGATCTTGCGCAGCAGATCGATGATATCGTTCGCGAGCAGATCGACGACCTTCAGTCTGACCGCATCTTCTTCAGTGATCGACACGGCCTCGCGGATGGCCTTCTCGCCCCAGTCGGCGTTTCGGCCGCGGCGTTTGGCCATCGCGCGGAGATTGGCCACCGCATCGTTGGTGACCTTACGCGCCATGGTGTCATCGGGCTTTCCGCCCTCACCGCCGACGTTCACGGGCGTGGCCGCTCCCAGGTGCGTGGCCGGCGCCATCGCGGCCACGTGCGCGCTGTAGGTGATAAAGACCCCGGCGGACGCCGCGCGCGCGCCACGCGGGGCGATATAGACGATCACCGGCAGCGGGGCGTTGAGGATGGCGCGGGTGATCTCTTCCGTCGACTTCAACAGCCCGCCGGGAGTGTCGATTTGGATGATCAGGGCCTCAGACCCGGTCGCGTCGCGGATCGCGCGTTGGATGAAGCGGGACGTCGAGGGGCCGATGATACCATCGACGATGATGCGGTGCACAGCCAGCGCGTCGGCGGGGGCCGAGCCGCCATGCACGGTGACGCCGGACGACACCAGCCCGGCCAGCAACAGGCCGGTCAAGACCCAGGCGGCCCGCAGTGTGCTCTGCCGCATCGGGGCCGTCACTCGCCGCGGGCCGACGCGACGAAGTGTTCGAAGAGCGCGCGGTGACGCGGGTGATGACCGACCATGCGCTCGGGATGCCACTGGACGCCGACCACGAATCGATGCTGGCGGCTCTCGATCCCCTCGATGGTTCCGTCGGGAGCGCGGGCGGTCACGGTGAACCCCGGTGCGGGCTCGGCCACGGCCTGGTGGTGAAACGTGTTGACGCCGATCGTGCCGTCGCCGACGACACCTGCCAGGCGGCTGCCGGTGTCGACCGCCGCCGAATGCGCAATCTCCCAGGTCTCGAGCCGGCCGTCCTGGTTGTGCACCTCGGGGTCGACCCGGGCCAGAGAGAGGTCCTGCCACAAGGAGCCCCCGGCGGCGACGTTGACGAGTTGCACGCCGCGGCAGATGCACAGCATCGGGACGTTCTCCTCGAGGGCCGCGCGGGTGAGCGGGAGTTCAAGCGCATCACGCGCATCGTCGATCGTGAGCGTCTGCTCGATCCGCGCGTTGATGGGCTGCCCGTAGTGCCGCGGGTCGACATCCGCCCCACCGGCCAGAAGCAGGCCGTCGTAGTGCTCGGGCACGCTATCACCCGTCGCCACGACCACGGGATCTCCCCCGGCCGCGTACACCGCGTCGGCGTAAAACTTGATCGACCGGGCGAGCCGCGCGGGGAGTTCGCCGTTGAGCGCGCGCCGGACGGTGATCAGGATGCGGGGACGGTCAGGGTGAGACGGCAGGTTGGTCTCCTCCTCCACACGTCGGGCAGGTCCCGTCGCCCTGGCTACTCACCGTTAGCGACTGCGCGTCGAGCCGCACCGAGCGGATCTTGAAGGTCACGGGCCAATCGCGCTGATGCACCACCGGGTTGACCTGCCGCTCGATGTCGCGGATCACCGCTGTGGGCAGCGGCCACCCGTTCGCGTGCAGCGTGTCGAAATAGAAGTAGACCTCGGTCGTGCCCGAGACGGCGAAGAATCCCTTCATCCGAAATCTGGTCGGCTTTCCCTGGAACATGACCTTCCCGGTACCCACGAGATACCCGTCGTCGGCCGAAAGCCGGAGATCTTCGATCGCGTTTGCGGCGTTGAAGTACTCCTGGACGCTCTGCAGCAAGACCTTGGCCTGGAAGGAGCTGTCGCGCATGTCTCGCACCTTGATGATCCCGCTGCGCAACGCGTCCGGGTCGAGGCTCACGCCGACCATCCGGACGGACGCCTCGTCCACGCGCAGGCCCTGGTTGAGGTGCACCCGCTTCCCCCAGGCCGAGATGCGCGCGTACCCGCCGTCGTACAGATCGGGGATCGCCTCGATCCGGAGTTCTTCGGCCGAACGCATGAACGATCCAAACGCCCGGCGCAGCATGGAGTCTTGCGCCGAGGTCGGCAGGGCCATTGCGGCCACCAGCACCAGTGCGCTTACGACCAATCGGACTCTCACGGCCGCTCCTCTATCCATCGGTCAACCAGCCCGCATACGCAAAAACGGCCGGCTGCCCGCCAGTATGCCAGAACACAACGGTCTGATCAGCTCCAAACTGCCCCCGGCGAACCATGTCGATCAGTCCGGCCATCGCCTTCCCACTGTACACCGGATCGAGCAGGATGCCTTCCGTTCTCGCAGCCAGGCGGATGGCGTCGAGCGCAGCCGGCGTCGGCACCCCATAGCGGTCACCCACGTATTCGTCTGTCACGACGATATCATCCGGGTGCGGGCGCCAGTCAAGCCCCAGGAGCTTCGTGAGGTCATCGACCAGGCTCTTCACCCGTCCGGTCAGCACGTCCCTGCTGGGACCGGCGCTCACCCCCACCACCTGGATGCCCGTCTGCGCGATCTTCAATGACGTATAGAGACCCGCTTGTGTTCCACCCGAGGTGCTGGAATGCACCACCGCATCCGCGCGGATCCCGCGGCCGTTCAACTGGTCGAGCAACTCCAGGCCGGCATTGGCAAACCCGGCCGCCCCCACGGCGGTGGCGGCGCCGCGCGGAATGACATACGGATTGCGCCCCTGACGCCGCAGCTCGCGGGCCACATCGTCCACCACCCCCGCGAGCACGTAGTCATCGTCGGTGTTCACAATACGGATCTGCGCGCCGAAGATCCCGTCGAGTAGAAAGTTGCCCTGGCGCGTTGCCGGCTCTTCGCCGTTGAGCACAATGATCGCTTCGAGACCCAGCCGGCGGGCGGCGGCCGCCGTCACCCGGGCCAGGTTCGATTGGATGGCGCCTGACGTGAGTACCACGTCGGACCCGCGATCGACGGCCTCGCCCATCAGGTATTCCAGCTTGCGCACCTCGTTGCCGCCAAACGCCAGACCGGTGATGTCGTCGCGCTTGATCAGGATCCGAGGACCTCCGAGATAGGCGGAGAGCGACGGGGCCTCTTCAAGCGGGGTTGGGAGGGCGGCGATCTTTAGGCGTGGCAGGCGTCCGAGTTGCACGAGAGCCTCCTTCGCGCGTCTCCGCTAGCGGGACGGCCCCCGCCCGGCCACGTGCTCGCGCAGCAACGCGTGCGCGCGAGCCACCGTGACCGCCTCAAACCGCAGCGTGTCCCCCGGACCGCACTGCGCCAGCCGGTCAAGATCCGCCGAGATGACACAAGCAATCTTCGGATACCCGCCGGTCGTGGGGCCGTCGGCCAGCGTGATCACCAGACTGCCGTCGGGAGGCACCTGGATCGCGCCGGGAAGCAGCCCGTCGGACAGGATCTCAGCCTCACCCCGATGCGCCAGCCGCGGACCTCGCATCCGCATCCCGCTGCGATCCCGTTGCATCGTGACCTCGAACGGCTGCTCCAGCATCACCGCCCGCGCATCCACCTGGAAATACCCGGTCTGAGGACCAAGCACGACGCGCACGGGGCCGGCCGGCGGTACGGAGATATGAGCACGCTGAGCAACCTGCCGGGCGCGAGTTGGTTCGCCCGCCCCGAGAATATCTCCTGCCCGGAGCGCGCGGCCGCCGATGCCACCCAATCCCCCGCGCGCGTAAGTCGATCGGCTGCCGAACGCCACCGGCGCGTCGATCCCGCCCGTCACGCCGACATACGCCCATTGGCCCCGCCGAGGCGCCTGAAACGTGAGCAGGTCGCCCGGTCGCACCCGCGCCGGCGTCGACGGATCGAGCGGCGTTGCGTTGAGTCGAGCGTCGAAATCGGCGCCGCCGACGGCCACATCGACCTCAGCCAACGCGCGGAGCACCGGCCCTGGAAAAGGCAACTCGATCGCGGCGTCGCCGGGATCGTTACCCAGTGCGGCGTTTGTCGCCCGTACTGCTTGGCGATCCATGGCCCCCGAGCCCGGGATGCCGAGCCGGCGCCACCCCCGGCGACCCAGGTCCTGGATGCTCGTCAGCAAACCCGGCCGCACGACTTCGAACACGGGTCTCTTCGGCGCCCGCGAGGCCGGCGAGGGCGGAACCACCCAGTCGCTGACGCCGTCGAGAGGCACGAATCGCACTCGATCACCGGGTTGCAGCAGGCACGGTGGAACGGCGGACGGGTCGAACAGACGCAGCGGCGTCCTCCCGATCAGATGCCATCCTCCCGCGGTCTCCTGCGGATAGACGCCCGTGAACAGATCGGCGATGGCGACGCTGCCTTGGGGAATGCGCGTCCTCGGCGTGGCGCGGCGCGGCACGCGCAAGTCCCGTGGGAGCAACCCCAGATAGGGAAAGCCGGGGGAGAAGCCGAGCATGTACGTCCGGTACGCCACAGATGTGTGAAGTCGGATCACGCGGTCCGGCGGCAGTCCGCAGGCCGATGCCACCGTCTCGAGATCGGGACCGTTCGCCCCGCCGTAGGCGACCGGGATCTCGACGAGCCTGCCGCCTTCTTCCCCTGCCGGTTCTGCGGCGCGCACGGCGGCCTCAGCGCGCTCGGCGATCGTATCGTATGGCACGTCGAATGGATCGTAGACGATCAGGATCGACCGAAACGCGGGGACGACCTCAACGACACCCGGAAGCCGCGCCAGCGCCGCGTCGGCGCCGCGCACGAGGGCGTTGATCTCGGGCGATACCTCGGGAGCGTACTCAACCAGCACCCCCCGATCGCCCATCGGGAGGACACGCGGCCAGGCGGACGTCACACCACGGCCTTGGGATAGGAGCCGAGCACGCGCAGAAACGCCGTCACACCGGTCAGTTCTTGGAGGGCGGCACGACCGTCGGGGGAGTCTTGATGGGCTTCGAAGTCGACGTAGAACAGATACTCCCAGGGTCGATCGCGGCGCGGGCGGGACTCCAGCTTCGCCAGGTTGATCTGCCGGGTGGCCAGCGAGCCGAGCGCCCGGTACAGCGCCCCGGGGATATTCGCGGTCGCGAAGACGACCGACGTCTTGGCTCGATCGGCGCGCGGGGCGGGTGCCAGCGCGAGCGCGAGGAACCTCGTGTAGTTCATCGGATTCGTCTCCACCCCTGCCGCGAGCACCTCTAGCCCGTAGATCTCGGCCGCGTGCCGGCTGGCTATCGCGGCGATACCGGGACGCCGCTCGGTCGCCACAAACTTCGCGCTGCCCGCGGTGTCGTACATGGGGATGCTCTCCCAATTCCAACGGGCAATCAGCGCGTCGCACTGCGCCAGCGCCTGCGGATGCGAATACACCGCGCGAAGATCCTGCAGGCGTTGCCCGGGGACGGCCAGCACACAGTGTTCCACCCGCTGGTTGTGCTCGCCGACGATGTGTAGCGACCGCCGCACGAGCAGGTCGTACGTCTCGTTGATACTGCCCGCCTGAGAATTCTCAACCGGCACCATCCCGCGCTCGGCGCGGCCGGCTTCCACCGCGTCGAACACGTCGGCGAGCGCTCGGCATGGCACCGGTTCGGTGCGCTCGAAATAGGCGATGGCCGCCGCCTCGCTGAACGCGCCTCGCTCTCCTTGGAACGCGACCTTCACCGGCGCCCCCGCAGATCCGAGAGGGTGGCGGCGGGCGCGGCCACCGCGTGCGTCCGTGATCCCGCGGTGACGCCGATCGCGACCGGCCGGCCGTCGCGAAGATAGATTCTTGGGACGCGTCGACCGACGCGGCAGAACAGTTCGTAGGCGATCGTCCCGGCGGCCTCAGCCACGATTGCGGCGGGCAGATCGCCGCCGAAAACGGTCACCACGTCACCCTCGCGGACCACGGCGTCGCCGACATCGAGCATCGTATAGTCCATGCAGACGCGGCCCGCGATGGGAACCCGCCGCCCCTCGATCGTCATCTCGCCAATGCCGCTCAACGCGCGCGGGTACCCATCGGCATAACCCACCGGGACCGTGACGACTGTGGTGTCGCGGCGTGTGCGGTACGTCGCGCCGTATGAGACCGGGGTGCCCCGCGCCACGCGGCGCACCCGCGCCACAGACGACGACAGGATCATCGCCGGGCGGAGCGGCAGGTCGGTCAGGTGCGGGGCGGGCGCCACGCCGTAGAGCGCGATGCCGATCCGCACCATGTCGAGTGCCGCTTCGGGCACACCCAGTGCGCCGGCGCTGCCCGCGGCGTGTTGCAGCACGTGGGGCCAGCGCGCGCGGACGATCCGCGCGGACGCGTCAAACGCGGCGAGTTGCCCTCGGGTCATCGCCGAATCCGGTTCATCCGCGCAGGCCAGGTGCGTGAAGACCCCTTCGACGCTGACGCGCGCCGGATCGATCGCCCGCAGCAACGAGTCAACCGCCTCAGGAGCGACGCCGAGACGCGTCATGCCGGTATCGACTTTCAGGTGCACGCGCGCGCGTGCCCCCGCCTGATGATGCAACGCGGACACGAAGGACTCGTCGGCGATCGTGAGGACGCAGTCCGCGTCGACCGCGGCGGGGATCAGCGCGTCGGGGACCGGCCCGAAGACCAGCAGTGGCGCGCGCACACCGGCCGCGCGAAGCTCGAACGCTTCATCGGCCGTCGCGACCCCCAGCCAACCGGCGCCGGCATCGATCGCCGCGCGCGACACCTCCACGGCGCCGTGCCCGTAGGCATCGGCCTTGACGACGGCCATGAACGCCGTGCCGGTGGGCAGGCGTGAGCGGATCGCCCCAACGTTGTGCGCAATGGCGTCGAGATCGACGGTGGCCCATGTCCGCGACCGGGCGAGCGCCAGATCACTCACGGCAGCCGGGTCACCACCTCGTCCACTGATCCGGTCCGCACAGCGCGCAGTGCCGCGGGCAGATGGTCCGCGACCTCGCGCGCCAAGAAGCCGACCGGGCCCCGCGCGCCGGCGGCCAGATCGCCCGCCAGACCATGCAGGTGCGCCCCCACCCACGCCGCGGTGAGCGGTGAAAGCCGCTGACCGATGAACCCGGCGATCGCACCCGTCAGCACGTCGCCCATCCCACCCGTCGCCATGCCAGGGTTGCCCGTTGGCACGATGAACGCCTCGCCCTCCGGCGAGGCCACGACGGTCCGGGCGCCCTTGAGCACCACGATGACGCCAAACCGTTCGGCGGCGGCCCTGGCCGTGTGCAACCGGCGGCGCTGGACGTCTTCGACCTTCACCTCGAGCAACCGCGCCATCTCGCCCGGATGCGGCGTAATGACGACAGGCGCGCGCGCCCCGCGTAGCGCCTCGGCACCGCCCGCGAGCACGTTGAGCGCATCGGCGTCAAGAACCATCGGCACCGCGCACTCAGCCAACAGCCTGCGCACCACGGTGGCCGGTCCGGGGAGACGCGACAGACCCGGACCGCACGCCACCACGTCCGCGGCCGCGGTCAAACCGCGAATCTGATCGGCCGCCTCGACCGCCAGCGCACCTTCGTGATCGGCCAGGGGCATCGGCATCCCCTCGACGATAGACGACGCCACAATCGGGTAGACTGCGGCCGGCACCGCGGCCGTCACCAGCCCGGCTCCGCTCCGCAGAGCCCCCAGCGTGCACAGCGTGGCCGCACCCGTATACCCGACCGCGCCGGCCACAACCAGAACCCGGCCAAAGGCGCCCTTGTGCACGTCCATCCGTCGATGCGGGATTGCCGCGTTGACCATCGCCCGGGTGACCAGTGACGTTCGCACTCCGGCGCCGTCGATCAATCGCTGCGGGTGCCCCACGTCCGCGACCCAGATCCGGCCGGCGTACTCGGCGCCCGGCGGCAGGATCACCCCGATCTTCGGAAGACCCATGGTCACCGTCATGTCCGCGCGGACGGCCGGCCCGTCGACGGCGCCATCATCGCCATGAACCCCCGAAGGGATGTCGATGGCCAGCACCGGACGGCCCGAGGCGTTCGTCGCCTCGATTGCCTTGGCCGCGACGCCCACCACCGGGCCGTGGAACCCCGTCCCAAAGAGACCGTCGATGATCAGATCGGCGCCAGCGAGGACGCCGCGGAGGCCGGGCACACCGGTGCTATCGAGGGGAGAGATCTCGACGCCGGCGCGGCGGGCGGCGGACAGGTTGACCGCCGCGTCACCCGAGACGTCGGCTTCCCGGGCGACGAGGATCACGGTGACACGCCATCCTCCGGCCGCGAGCACGCGGGCGGCGACAAGCCCATCGCCACCGTTGTTGCCCCGGCCCGCCACGATCAACACGCGTGGGCCGGCGCGCTCGACCATGCGGCCGGCCGCGGCCGCCACCTGCCGGCCGGCCGCTTCCATCAGCATCAGGGTCGAGATACCGAACTCGTCGGCCGCGCGGCGGTCGAGCGCGGCCATTTCCTGGCTCGTCGGTAGTCGCACGACGGGACCTCAACCGTTTGTGTCTCGTGGCTTCTGGTAGCCGGCGGATGTTTCCTCTTCCACATTGCCCACAGAATCCACAGCACCAGAACGATCGTTGGGGATTGACGGAAGATGGGACCCGATCTACTATGCACCGTAGAGGGGTGCGAACCCAACGGCGAAGTAGCCGATTCAAACGTGGCGCACGTGGACTCCGAAAGCCGGATGGTCTTCTTGGGGGGTAACTCCCGAGATCAGCCTGACGAGCAGTAGGAACCGGCGGCGCGACCGAAGACGGTGAAAAGCCCGATAAAGTGAGCGCCCCTCTTCGATTTCCCCCCAGAATCTGTGAAGCGAGATCTGAATCAGACGGCGGAGATGGCGACGGCGTTGGCCACCGCGTGATCGTGCGTGTGCGAGAGGGCGACGAGCACGCCGGAGATACCTCGGGATTCGGCGATGCGCCGCGCCCCGCCGTGCAGATGGACGATCGGCCGTCCAAGCGTGTCATTGGTAATTTCGATGTCGCGCCAGGCCAGGTCGCGCCACCCGACACCCAGCGCCTTCATCACGGCTTCTTTTGCGGCGAATCGCGCGGCCAGACGCTGGCCCAGGACCACCGGCGAGGTGGCGTGATCGATCTCCCGCGCAGTATAGACGCGCTTCACGAACGCGTCACCCCAGCGCGCGATGGCGCGCTCGATGCGCTCGACTTCGACGATGTCAACGCCGAGCCCCAGGATCTGCGTCACGGCTTCTCCGCCTCATCCTCCAACATGTAGGGGATGTCGTCTTTGATCGGATAGCGCCGGCCGCACGACGTGCAGACGATGCGGTCGCCCTGGCGCACGACCGGCGCATGGTCCACGGGGCAGGCAAGGATCTTCAGTAGTTCTTCGTCGATGTTCACGCTCTCACTTTACTCGACCGTGACGCTCTTGGCCAGGTTACGCGGCTGGTCGATGTCGTGCCCGCGGTTGACGGCGACGTGATACGCGAGCAGCTGCAACGGGATGATCGCCAGCAGAGGCGCCAGCCAGTCATCGACCGTTGGAATGCGCAAGACGGTCTGGGCATGCTTTGTGATCTCAGTATCATCATCATAGGCGACCGCGATGACCTCGGCGCCGCGTGCCCGTACCTCCTGAATGTTTGACAGGGTCTTGTCGTACACCGCCCGCTGCGTGACGAGTGCGAAGACCGGTGTCTCGTCGGTCACGAGGGCCAGGGTACCGTGCTTGAGCTCGCCCGCCGCGAGGGCCTCGCTGTGCAGGTACGAGATCTCCTTGAGTTTCAGCGAGCCCTCCATGGCGACCGCATAGTCGAGGCCGCGGCCGATGAAGAACGCGTGCTCCACGCCGGCCAGGCGCCGGGCGAGCGCGCGCACAGACTCGGCGCGGTCCAGCACCTCTTGGGCCAGGACAGGCACGTGCCGCAACCCCGTAAGGAGCGACGACACGCGGGCCGAGTCGAGCACCCCACGCCGCTGCCCGAGATCGACGGCGAGCATCTGCATGGCGACGAGCATCGTCACATAGGCCTTCGTCGAGGCCACCGCGATCTCGGGGCCCGCACGGATGAACAGGACATCGTCGGCCTCTCGCGCGAGCGTGCTGCCGACGACGTTGGTCACCGCCAGCAGGCGGCTGCCGCGCGAACGGGTCTCACGCGAGGCGGCCAGCGTGTCGGCCGTCTCACCCGACTGGCTGATCGAGATCGCGAGCGTGGTCCCCTCGATCAACGGCTGGCGGTAGCGCAGCTCGGAGGCGAGATCGGGCTCGACCGGGATGCGCGCCAAACGCTCGATCATCCAGCGGCCGATCAGTCCCGCGTGGTACGCCGTGCCGCAGGCGACGATCCAGATCTTCTCCAACCGCTCGACGAAGCCGGGCGGGAACGCGACGCCGTCGAGCTCGACCCTATCGCTACGGTCGAGCCGCCCCATCGTCGTTTCCTGGAGCGCGCGCGGCTGCTCGTAGATCTCCTTGAGCATGAAGTGCGGATAGCCGCCCTTCTCCGCCATCTCGGCATCCCAGGTGATCCGCTGCGGGCTGCGGTCGAGCGGCTTACCGTCCAGATCGGTGATGTGGACACTTGAGCGATCGATCACCGCCATCTCCCCGTCGGCGATGATCACCACGTCGCGCGTGTGGGGCAGGAGCGCGGGGATATCGGACGCCAGGAGCATCTCGCCTTTGCCGATGCCGACGATCAACGGACTGACCATTCGCACGGCAATGATGCGGTCCGGATCGTTGGCCGACATCGCGACGATCGCGTACGCGCCGCGGGTCTGGCGTATGGCTTCACGGACTGCGCGCGCCATACGGTCGGGGGAGACCGGGAGTCCCGCATACGTCTCCTCGATCAAGTGGGCGAGCACCTCGGTGTCGGTGTCGGACCGGAACCGGTGCCCGCGCGACTGCAGCGCCTCACGGAGCGGCAGGTAGTTTTCGATGATCCCGTTGTGGATCACGACGGTCCGCCCCGAGCAATCGCTGTGGGGGTGGGCATTCGCGTCGGTGGGAATGCCGTGCGTCGCCCATCGAGTATGACCGATGCCGACGCGGCCCGACGGGGGATTCGTGGCGAGCGCGCCTTCGAGCACGCTGAGCTTTCCGGCGGCCTTGCGGACGGCGATGTGACCATTCTCGAGCACAGCCACGCCGGCCGAATCGTACCCGCGGTACTCCAGGCGGCGCAACCCGTCAATCAAGATGGGTAGCGCCTCCCGCGTTCCAATGTAACCCATGATGCCGCACATGGCGTGCCTCCAGAAGGAATGGTGCTCGCCCGCAGCCGAAGGGTGCGACGGAACATCCCCACCGGGTTGATTCCCCTCGGCAAGGGCAGCGAGACAACGTGTGCGTCCTGGTCCGCCCTTTTGGACCGGAGTCGCCTCCGGAGTTTGTAGGCGGCCTTACCTCAGTCTTGTGGATTCGACTGAGGCCGTGCAGGCCCGGACTGGGCCTAGGGTCACCCGCCGAACACTTTCGAGATCCCCTCCCTCGTCAACCCGACATGCCTGCCGGGTTCAGGCGCTGGGGCACGTCCCACGTACCGGCGCACCTCCCCTCTCCGTCGTGTGGCCTTGTAGATAGTATCTGACGCGGCGGCCCGTTTGTCACGCCCGCCGCTAGGCGCCGTGGCGCCCGGCGCCGCGGCGCACGCGCTCGCGCAGCGCCAGGAGGAACAGGGGCGGGATTGTCCGGATCACGCTCCAACGCCGCGGTTCGAGCAGCGCCCGGAACAGCCACTCCAGACCGACCCGCTGGATCCACTTTGGTGCGCGACGTACCCGACCCGCCAGTACGTCAAGCGACCCGCCCACGCCGACCGCCACCGGGACGCCCAGGGCCGCGATCCACTGGTGCATCCACTGCTCCTGCCGCGGGGCGCCCAAGGCCACCAGCAGCAGGTCGGGACGCGCCTGACGGATCGAGTCGATCACCGCAGCGTCTTCGTCTGCCGCAAAGAAGCCGTGATGAGTGCCGGTGATCTGGATGCCGGGGAAGCGGGCCCGCAGGACTCCCGCCGCGGCATCGGCGATGCCGGGGGATGCGCCCAGCAGATAGATCCGGCGTCCATCGGACGCGGCCTGCGCGCATGCGGCGACGGCTAGGTCGATGCCGGCCAGACGTTGGATGCCCGTCACACGAAGGATCCGCGCGGCCAGCACCACACCCATCCCGTCCGCGGCCACCAGGGCCGCGTCGTTCACCACAGCACGAAGCGCGGGGTGACGCGCGGCCTGCACCAGCAGAGCGCCGTTGAGGGTCACGACGTACCCGGGTGTGCGGGAAGTGATGCGGTCGCGGATCCAGGTCAGGGCGTCGTCCAGGCCGACGGCGTGCACGGTCGTCCCGAGCAACTCGCGGCGCACAAGTGCGCGAGCCGGCGCGGCGGCCATCACGCCGGGGCGCCAAACCGCCGGGCGATGAGATCGGCCACCTCGGCCGCGACGCCCTCCGCCTCCTCCTGGCGCTCGGCTTCGACCATGACCCGAATGAGCGGCTCGGTACCGGACGGCCGTACCAGGATGCGGCCGCGACTGGAGAGCCGCGCCGCGGCCGCCGAGACGGCCGCGGCAAGTTCAGGCGACGCCGACGCCCCGTCCCGCTCGCGCACGCGGACGTTGAGCAGCACCTGTGGTAACCGGGGAATCGCGGCGCGGAGCTCCGAGAGCCGGCGGCCGCTGCGGAGCATCACATTGGTGACCTGCACGGCCGTCACCAAACCGTCGCCCGTCGTAGCGTGTTCTAAGAAGATCACGTGCCCGCTCTGCTCGCCGCCAACAGTCGCGTCGATCTCGCGCATGCGTTCCAGGACATAGCGATCACCCACGCGGGTGCGCTCCAGACGGATCGATGCGGCGGCCAGCGCCTGCTCCAAACCGAGATTGCTCATCACCGTGGCCACGACGACATTGCCGGGCAACGCCCCCCGGCGCTGCCGGTCGAGCGCGCAGATGCCCATCAGCGCATCGCCGTCCACCACGTCGCCCCGCTCGTCGACGGCAAGCACTCGATCGGCGTCCCCGTCGTGCGCAAACCCCACGTCGGCCGCGTGCGCGCGAACGGCTTCCTGCAATGGAGCTAGGTGCGTTGATCCGCAGTTGACGTTGATACGCGTGCCGTCGGGCTCGGCGTGCAGCGGGATCACGCCCGCGCCCAACCGCTCCCACAGACGCGGCGCCGCGTAGACGGCCGCGCCAAAGGCGCAGTCGACGACAACGCGCATCCCCGCCAGCGAGCCGTCGGATAGGGCGGCCACGTGGTCGAGATACGGCTCGTCCGGACGTGGGACTGGACGAATCGTCCCCACGGCCGCGCCGGCCGGCCGGGCCAGATCGCGGCGTTCGACGAGGGTTTCAATGCGTGCTTCGACGTCGTCGGGGAGTTTGAAGCCGTCGGCGGCGAAGAACTTGATCCCGTTGTCCTCGACCGGGTTGTGCGACGCGGAAATGACGATGCCGCATGCCGCGCCGCGTAGGCGCGTCAAGAACGCAACGCCCGGTGTCGGCAGAATGCCGCCGAGATCGACGTTGACGCCAACCGAGCATAGGCCCGAGGCCAGGGCCGCCTCGAGCATTGGGCCGGAGACGCGGGTATCGCGGCCCACGAAAAACGGCGCCCCACCGGCGCCCAGAATCACGCCGGCCGCGCGGCCGACCTGAAACGCCAGCTCAGGGGCCAGATCGAGGTTGGCGATCCCCCGGATGCCGTCGGTGCCGAACAGGCGTCCCACTAAACTCTCACGATCAGGGCGCGGTGATCTTGACCTTGACGGCCGGCGGCGTGATCTTCACGCTCGTGACGCCGAGCGGGATCTGCACCCGCAGGAGCACGTCGTGCGTGCCGGGCTGGAGCCGCGTCACGTCGGCGAACGCGCGCACATCGGCGGGCCGCAGTGCGAGTGTGGCCGGCCCACCGAGCTCGACGTCGACCGCGTGGGGATCCGCGGTCGCCGCCCAGCCGTTGCTCAAACCCTGGACGGCCACTTCCACGTTCTGCACGATGACCGACCCGACGCCCATCCGCTCGGGTTCAGGGTTGGGGGTTCGCCCGACGAAAAACCACAACGCCACGGCGATCGCCAGCGACAGCAGAAACAACCGGACGCCTTCGGAGATACTGCCGGCCAACCGGGCCCTCATGCCTGCGGCTGCGTGCGGCGCCACGGCCACAACGCCGGGCCGCGTTGAGGGTGTTGGGTCATCAGACCCAGCAGCATGACCTTCAGTTCTTCTTCAGTGAGTCCTCGCGTCAGCTGGCCCTCTCGCGCGACCGAGATCGTCGACGTTTCTTCTGAGACGACTATCGCGACGGCGTCGGTGGCTTCGGTGATGCCGAGCGCGGCGCGGTGTCGGGTCCCCAGGGTGCGGCTGAGGTGTGGACTCTCGCTCAGCGGCAGCAGACACCCGGCGGCCATGAGCCGGTTGCCACGGAGCACGACCGCGCCATCGTGGAGCGGCGTGTTGGGGAAGAACGTGGTGATCAGGAGCTGCACCGACACGAGCGCGTCGATCTTGATGCCGGATTCGATCACGTCGTTGAGACCGGTGCGCCGTTCGAGCACGATCAGCGCGCCGGTCTTCCGGCTGGCCAGTACCCGCGACGCCCGCGCGATATCGTTGACAAGGCGGATCGTCTCCTCACGGCCCAGCCCGGCGCCCAGACCCGTGGCAAACACGCCGCCGCGCCCCAGCTGCTCCAACATGCGACGCAGTTCGGGCTGAAAGATCACCAGCAGCGCAATGGGGATGACGACCACCAGGTAGGACAACACCCATTGCAACGTGTTGAGGGAGAAGATCCGGCTGGCCGCGTAGACGACGCTCAGGACCGCCAGACCGCCGGCGAGCTGCACGGCCCGCGTGCCGCGGACCAGCGTCAAGACCTGAAAGATCAACAGGGTGACGAGCGCGATGTCTATCAGATCGACAAACCGGATGTGCGGCATGGTCCCAGCCGGCCGGTCTCAGAGCAACATGGCCAGCAACGCTTTCTTCGCGTGCAGGGCGTTTTCCGCCTGATCGTACGCGATCGAGTGCGGGCCGTCCAGCACGTCGTCGGTGATCTCCTCGCCCCGGTGCGCCGGCAGGCAGTGCATCACGACCGCGGTCGGCTTGGCCCGCGCGAGCAGGGCCGCGTTCACCTGGAACGGTCTGAATATGCGCGCGCGCTCCTCGCGCTCGGCTTCCTGCCCCATGCTGGCCCACACGTCGGTGTAGACGGCGTCGGCCCCCGACGCCGCCTGCTTGGGATCGGTCGTGAGCGTGACGTCGGCGCCGGTCGCGGCGGCGATGGTGCGGGCCCGAACGAGGACCCGCTCGGCCGGCGCATACCCCGGGGGCGTCGCGATCGCGACGTTGATCCCCATCTTGACGGCGCCCAGCAACAACGAATGACAGACGTTGTTCCCGTCGCCGATCCAGGCGACGCGGAGTTCCTCGAGGCGCGGGTGCCGCGCGATGAGGGTCAGCAGGTCGCCCAACGCCTGGGTCGGATGCTCGACATCGGACAACCCATTGATGACCGGGCAGCGTGCGGCCTCGGCCAACCCGGTGATCGTCGCATGGGCAAACGTCCGGGCCATGATCCCGTCGACCATCCGTTCGAGGTTGCGGGCGGCGTCGGCCACAGGCTCGCGCACGCCCAACTGGATGTCCTGAGGACCGAGATAGATCGCGTTGCCGCCGAGTTGAAACATCGCGGTCTCGAACGACACCCGCGTCCGCAGCGAGGGCTTTTCGAAGACCATGGCGAGCGTCTTGCCGGCAAGGAGCGTGGGACGATCGCCGGCGCGCAGCCGGCCTTTGAGATCGCGTGCGAAGTCGAGCAGCAGGTGGAGTTCGTCGGGCGTCAGATCATCTACCGAGAGAAAGTCACGGCCGCGAAGGGTCATCAAACGCTCCTGGAGCCGGAACAACGCATGCCAGCATAATACTACATGCTTCGCGCCGAGCCGATTAGCGCTTGCTGTACTGGAATCCCTTCCTGGCGCGCTTGTGCCCGTACTTCTTCCGCTCCTTCTCGCGGGGATCCCTCGTCAGGAAGCCGCCCTGGCGGAGCGTCGGGCGGAAGCCCGCGTCGGACGCCAGCAGGGCGCGCGCGATGCCGTGCCGGACCGCGCCGGCCTGTCCAACAATACCTCCACCGGCCACGGTGACGACGATGTCGAACCGGCCCTCGGTCGCCGTCGCGATCAATGGCTGGCGCACCACCGCCAGGATCGGCGCGGTTGGGAAGTACGCCTCGACCGGCTTCCCGTTGACCGTGATGGTCCCGGAACCGGAAACCAGCTTGATGCGGGCCACCGCTTCCTTGCGGCTGCCCGATGTCAACGCGATCACTTGTTGTGCCACGATCTAGCCCTCCCGCGCGCGGCCAGCGCTACCAGGCCAGCGGCGCGGGTTGCTGCGCCTGATGGCGGTGTGTTGGACCGCGATACACCTTCAACTTCTTGATGAGCTGCCGTCCCTGCGGCGTCTTTGGCAACATCCCCCGCACAGCTTCGGTAATGACGCGCTCGGGATGCGTGCGCATCAACGTTTCGTAGGATGTTTCTTTCAGACCGCCGGGATAGCCTGAGTGCCGGTAGTACTTCTTCTGTTGTGACTTCCGGCCGGTGAGCCTGATGCCGGCGGCGTTGACGATGACCACAAAGTCCCCGGTGTCCTGATGCGGCGTGAAGATCGCTTTGTGCTTCCCCCGCAGTAGCGTCGCGACGCGCGAGGCCAGCCGGCCAAGCACGTGGCCGTCGGCATCGATCAGGTGCCAGCGCCGGTCGATCTGTGCAGGGGTCGGGATGAATGTCTTCATGCAACCTCTCCTGGCGTCAAGAACGCCGGGGACGCGAGGTCACCCGGCGAGCGAACCGCAGCCTAGTCTAATATGGCCGAAAGAAGGGTGTCAAGGCGCCGGGGCCGTCCGGTACAATGGTCCTAACGGACCGCGGCAATCCGGACACGCGTGCCGGTCGAATACCTGCGAAGGAGATGTCAATAGACGCGGGCCGCGAGAGCGGCATGACCCTCTTAGAAGTGCTGATCGCGACGATGCTGCTGGCGATCGTCGCGTTGGTTGTCTTCGCCTCGTTTGCCATCGGGTTGCGCGCCGCGTCGCTCGCGGGGCGCATGAACACCGCCACCGGGATCGCGGAGGAGGCACTCGCGACGCTCGCCGCCTCCCCCTGCGGATCCTCCTTCACGGCTCAGGTGCCCGCCGATCCGGGCGGCGACCTGTCCCGTTTCCACCGTGAGGTCTCGGCCCGGCGCGTCGGCCAGGGGAGCCTGTGGGAACTGACCGCCACCGTCTCTTGGTCCCAGGAGCGCCGCACGCGCTCCGTCACGCTGACCACACTGCGCCACGTCTCGGCGGCCTGCGAGTTCGTCGGGCGATGAAGCGTCGCACGCCCCAAGGATTTACCCTCGTCGAGATCGCCATCGCGTTGACGTTGGCGGGTCTGGTTGTCGCGATCGTCGGTTCGCTCTTCGTGGCGAGCCTGTCCACCTGGCGTCGAGGCCAGGACCTGCGTGAGGCCCAGACCCAGGCCTCCACGCTGGTTGACGTTATCGCCCGCGATGTCCGCAATGCCAGCCAGGCACCAAGCGTGCTGGTCCACCCATCGTTCTCGGTCGGGGAAGGGGAGCCGGTCATTGCCATCACTTCGGCGACCACCCAGGGGGCGGGGGCCGCGTGGATCCTCTACGTACACGTCGTCGACCGGCACGAAGTCGTGCGACACGTGGTCACGACGGGTGACGATGGCCGGGTGCGGGTCAGTCAATCCCGCATCGTCGCCACCGGTGTCTGGGTCATGACCGCGCGTGAAGCCGGCGGCGGGGTGACGGTCGAAGTCGAGATCCGCCGCCGCCTCGCCACGGCGCAGGCGCGGACCACGTCTGCGCCCAGGAATCCGTGATACCTGCGCGCGACGATGTGTACGGCTGAGGGTCAGCGGCGCCCGATACCTGAGTAGACGAAGCCCGCCGCCCTGGCCGCCGCGGGATCGAGCACGTTCACGCCATCCACGAGATGCGGCGTGGCCACGGCGGCACGCAGCTGGGCCAGATCCAGTCGCTTGAACTCCTCCCACCCCGTCAGGACCAGCACTAGATGGCTTCCCTGCGCAGCCTGGTAGGGATCGTCCAGGAGCGTCACGTCTCGCAGCACCTGCCGTGCTTCGTCGCTTGCCGCGGGGTCATGGGCGCGAATCAGCGCTCCCCGCCGCTGGAGCCGGTCGATGACCCGCACCGCCAACGAGTTCCGAACATCGCTGGTCCCCGGCTTGAACGCCAACCCCAAGACGGCGATCGTCCGGCCGTACAGGTTGGCGTCCAGCGAATCCACCACGCGCCGGATCACCTGCCGGATCTGGTGATGGTTTTTTTCGAGAATCGCCCGTAGGAAACTCGGCTCATAGCCGGCGCCCTCGGCAAACCGAATCAGCGAGAGCAGGTCTTTCTCCAGGCACGGCCCGCCAAAACCGATGCCGGGCGACAGATACGCCTGTCCGATGCGCGCGTCATACCCCATGCCGTGCAACACCTCGAGCACATCGGCCCCGACCGCATCGCAGACGTTGGCCAGTTCGTTGGCGAACGACACCCGCATGGCCAGGAACGCGTTCGACGCGTACTTGATCAAGACGGCGTGCTCGAACGTCGTTTCCAGCACCGGCGCATGCAGGTCGTCAAACAAGCGACGGACGTGCTGGCGGGCGTCAGGGCTGGCCGCACCGATGATGATGCGCGTCGGATGGAGGAAGTCGTAGACGGCGTTCCCCTCGCGCAGGAACTCGGGTTGCGCCACGAGGTGGTAATCGCGACCCTCGACGTGCCCGTGCGCATCGAGGATCCGCTTGAAGATCTGATGGGTGCCCGTCGGGACGGTGCTCCGGACGACAATGGTCATCCCGGGTCGCAGGACGCGGGCCAGCTGTTCGGACGCGGCGATCACCTGCGAGAGATCGGTCTCGCCGTCGGAGCGCGCCGGCGTGGCGACGGCGATGAAGACGATTCGGGCGTCACGCACGCCGTCGGCCAACGATCGTGTGAACCGCAGGCGGCCCGCCGGCACGTGCCGATCAAGCAAGTC
Organism: bacterium; assembly: GCA_041497675.1. Classification (GTDB taxonomy): domain Bacteria; phylum Sysuimicrobiota; class Sysuimicrobiia; order Sysuimicrobiales; family Humicultoraceae; genus JBGPNN01. Next base: position 22,736 of record JBGQGY010000006.1, on the reverse strand, counting down.
CTTGAGCCCTGGTTCGTGAAAGGGCAGCCGGCCGGCCTCGACGACCGCCAGCCGCTCGAGATCGGCGTCATAGACCGCCACCTGGTGACCCAGCTCGGCCAAGCAGGCGCTCGTCACGAGGCCGACGTACCCGAGACCGCCGACGACGCAAATGCTCATCGACTGCCCGGCGACCGTCCCGCCACTCCCGGGACAAAGTAGGCGACCGTGCGCTCCATCCCCTCAGCAAAGCTCACGATGGGTTTGTATCCTAGGGACACGCCGGCCCGGGAGATATCGGCCAGGGTGTGCCGCACATCGCCGCGGCGCGGCTCGACGTGGTTGCGTTCTGCGCGTTGGCCCGTGATGCGCTCAATCGTCGACACCAGGTCCATCAGCGTCAAGCGTTCGCCGCACGCGATGTTGAAGGCTTCGCCCTGCAGATTGGGGGCGGTGGCCGCCAGCAAGTTCGCGGAGACAACATTGTCAATGTACGTGAAGTCGCGCGACTGCAGACCGTCACCGTGGATCTCCAACGGCTGGCCCTGGAGCGTCCACATAATAAACCGTGGGATCACGGCGGCATATTGCGATGCCGGATCCTGCAGCGGCCCAAAAACGTTGAAGTACCGTAGCGAGACCGTCGACAGGCCGTATGTGCGGGCGAAGACGCGGCAGTAGTGCTCGCCAGCCAGCTTTGACGCCGCGTATGGCGAGATCGGGGCAGGCATCTGATCTTCCCGCTTGGGGAGCGATGGATCGTCACCGTACACCGAAGAGGACGACGCGCTGACGACGCGCCGCGCTTTTGCGCCGGCAGCGGCAATCAGGATGTTCAGCGTGCCGTTCACGTTGTTCTCATTCGCGCCGCGGGGATCGTCGACCGATCGCGGGACCGACCGCATCGCGGCCTGGTGGTACACCGTCTGAACGTCCTCGCAGGCCTGCTTGCAGGCCTCGAGGTCGCAGATATCGCCGTGGAGGATCTCGACGCTGTCAACCTCGAGGCGCTGACCCGGCGAAAGGTCTCGCAGCTTTCGCTTCAGGACGAACTCGAGATTCGCCGGGCGCCCGCTGGAGAAATTATCGAGCACCCGAACCCGGTGGCCTTGATCGAGCAGGCCTCGCACCAGGTGGGCCCCGATGAATCCGGCGCCGCCGGTCACCAACGCAAGTGCCATTCCCCTGCCTCCTACCCCGCTCAGCCGAGCTCGATCTCTGAGGAATCACCAAGGTTGATCCGTGACGCTCGGCCGCTGACCATAGCCCGCTCGCCGATGATCGAATGCTCCAACAACACGCCTTCCAACGCGGCGCCGGCGTTCACGATGCTGTCCCGCACCACCGAATTTGTCACCCGGGCGCCCTCCGCGATCGAGGTAAACGGCCCGATGACCGAGCCCTCGATCTGTGCGGAGGGATCGACGTAGGACGGCGACAACACGACGGACCCCAGCAGGCCGTCGGGCATCGGGCGCTCCGACGTTAGCAGCTCGCGATTAGCCTCGAGGAGTGCCTCTGGAGTCCCGCAGTCATACCACCCGTTGATCTGAAACGTCTGCATCCGTTCTCCGGCATCGACCATCATCTGCAACGCGTCGGCCAGCCAGTACTCGCCGCGGACGACCCGCTGTTCCCGCACCATGCGCTCCAAACACTGCCCCAGCAGCGCGGGGTGGCGGATCAGGTACACGCCGACGATGGCCTGGTTGCTGGCGGGCACCTCGGGCTTCTCCACGAGCCGCCGGACACGTCCATCGATCACCTCAACGACGCCAAAGCGCCGCGGGTCGGACACTTCGTGGGTCCCGATCGCCGACTCGTTGAGCGCAAGCACCCGCGGCAGATCGGCCTTGATGATCGTGTCACCCATGATGATGAGCGCGCCGTCACCGTCCAGGTACTGACGCGCCACATAGATGGCGTGTCCGTTGCCCAGGGGCTCGGCCTGCTCGACAAAGTGGACCTTAAACCGGTACCGGCTCCGGACGAACTCTTCGATCTTCTCGCCTAAATGGCCAACGATCAGCACGACCTCGTCGATACCGACCGCAACCAATTCATCCAGGATGTGCCCAAGGATCGGGCGTCCCGCGACATGCATGAGCGCCTTCGGCTGCGTGTGCGTGTGCGGCCGCAGCCGGCGACCCACGCCGGCCACTGGGATGATGGCCCTCATGGCGCCTCCATCAACGTTCTCACAGGGCTCCTCCGCGGCGCCCTTCTTTAGAGGCCGCGGCCGGTGAGTACGAGCCCGATCGTCTTGACCAGAATCAGCGCATCAAGAAAGACGGAACAGTGCTTGACATAGTACAGGTCGTACTGCAGCTTGATCATAGCGTCTTCAGCCGAGCGGCCGTACCGGTAGTTCACCTGGGCCCAACCCGTCAGTCCCGGCCGCATGGCGTGCCGCGCGCGGTAGAACGGGATGCCGGCCTCCAGCTTCTTGACAAACTCTGGTCGTTCGGGTCTGGGCCCCGTCATCGACATCTCTCCCCGAACGATATTCATGGCCTGAGGCAGTTCGTCGATGTGAAGGCGGCGGAGCCATCTACCGACACGCGTGACCCGTTCGTCGGCCTCCTGGGCCCACATCGGACCCGCCGCCTCGGCGTCCTCGACCATCGTGCGAAACTTGACCAGGGTGAACAGGCGGCCGCCCTGTCCCACTCGCGCCTGCCGGTAGAAGATCGGACCCCGACCCTCCAGCCGAACCGCCAGCGCGACCACCGGCAGGACCGCAAGCGCCACCAGGGTTCCCGCCAGGCCGAACAAGATATCTGTACCCCGTTTCAGGACGAGATACACCCGGTTCGAGTCGCGGTCGGTTGGGAGGACGACGTGCAGGCTCTTTCCGGCGTGTTCCACAGGCACTCTGCCGGTCAGCCGCTCGTAGACCGTTTGCATCAGGGTGACCTGGGTGCCGCCCTCGTGGCAGTCAAGGATCGCCTGCAGGAGCGGTGCCTCGAGCGTCTCGTGCCGGATCACCGCGACGATCACCTCGGAGACCCGGTATTCGTACACCAGCCGTCCCAGATCGGCGGACGTGCCCATCACCGGCACATCACCGACTGCGCTCCCCAGCCGAGAGGGATCGTCGTCGACAAACCCTGCGACCTCGTACTCGCTGCCGGCGTGGGTGCGCAGGGCCTCCACGAGCGCGCGTCCTGCCCAGCCCGCGCCGACAATCAGGACCCGATGGCGGAACGTCGGTTGCACCAGCAGACGTGCGTAGGCGGTTCGTCCGAGCGTCACCGCCCCAACCATCAACACGACGAACGTGGCCGCGGTCAGCCGCGAGTACAACAGCGGCGGCGTGATCACCGGTGTGACGAGATAGGCCACGGCCGCCACGAGGGCGGCCGCCGCGGCGGTCGCGGCGCCGGTGGATACCCGTGATGCGGTGCGAAGATCGTACATGCCCATCAACGGCGCGCCGACGGACCATTCGCCGATGAGCAAGCCAAACCACGCCGTGTGCGCGGAGACGGTTTCCCAGCTGAGCGGCAGGCCGAGCCGCAATCCCAGCGTCGCCAGCAGGGCGGCCGCAATCGCGAGCAGGTCGAGGGCATAGAGCAGCACCTTGCGCTCGGAGAGCCGCAGCGAGTACCACCCGCGGACAGACGGGAGGGCGAGCCGATCAATCCGGTCCGTCACCGACGGTGAGAAGGAAGGTGGGGCGGATGGCATCAGGTGATGACCCCTTCTACTTCTACCTTACGGTACGCGCTGAAGGTCCGACTCCTTCGACTGGAGCACTGGCCGACGCCACAGGTAACGGTGCTTCCAGAAATAGTACGCAAGCGCCAAGCCGTGTTTCAAGGTTAGCACGCCGGGGCGCCGCCGGGTGATCCGTTGTTCATGGTGCACGGCCACGGCCGCCGGTAGGTAGTAGACGGCCCAGCCGGCCTGCCAGACGCGCAGGCAAAAGTCGACGTCCTCGGGTCCGTAGAACATGCGCTCGTCGAGCGGGCCGATGCGCTCGATGACGTCCCGGCGAATCAGCTGGCAGGCGCCGATCACGTAGTCCACCGGCTGCGCGATGGTGCGATCAATGTCGTGCATTTCCTCGTCAGACACGAAGGCGATCGCCTTCTGTACGCGCCGCGGCAGCTGCCGGAGGATCTTACCTTGCAGCGTGGGAAACCGCCGGCACGAAAACTGGATGGTGCCATCGGGGTACGTGAGCTTCGGACCGACTACGCCCACGGTGGGCTCAGCGCTGATAAACCGGAGCATTTCGCGCACGCTGCCCGGCGCCAGTTCGGCGTCACTGTCGAGGAACAGGAGATAACGCCCGATGGCGAGCGCGGTGCCCTGATTGCGCGCCCGGGCCACGCCGACGTTCGAAGAGTTCTGGACGAGGCGCGCGTGCGGCGCGTGGCGCTGAACGATCTGTAGCGACGTGTCCGTCGAGCCATTGTCGACGACAATGATCTCCGCAGTCAGACCGCTCACCTCGCGGGTCAGCGACGCCAGCGCCCGGTCGACGTGCGAGGCAGAATTCCACGTGAGCAGCACCGCGGAAACAGCCACGTCCTGCACGGTCATCTGCCGGCGGCCCCCACCGTCCGCCGGCGTTCCACGAGCGCCGTGTAGAGCGACTCGTACTGGGCGGCAATCTGCTCCCAGGTATGGTGGGCCTGCCAGAGTTGAAAGGCTTGCCCGGCCAGCCGCCGGCGCTCTGCATCGTCACGGAGCAATGAATTGCCGGCATCGCTCATCTCTTCGGGGGTGCGCACGATCTTCACCGCATCGGCATGGTCGCTCACGTTGCCTACGGGCGTGGTGAGAAACGGCGTGTGTGAGGCGAACGCCTCGTACATGACCAGCGGGGCGCACTCCACGCGTGATCCGAATAGAAAGAGATCGGCCTCCTGAAACGCTGAGACGACCCATGCGCGGGGAACGCCGCTGAGCACCCTGATCCGCCGGTCGAGCGCCCCCGCCAGCCGGCACCGGGGCCAGCAACTGTACCAAGAATGAAAGAAGGGTTTCTCACCAACGAGGACGAGCGTTGCGTCGGTCCGGCGCATGCGGTGGAACGCGTCAATGACAAACGCGTGGCCCTTGGCAAGGTAGTGATTGGCAACCGTCAGCAGCATGAGCGGGGTCGTGATGTCAAACGCCTTCCTGAATCCAGCGGGGGCGGCGAGAAACTCCTCTCCGGCTCCGTTGGGGATGATGCTGGCCTTGTCGCCGAACCCCTGCTCGTCTCCAAAGAGCTTGTCCCGGTAGGCGGCCGACAAGTACACGACCCTGTCGTACTTGGCCAGCGCGTCCAGATAGTTGCTGTAGAAGTATCGTCGGTGCGTTGGTCGGGCCAGCTTCGACAGACACGGGGTCGCCAGCACCCTCGAGCCGCGCATCCGGTCGAGGACGCCGAACGTCAGGTCGGTCGTCCAGATGTCCGCGAAGAAGTTCGTCACCACATCGAAGTCACTCTCGCGGAGGTACTGCTGGTAGCGCTCCACGTCTCCCCTGATGCCCTTGACGAGGGACCCGCGGATCCGAAACGGCTCGATCTTGACACCGGCGATCTCGGTGGACGTCCGCTCCGACAGGAACGTGGTGGCGACTGTGACGGAATGACCCCTTCGTACCAGCCCCTCAGAGATGCGCTGGATGGCCAGATTACCGCCGGCGTGCGGGTCATAGAACTCCGTCGTGTGCAGGATCCTCACCGCCGTGGGACCCCGGGGCCACAGATGCTCGTAAAGATCTCATGGAACCGGTGGACGTAGGTGTGCTCGCGCAGCGTTCGCGCGTACCCGGCCGCGCGAATCGCCTCGCGTTCCCGGTCGTGCGCGAGATAGTAGCGGATCTTGTCTACGAAATCGTCGGGGCTGGTGTACACGTCGACGTCGCGCCCCGGCACATAGTAGTCGGTCAGGTCCTCGGTGGGACTCGTCAGCAGGAACCCGCCTGCGCCGGGAATCTCGAAGTTGCGCCCCTTGATCTGCTCCCGCCCCTTGGCCAAAAGCGATCTCATGTTGTCTGCCCATGTCACCGGCGACCGGAAATGGAACGATCCGTCGGCGCGCTTGTTGACCACGATCTTGGCGAGTTCCTTGATCGCTACCCCTCCCGAACTCTTGGCCAGGTTGAGGTTTATCTTGCTCCCGGCAAACACCTTGATCACGTCTTCCTGGCTGAGCCGGCCGTTGGGCCAGCCGTATCCCCAGCACTGCACGTCGATCCCGGCCCGTCTGAGCTTGTCGACGACCTGACGCCGGTTGGAGTGGGGTTGTCCCACGAACGTGACGTCGTAGTCGTAGACGGTGTCCAGACGGCCGTCGGCGGTCAGCGCCGGCCGGTACGTGAAGTGGTTGCAGGCCCACTGCGTCTTGATGACATTCGCGTAGCCCATCTGCCGGTACCGCGGCACCGCCCGCGCATCGGTGGTTGCCACCCAGTGAAAGAGCGGCGCCCAGTGGCGCGAGAAGTTGAAGAACCGCCAGTGATCGTCCGCAAACCAGTTGAACGTTACTGTGCCGCCCTGTCCCGCGATCTCCCTGATAGTATCCGGCGCGATCTCGTCCGTGAACAGCACAAAGAACGCAAGATCGGGCCTGACCTCAGCGACCGTCGCGAGCAACGCACGGTTCATCCCATCGCGGCCCAGGCGCGCTCCGACCTCATCAAAGGGAAAATACGCGACCTGGTGCGCCGGCATCCGCTCGAGCGTCTCGTAGAAGTTGTGGTGCTCAAAGGACGTCCCGCGACGGGGATCGCCGTAGTCGTACTTCATCGCGACATAGAGGATCCGCATCTAGCGTCAGGATACCGGCAGTCATTCAGGATAACCAGCTGTCGACGCCAGGAGGACAGGAACTGTCAGCGCCCGCGAGAAAGTTAGTTCGTATGAAGGTCGTGATTCTTGCCGGTGGCTTTGGGACGCGCTTTCAGGAAGAGACCGCGGTCAAACCGAAACCGATGGTCGAGATCGGCGGCCGCCCGCTCCTGTGGCACATCATGCAGCACTATGCCCACTATGGGTTTCGCGAGTTCTTGATCGCTCTGGGTTACAAAGGCGAGATGATCAAGCGCTATTTCCTCGACTACTATACGCTCAACACCGGCATGACGGTGCACCTGGCCAGCGGCCGTGTCGAGACACACGACAAGAAGAGCGAGGACTGGATTGTGCACTTGATCGACACAGGGCTTGAGACGATGACCGGCGGCCGCCTCGGACGTCTCACGCCTTGGCTGCGCGCCGAACCCCTGATGCTGACCTACGGCGACGGCGTCTCGAACGTCGATCTGAACGCGCTCCTGGAGTTTCATCGTCGGCAGGGGCGGATCGCCACGGTCACGGCGGTGCGCCCCCCCTCGCGCTTTGGCGGGCTAACCCTCGACGGCGGCGGCGTGGCCCAATTCACAGAGAAACCGCAGATCGGCGAAGGCTGGATCAACGGGGGCTACATGGTCCTCGAACCCGAGGTCTTCACGTACATCACCGGCGATCCCACCCGGCTCGAACAGGACGTGCTCGAGCGCCTCGCCACAGATGGACGCCTGGCCGCCTACCAGCACGAAGGATTCTGGCAATGCATGGACACGCTGAGAGATCTCCGTCTCCTCGAGAGTCTCTGGGAAAGCGGCCGGCCTCCTTGGAAGGTGTGGGAGGATCAGATCTGACGGCCCCGGCGCCAGCCAGCGCGGCCTTTTGGCTCGACCGTCCGGTGCTGGTCACGGGCGCCACCGGGCTGCTCGGCGGTAGTCTGGTGAAGCGGCTGGTCGACCTTGGGGTCGAGACCGTGTGTCTGGTGCGCGACTGGGTCCCTCAGAGCGAGTTCGTGCGGGCGGGGCTCGTGGAGCACACGAAGCTTGTTCGCGGAGATGTTCGCGACCAAGTCCTGCTCGAGCGCACTCTGGGGGAGTACGAGGTCGACACCGTCTTTCATCTGGCCGCGCAGACGCTGGTGCCGGTTGCGAACCGCAATCCAGTTTCGACGTTCCAGACCAACGTGGCGGGCACCTGGGCGCTGTTGGAGGCGTGCCGCCGGAGTCCGTCGGTCAAGCAAATCGTCCTCGCGTCATCGGACAAGGCCTACGGCAGCCACGACGCTCTCCCCTACACCGAGGACACCCCCTTACGGGGGATCCATCCATACGACGTGAGCAAGTCCTGCGCGGATCTCGTCGCGCAGGCCTACGCCGCCACGTACCGCGTTCCGGTCGCCATTACGCGATGCGGTAACCTGTTTGGCGGCGGAGATCTGAACTGGAATCGTATCGTCCCGGGGACCGTTCGGTCTGTGCTGCGGGGCAAGCGACCGATTATCCGGTCCGACGGCCAATACGTGCGCGACTACTTCGGCGCTGAGGATGCCGTCACGGCGTGCCTCCTGCTCGCGGAGCGGCTCGCCGCAGATAGCGCGCTGTCGGGCGAGGCGTTCAACTTCTCGTACGAGCGCCCTATGACCGTGATCGAGATCGCGCGTGTGATCCTCACCTTGATGCGCTCGGATCTCGAGCCAGAAATTCGAAATGAGGCCACGGGCGAGATCCGGCGCCAGTACCTGAGTGCCGCAAAGGCCCGCCGGGTGCTGGGCTGGACACCGGCCCAGACCCTCGAAGAGGGTTTGGACCGGACGGTGGCCTGGTACCGGACCTTCTTCAACCCGCAGCCGTGAGATCCGGTCCCTTGTCGTGCCGGTCGTGCGAATCTCCGATGCTCCGGCCGGTCCTCTCGCTGGGCGTGATGCCACTCGCGAATGCGCTGCTGGATCCCAACGACCTCAGCCGGGCCGAACCGAGATATCCCTTGGACTTGGTGTTTTGTCCTCGTTGCACGCTCGTGCAGATCACTGAGACGGTTCCGCCGGACGCTCTCTTCCGTGAGTACCTCTACTTCTCGTCCTTTTCCGACACCATGCTCAACCACGCCAAAACCCTCGTCGACCGCCTCACTGCGGCACGTGGACTGAACGGTCGGAGCCTGGTGATCGAAATCGGGAGCAATGACGGCTATCTCTTGCAGTACTTCGCGGCGCGCGGGATTCCGGTGCTGGGGATCGAACCGGCTGAGAATGTCGCGGCCGTGGCGAACTCGCGCGGCATCCCGACGCGCTGTGCGTTCTTTGGGCGCGAACTGGCCGCCACACTCCGCGGTGAGGGGCGCGGGGCCGATGTCCTGCTGGCGAACAACGTCCTGGCGCACGTCGCCGATCTCAACGGCGTCGTGGAGGGCATCGGCCACCTGTTGAACGCCGGCGGGCTGGCGGTCATCGAGGTGCCGTATCTGAGAGACATGATCGACCGGTGCGAGTTCGACACCATCTACCACGAGCATCTGTGCTATTTCTCGGTCACCGCATTGCAGCGGCTCTTCGAACGGCATAGCCTCGTCCTGGCCGACGCCGAACGGATCCCCGTGCACGGGGGATCGCTGCGGCTCTCGGTCGCCCATGCGGCCGACGCCGGAGCCGGCGGACGCGTCGCGGAGCTGCTTGCCGAGGAGTCCGCCTGGGGCGTCGATCGCCTCGAAGCCTACGCGGCGTTTGGCCACCGGGCGGTAGAGATCAAGACCTCGCTGGTCGCGTTGATGACTGCGCTGAAGCAGCGTGGATGCCGGCTCGCCGCCTACGGGGCGGCCGCCAAGGGCACGGTGTTGCTCAACTACTGCCGCATCGGCGCAGACGTGCTGGACTTCGTTGCAGACCGGAGCCCGTACAAGCAGGGGCGCTTGGTCCCCGGGGTGCGCGTGCCCATCTCGCCTCCGTCGCGTCTGATAGAAGAGCGGCCCGACTACACGTTGCTCTTGAGCTGGAATCTGATCGACGAGGTGCTGCAACAGCAGGCCGAGTACCGCCGGTTGGGTGGGCAGTTCATCGTGCCCATCCCAGACGTCAGAATCGTGTGAGGTTACCATGGTCGACGGGGTGAAGATCCTCCAGGGGCAACGCATCATCGACGGGGTGAAGATCGTTCCGCTGCGCCGGATCCCCGACGATAGAGGTACCGTGTATCACATGCTCAAGGCCACAGACCCGCACTTCATCCGTTTTGGGGAGATCTACTTCTCCTCCGTGTATCCGGGGGTGATCAAAGGCTGGCACCGGCACCGCGAGATGACCCTCCACTACGCGTGCATTGTCGGAATGGTCAAAGTCGCTCTTTACGACGAGCGCGACGCGTCTCCCACCCGCGGCACGCTGATGGAAGTCTTTCTCGGCCCCGATCACTACGCGCTGCTGGTCACCCCACCAGAGGTCTGGAACGGGTTCAAAGGGATGAGCGCGCCGCAGGCCGTGGTCGCGAATTGCTGCACGCATCCGCACGATCCGTCGCGGACGACACGTCTGGACCCGCTCAACAACCACATCCCGTATTCCTGGGATGCGCGGCACGCCTGACGGGTGCGCGTGAAGGTCCTCCTCACCGGCGCCGCCGGGTTCATCGGATCACACGTCGCCCGACACCTTCTTGCGGGCGGGGATGAGGTCTTCGCCGTGGTCCGGCCGCAGAGCCGCCCCTGGCGCCTCGCGGATATTCAAGCGTCGCTACATCTGGTCGAATGCGATCTCACTGATTCCAACGCCACCGAGGTGTGCGTTGCGGGGGTCCGGCCAGACCTGTGCATCCACCTGGCCTGGCATGTCGAGCCCGGCCGGTATCTGGACAGCCCGGAGAACCTGGCGTGGGTGCAGGCCAGCCTGACCCTCGCCAAGACGCTTGCGACGCATAGTTGCGCAAGACTGGTCGGCGCCGGCACCTGCCTCGAATACGCCTCGAGCCCCGGTCGTGTCTCGGAAGAGAGCCCCAGCCGACCGAGTAGCCTGTACGCGGCAAGCAAGCTCGGCCTCGGTCTGATACTCGAGCAGTTCGGTGCGGTCGCCGGGATGCAGACGGCGTGGCTCCGCTTCTTCTACCTCTACGGCCCGATGGAAGACGAGCGCCGCCTGGTGCCGTCGGTGATCAACGCATTGCTCGAGGACCGCGACGCCGGCGTGACCAGCGGCACGGCTGTTCGGGATTTCCTGCATGTCGATGACGTGGCATCGGCGGTGTGCGCCGTCGCACATAGCGGCCGGCAAGGTCCGGTGAACATCGGGTCGGGACGGCCGGTGGCCGTCCACGATATCGTCGCCACACTCGGCGAGATCCTGGGGCGTCCTGAACGGATCCGGTGGGGCGCGCGGTCGGATGATCCCGGCGCGCCCGCATACGTGTGCGCCGACCCACGACGCCTCATCGATGGCGTCGGCTGGTCCCCACGATACGACCTCGAGGCCGGGCTGCGCGACGCCGTGCATTGGTGGCGGACTCACGCCGGCACAAACGGGAACCGGACGTGACGGACCGCGCACCCCTCGTCAGCATCGGGATGCCGGTCTGCAACGGCGAGCGCTTCATTCGGCTGGCGCTGAACTCGCTGCTGGCGCAAACACATCGCGACTTTGAGTTGATCATCTCCGACAACGTGTCGGACGACGCGACGCCGGAAATCTGCCGGACGTACGCCGCCGGCGACTCGCGCGTCCGCTATACGCGGCTCGCCGTCCAGGTGGACGCCATCACCAACTTCGACCATGTCCTTCGCCTCGCGGGCGGTGAGTACTTCATGTGGGCCGCGGCCGATGATCTGTGGGAACCCAGCTTTGTTTCGACCCTATTGGGGTTGCTGCAGGGCGCGCCCGAGGCGGTCCTCGCATTCTCCGTCTTCGACACCATCGACGAACGGGGCGAGACCATTCGCGTCTACCCCAGCGCGCTCGAACTCCCGTCGCCGGATCCTCTGGTTCGTCTGCGTGCGTTTCTCCTCCAGGAGGAGACCCGGGGCAAGCCCAACCTCATCTACGGCCTCATGCGACGGCGCGCGATTCACGATGCCGGGGGCTTCAGGGTCTGGGGCGCGGGCCCATGGGGGGCGGATATGCTGGTGGTCTTCAAGCTGCTCGGCTCCGGTAACCTGACCTTGTCCGAGACGCTCTTGTTCCACAAACGGCTTCTCGGCGCTCGGGCGACCGTATCTCCTCGACCGGAGGGGCACACGGTTTCACGACACCTGAAGGGCATGCGGGGCTGGTACGACCTGTTTACGGGTTACGCGCGGGTCATTGCGAGCGACAACCGATTGCCCGCCCTCAGCAAGATACGGCTGCAGGGGGCCCTCGCGCAGAGGATTGCGCGGGTCGGCGTCACCGAGATCGGGCGACACCTTCGGCCGTCGAGCCTATGGTGACGAGGGAGTCCACACCTGGAGGCCCGCGGGTCGAAGACCGGCCGCTGGTCAGCATCGGCGTCCCGACGTGCGACCGTTCCGCTCTTCTTCGCAGAGCGCTCTCGAGTCTTGTCGCGCAGGACTATCCCAACCTTGAGATCGTCGTCTCCGACAATGCGTCGACGGACGACACGGCGACGGTCTGCGCAGAGATGGCGCGTCAGCACTCCATGATCCACTATCACCGAGCACCGGTCAGAACGCCCGTCTTCCAAAACTTCCGCAACGCGCTCGTGCGGTCCCACGGTGACTATTTCATGTGGGCGTCGGACGATGACGTGTGGGAGCCAACCTTCGTTGGCACACTGGCCGCCATCCTTGACTCGAGGACCGACCTGATGCTCGTCGCCGCGGAGGCGCAATATGTCCTAAACGACGGTACACGGTTGCCCCCATTCGCGGAAGGCAAAGCCTTCTACGGTCGGCCCCGGCACTCGGCACTGCGACGGATGGCCATGATTGCACGTCACGGATACGGCAATTTGCTCTACGGCTTGTACAGGCGTGCGGGGCTCATCGATCCGACCGGGCGCACGGCGATCGACGTCTGCACGTTCCACAACGAGCTTCCCGTCTTCGTGCTGGTGGCCGATCGGGGAGGCATTCAGGTTTGTGATGCGATCCTCTTCTACAAGACCACCTCACGGGCTACGTACTGCCAGGCGGCGCGTGAGTACGGTTTCGTGCCACGCCTCGACCATATGGCTCAGGTCCGGGACGATGGCCGGGCGACCGGTCTTCGGCGATGGAGCCGTGAGGCTGCGGGCACCGTCCAGTATCATGCGCGGACGCTTCGCGACATCTATCGTGCCCTCGGGCGTATCCGCGGTGGACCCGGTGTGAAGGTGGCGCTACTGTTGGTGTTTGTTGCCTGGCTGACCGTGCACTGCATCAAGCTGGCCCTCGTCTGGCCTCTTGAGGATGTCCTCAGCAACCGCGTCAGGTCATGATATCCTAGGCGCATGGCGCAGTCCCCTCGACTCTTCCTCAACCAGCGTATCCTGACCGTCGAAGGCCCCGAAGGACAACGCGACATCGATCTCTACAGTGCGGAGGGTTTCGAACTCCTGAGCCGCCTGTGGGTTCGCTCGGGCTGGCAGCAGAGGCTCTCGTATCGGCTCACGTGGATGGGCATCCCAATCATCCAACTGCCCGAAGATCTTTTGATGATGCAAGAGCTCATCTACAAGATGCGGCCGCAGGTCATTGTCGAGACGGGGACGGCACACGGAGGCACGGCCATCTTCTATGCCAGTATGCTCGCGCTGCTGGGGCAGGGTCGCGTCATATCGGTCGACGTCGAAATCCGGCACTACAACCGGCTTGCTATTCACGCGCATCCTCTGAGCGAGCGCATCACCCTGATCGAGGGCAGCTCGGTTTCCGACGCCGTTGTCGCCGACGTCAGGCAGATGATTCGTCCTCGAGAAGTCGTCTTGGTGGCCTTGGACTCCAACCATAGCTATGCCCACGTTCGGGCCGAGCTCGAGGCCTACGCGCCATTGGTGACGCCGGGCAGCTACCTGGTGGTCTTTGACGGCATCATGGACTCGGTCGCGGACGCGCCGAACGGGAGACCGGAGTGGACAACGGACAATCCCGGTCGCGCCGTAGAGGACTTCCTCAGCCATCATCCCGAGTTCGAGATCGACCGCTACTACAATCGGCTGCTCGTCACCTATTGCCCCGCGGGGTTCCTACGCCGAAAAGTCGCGGGCGCCGTTGACTCGCCTGAGGCGCGCGCGGGAGCCTAAGCGGGCAATCCCTTGGCGGCAGGTCTTCCGGAGCAAGGCCTTGCACGTGGCACCCTGCTGAACCTGATTGGGCAGGGTATTCCGATTGCCGTCGGCGTCGCGACGCTGCCATTCATCGTTCGTCGCATGGGTCCTGAGGCCTTCGGACAACTGACCCTGTTCCTCGCAGTGCTGGGATACTTCGGTATCTTCGATCTCGGACTGTCCCGCTCGGCGACCAAGCTGGTCGCCGAAGCACTGGGCAAGAACGAGCTCCGCGCCGTCCAGCGCATTGTCCGTACGACCGTCGTTCTTCACTTCATCCTTGGGGTCGGTTTCGGCGCCCTCCTCGCCTGCGTCATCCCCTTGATCGTCCGCCGATTTGTCGCCGTGTCGGAGGTCCTGAGCGGCGACGTCCGTCTTAGTTACTACGTGCTTGCGGCCGCCGTCCCTATTGTGGTCACGACCAGCGCCTTCCGTGGAATCCTTGATGCCTATCGGCGCTTCGGACTCGTCAACCAGGTTCGCATCGTGGCCGGGAGCGGCAATTTTCTGGTCCCATTGATCGTGCTGCTGCTGGGCGGTGGACTCACGGCCGTCACTCTGTCCCTGACGGTTCTGAAGCTGGCCAGCGGGATCGCGTACGGCATCATGTGCGCGCGTCTCGTCGGCAGAGGCGGCGCTGATCCGGCGTTCCACCGTCCAACCGTCCGCGCGTTGTTCTCATTCGGCGGCTGGGTCATGGCCTCGAACATCCTCGGTCCCATTATCAACTATCTCGACCGGGCTTTGATCAGCACGCTCGTCTCGGTCCGAGCCGTCGGCTATTACTCTCCACCATATGAGATGGCTTCCAGGCTAAGCGTACTCCCGGCCAGCCTTGCCGTCGCCTTGTTTCCCGCGATAAGTCGGTTAGGCTTCCAGAATCGCGAGACGATTCTGGCGCTGAGCGAACGGCTGGTCCGGCTCATGCTCCTCGTGATGTCCCCTATCGTCGTGGTGCTCGCGGCGTTTGCTGAGCCGATCCTACGCCTGTGGCTGGGGCCGGAGTTCGCCCGCCAGGGGACGCCGGCCATGCAGGTGCTGGCCTTGGGTATGCTGCCAAACGCGCTCGCTCACATCCCCTTCACGATCCTGCACGGGCTGGGGCGACCGGATCTGACCACCAAGTCCCACCTGGCCGAACTGCTCGTCTATGCGGCGGGCGCCTGGTATCTGACGCGAGCCGCTGGTATCACGGGCGCCGCCATCGCGTGGAGTCTGTTCCTGCTTTTGGACGCGTCGATCCTGTTCGTCCTTGCCGGGCGGGCGCTTGCCGTGCCATGGCGCCAGCTTCGAGGCGCAGCGGCGCGACTGCGCGTGACGATTGCCAGCCTCGGCCTCTTCAGCCTGTTTGTCGTCCTCACGAATACTCTGCTCGACGCGCCGCTGATCAGAGTGGGCGTGGCCGCCGTCGGCGCGATCGTCTTCGTCTGGGTCGCGTGGTCGAGGGTGCTCGAAGCCGCAGATCGTGCCGCTGTATTGGCGGCCGTCAGAGTAAGGTAACAGGCAATGCTGCTGGTCTTCGGGATCTTCGATCTGGACCCTGGCACCGTATGAACCGGCGCCCGCTCGTTTCGATCGTTATGCCGGTGTACGACGCGGCCGCGACGGTCGAGGAGGCTGGTCGCAGCCTCCTGACGCAGACGTACCAGCCGCTGGAGATTGTGGTGATCGATGACGGCTCGCATGACCGGTCGGCCGAGATTGTGCGCGGCCTGGGCGACCCGCGGCTCAAGATTGTCCGCCAAGAGCACCGCGGGCTTGTGCCGGCGCTTGTGCGCGGGTGTGCAGAGGCCGAGGGCGAATATGTCGCGCGCCTGGACGCCGACGATATCACATATCCTGAACGAATTGCCGCGCAGACCGCCTATCTGGAGAAACACGGTGAGATCGGGTTGCTCGGCACGTGGGCGTCCCTGTGCGACGAAGACGGACGGACGTGGTCCTTCGAACCTCCCCCCAACGACGCCGCGTTGAGACGGTACCTGTTGCGCGACAACCCATTCGTCCACAGCACCGTGATGTTCCGGAAGCAGGCCTACGGCGACGCGGGTGGGTACGCCGACGGACCCAATGAAGACTACCGCTTGTGGATTAGGATGGCACGTGCCTGGAAGATCGCCATATTGCCGGATGTCCTGGTGATGCATCGGGTGCGGCGCGCGAGCCACAGCGGCTCGATGCCCCGCAGCGCGGCTCTGCGGGCGCGTCTCGCGGCTCAGTGGGATGCGGCGAGGCTGCTCGGTCCATGGTCTGGAGCGATTCCGACCCTCGCGGCGACCTGTGGAACATATGCGCTCTCGATGCTCGGCGGCGCGCCGGAGCGATGGGTCAGATCGCGTGCCCGAGGCCGCGGAGCGTCGCGGGCGGGTTGATGATCGCCGGGTATCGGTGGGTCTCATCCATCGCCTGCGCACGGGGTGCGGCTCGGCGCACACCTGGAACCGCAAACGGCGTAGTAACCTCGTTATCTTGTTTGCACATGGCTGAACATATAGGCTTGGGGGGTATGGAGACCCGCTAGATCCAAGGGCACCATGAAAGCGACTCGAGAGCTGCTTCACGAAACACCTATGACTCGCCTAGACCGCGGCTGGGCGGATCAAATCAAGCGTACCATTGCGCGCGCGGCGTTGAGCCTAACCTCCGCCCAGGTCCAACAGTGTGGCACTCGCAACGTGGCCACGCGCGAGTTGTGGTTGGAGCAAACCCTGGCGCGAATCCCGGCGGGCCACCGCATCCTAGATGCAGGCGCTGGTGAATTGCAATATAGGCGCTTTTGCGCCCATCTCACCTATGTCAGTCAAGACTTTGCGCAATACGATGGACAGGGTGATAGGGCCAGCCTGCAAACTGGCGCCTGGGATCAATCACGGCTAGATATTGTGTCGGATATTACGAGGATCCCTCAGTCAGCCGCCTCGTTTGACGCTGTGATGTGTATCGAAGTGTTGGAGCATTTGCCGGACCCCATCAGCGCATTGCGTGAACTGACGCGTTTGCTCAGGCCCGGCGGTGTCTTGGTTCTCACCGCCCCATTTTGTTCTTTGACCCACCTTTCTCCCTACTTCTATTACACAGGGTATAGCCGTCATTTCTATGAGCATTGGCTAAAGGAGTTGGGGTTCGAGGTTGTGGAGATGCAATGGAACGGCAGCTACTTTGAATATCTCGCGCAAGAGTTGCGGCGCCTGCCCTGGGCTGGCGAAACTTATGCGGACAAGACGCTAAGTTGGTCTGAATGGTTTGGCCTGGGCATCGTCTTGCGCCTGCTGAGCCGGCTGGCTCAGCATGATAGACGGTCGAACCAGCTCTTATCCTATGGACTTCATGTGCTGGCGCGCAAAAAGTAGGCGGGAAAACTCGGTCGCGCAATCCATACACACGAAACCGTCGTCTCATAGATGTGCTTTTCACGCACCCGTCGGTGCGCCGCGGGTCGCACGGTACGATGCAACGGTTGTACGCAAACCCTCAGCGAGGGGCACGTTGGCTGAAAATCCTATGGCGTCGCGGACGCGGCTGACGTCTAGGCGTCGGCGGCGCTGCCCGCCCGGCATCGCCTGATCCCAGACGATGCGGCCGCGGAATCCCGTGAGATCGGCGATCAAGACGAGGAGATCTCTGATCGAGATCTCCTCGCCCGTGCCCAGGTTGAGCGGCTCGAGATCATCGTATCGCTCGGCGGCCAGCATGATACCGCGGGCGGCGTCGTCCACGTAGAGAAACTCACGCGTGGGGCTGCCGTCGCCCCACGCCGTGATCTCGCTGGCCTCCTGCTCTACCGCGTCGACGCACTTCTTGATCAGTGCCGGGATCACGTGTGACGTCTCAGGATCGAAGTTGTCCCCCGGGCCGTAGAGGTTGGCCAGGATGAGGTAGATCGCCCGAAGACCATACTGCTGGCGATATCCCTGCGCCATCACCAGCAGCGCGCGTTTGGCCACACCGTACGGCGCGTTCGTCGGCTCAGGATATCCGCTCCACAGGTCGGCTTCGCTCAGCGGTACTGGTGCCTCACCCGGGTAGGAGCACGTGGTCCCGACGACGACCAGTTTCCGTAGGCGATGGTATTGACGCGCCTGCTCGACAACACTCAGCCCCATGGCCATGTTCTCGTAGAAGAACCGGCCGGGGTTCGCGCGGTTCGCGCCGATGCCCCCGACGGCTGCGGCCAGGTGGAACACGACCGCCGGGGACGTGTCGGCGAACAGACGCGCCGTCGCGTTCATGTCCGTCAAATCGTATTCGCGGCTGCGAGGGACGAAGACCTGAGCGCCCGCGGCACGGAGGCGCCCGACCAGCACCGATCCCAGGAACCCGGCGCCGCCGGTCACGACGACGGGAAGATCGGTCCAATCGATCGGGGTGGCTGCGGCGTGCGGCGCGTCATTCATGACCGGGTCCTCGAGTCCCGGTGCGGTGCCCGGCGTCTCGGAGCGTCCGTTCGGCCCGGGCCAACTCAAGGTCGTGCTCGATCATCAGCCTCACCATCTCGCCGAACGAGGTCGCCGGCCGCCACCCCAACACCCGCTGCGCCTTGGACGCATCCCCCCGCAGGTGATCCACTTCCGCCGGGCGGAAATAGCGCGGATCGATCTCGACAGACTCGCGCCAATCCAGGTTCAGCAAGCCAAAGGCGCCGTCCAGGAACTCGCGGACAGATCGCGACTCACCCGTGGCGATCAGGAAGTCATCGGGTTCGCGATGTTGGAGGATCATCCACATGGCCTGGACGTAGTCGGGAGCATATCCCCAGTCGCGCTGCGCCTGGAGATTGCCCAAGAACAGTTTCGACTGGAGACCCAGCGAGATGCGCGTCGCCGCGCGCGTGATCTTGCGAGACACGAAGGTCTCCCCGCGGCGGGGGCTCTCGTGGTTGTGAAGGATCCCGTTAGCGGCGAACAGCCCATACGCCTCGCGGTAGTTCACCGTCTGCAAGTGCGCAAAGACCTTCGCAACGCCGTACGGACTGCGGGGCGAGAATGGCGTCCGTTCATTCTGCGGCGCGGGCGCGTTCCCAAACATCTCTGACGATCCCGCCTGATAGTATCGGACCTGACGGCCTGTACGCGTCTGATAGTCGCGGACGGCCTCGAGGAGACGCAGCGCGCCAAGCGCGACCACGTCGGCGGTGTACTCGGGCTGATCGAAAGAGACGCGTACGTGCGACTGCGCACCCAAGTTGTAGACTTCATCCGGTTGGACCCGCTCCAGCAACACCCGCAGCCCGCTGCTGTCAGTCAGGTCACCATAGTGGAGGTGAAAACGCACGTCGGACTCATGCGGGTCCCGATAGAGATGCTCGATCCGCTCGGTGTTGAACGTCGAGGCGCGCCGCACGACACCATGGACTTCGTAGCCACGATCCAGCAGAAACTCCGCCAGATACGAGCCGTCCTGCCCGGTCACGCCGGTGATCAACGCCTTCCGCATCACGCCTCCTGAGCCAGCCGCCACGAGACTACCAGCGTACCGGGCCGACCTCTGGTCTCTTGGCCAGGGCAGCCTCGAGAGTGCGCTTGATGCGTGCAAGACCCTCTTGTGTTGTGGCCTCGGCCCGCACGACCAGCGCCGGCTGCGTGTTGCTCGCCCGGACCAACCCCCACCCGTCGTCAAACAGCACGCGCGCGCCGTCGACGTCGATCACGTCGTGGTCGCGCTTGAATTCCTCGACCAGCGCCGCCACGACCTCGAACTTCCGGCCGTCCGGACACGGGACGCGCACCTCGGGTGTCACCGGGTACCGGGGCACGTCGGCGAGCAGCGCCGAGAGCGGCTTGTCCGTGTTCGACAACGTGCGGAGCAGCCGCCCCGCGGCGTACACCGCATCGTCGTACCCGTAGTACTCGTCGGCGAAGAACATGTGACCCGACATCTCTCCCGTGAAGACAGCGCCGATCTCCCGCATCTTCGCCTTGATCAACGAATGGCCCGTCCGGTAGAAGAACGGCCGCCCGCCCATCCGGCGCACCGCCTCGACCAGGGCCTGCGAGCACTTGACCTCGACAATCACCTGCGCCCCCGGGTGCTTCGGCAAGATCTCTTTCCAGTAGAGGATCATCAACAGATCACCCCAGAGGATCTCGCCGCGATCATCCACCGCGCCGATGCGATCGCCGTCGCCGTCGAACCCGATGCCCACGTCGCAGTGCTCGCGACGCACGACGTCAATCAAGTCGGTCAGATTGCGTGGGTCGACGGGATCGGGGTGATGGTGAGGAAATCTGGGGTCTGAGTCGCAGTACAGGGGCACGACGTCGACGCCCCAGGCCCTCAACACCTCGGGCCCCACCAGACTGGCGGTGCCGTTGCCGCAGTCCAGCGCCACGCGGAGGCGGCGGGGACCAAGCCGGATCTTCTCGCGCAGCATGGCGACATACGCGCCGGTCACGTCACGGGCGTCGATGCGCCCGTGGCCCTGGAGGAAGGGCCCGGTCTGCGCCCGTCGCCGGACCGCCTGGATCTGGTCACCGTAGAGCGTGCCGAAGCCCCCCGCCAGTTTGAACCCGTTGAACTCGGATGGGTTGTGGCTGGCCGTGACCATCATGCCGCCGTCGAGCCCCCAGTGCACGCGGGCGAAGTAGAACGTGGGCGTGATCACGGTGCCGATGTCCACCACGTCCTGCCCAGAGTCGGCCAGCCCCTGCGCCGCGGCCGCCGCCAGCACTGGTGAATGCTCGCGGTTGTCGCGGCCGAGGACGATCTGCGCGCCCGGCGTTGCCAGCGTCGCCGCATACGCGCGCGCAATCTGACGGGCGATCTCGGGGGTCAGGTCGGTACCGACCACCCCGCGGATGTCGTATTCGCGAAAGATCTCCGGGGAGATCATCAGCGTTCGGGCACCCCGGGCGGCGGCGGCACCGGCCGCAAGACGAAGGGCGCGGGTCGGGGTGGGAAATCCATCAGCCCCACCTCGAATGACACCTCGCCACGCGACGCCCGATAGCGGAAGACCACGTCGACACAGTCGCAGATCACCCGCACGGTCAGATCGAGCACCTCGAACGTCGTGAGCCGCGTATTGTACTGGGCCTCGACGCCCAGCTCGAGCCGCCGGCCGGCCACGACAAACAGCGCCCCCTGGTAGACCGTTTCGGCGAGGACCGTGTTGTACGCCACGCTGGCCGCGAGACGGTATCGTGACGGGACCGAACGCGTCAGCCCGACGCTGATGGTGTCGGCCGGGTCGATCACATCGATCGAAAGTGGCGTCATGCCCCGCACGACGGCGCGCGCGTATCCGACACTCACGGCGGTGTACGTGTCAAGGGCGTAGCTGAGCGATGCGCCGTACGTCACGACGGTGCGAACGGCGCCCGTCGCGTACCCCGATGCATTGAGTCCCGCCTGCACGGCGTACGACAGGCGGGGCGTGATCGGCGCGGCGGCGCCGATGGAGACTGCGCCATCAAATTTGGCCGTCTGAACGCCCGAGAGTTGTTCCGCGTACCAGCCGACGAGCCCCGATGCCGTCCATGAGAATGGCGTGGTCCCGATCCGCTGGGGTGCGAGCGCCACGCCAATCTCTGCGACATCGTAACGCAGCAGATCGAACTCCGCGCGGGTATCCGACGTCTGGGTGCGGCCGAGACGCAGCGTCACCGTCGATCCCGGATCGCCCTTGGTCAGCGACAGCAGCGGCATTGGGCCGGAGGAGAGCCCGATCTTCAGGTCAACCCGGCCGGTGCCGTCGGCGACCCGCACCGGGAAACGGTACCCCACCCACAATCGGTCGACGCGATCCGTCCCGAAGGTCGGCAACTGCGTGCCATTCCCTTCTGGGCGCAACGACACCACGAACTCGCGCAGGGTGACCAGCTTTCGCCCGCCCACGTAGAGCGTGGCGTCCCGCGCGATCACCGCTTCACCCGGCCGGATCTCGATCTGTCTTGCGGTGATCTGGTAGAGCGGACGGGCGGGGTCGCATGTCGTGACGGTGCTGTTGTGGGCGAGGTACCGATTCGGCGACACGTCCAGCCGATCGCCCTTGATGATCACGCGTCGCTCGACCGTCCCTTGTACGGGGACCAGGAATCCCTCTTCTGTGCGGGCGTTGAAGGTCAGTTCTTCGCCGCGCAGTTCCTGACCGCGGCCGTCGACCAGCCGGATGCGGCCGGACGCGGTCACGACCGACGTGCGGAGGTTGTATTGCGCGCGATCGGCGAAGAGGCGGTAGCGTGCGAGGGTCATCCGCACGTTGCCCTGCGCCGTGATCAGTTGTTGCACGGAGTCGTAGTTGATCGTATCGGCGTCAACGACGGTGGGCTGCGCTGGGGACGGCTGCGCTGCCGCTGCGCGCCGGGGCGACGATGGAGCCTGCGCGCTGGCGATTCCCGAGAACAGCATCACCATCGCAGCCCCGATGGTCAGACTCCAAAGCACGCAACACCCCTTCAATGACTACCGGTCCGTCTCACCTATTCTGTCGCTTTGCGCGGCTTCCCTTTCCGGGCGGAATTGTCTGCGGTGAACAACGGAGACTATAATATGTGGTTAGGGTCATGGGCGCGCTGATGTCGACATCATTGGTGCTCGTGGGGAACGGTCCGGGCGAGGTGGCGGGCTGGGCGGTGCCTATCGCCGCCGAGGCCCGCCGGCAGGCCGCCGCCCAACAGCAGGCGCTCGACGTCACCCTCTGTCTCCCCCCCTGTCAGTTCGCCAGCGGGCAGGAGAAGCGCGTCGCCGCCGCAGCAAATGTCTTCGATCGCATCCTCGATCCCGCCGATACCTTCCGGCTCAGCCTCGGT
>JBGQGY010000005.1:0-63465 GCA_041497675.1 bacterium | reverse complement strand
TTCATGTCGTAGCCGGCGCAAAACGCCTTGTCGCCGGCGCCGGTCAGGATCGCGACACGCAGGTCGGGGTCGCCTTCATAGTCGTTCCAAATCTGATCGAGTTCGTCGGTGGCGGGACGGTGCAGCGCGTTGCGGACTTCGGGTCGGTTGATCGTGACGACCAACAGGTGGCCGTCGCGCTCGACGGTGCAAAACTGCGTCATCGGGGGCCTCCGACGCCTGGGTGACGACTCACGTGGCGCCCGTCACAGGTTCGAGCGTACCCAGGTTCACCCCCTGCGCCAAGAGCCGTTTCTGGAGCGCCGGTACGTCGACTCGACGCGGCGGCACGCTGGATTCCAGGCTCAACACCGCGGCGGTCCCCGCGGCCTCACCCATCACCATCATCGGGGGGATCTCGCGGCTGATGCGCTGCGCGTCGGGAGTCGCCGAGTAGTGCCGTCCGGCCACCAGCAGGCCCTCGATGTGCTTCGGGACTAGGCTGCGATAGGGCGTGTAGTAGTCGCGACCGCGGGCCACCACGTCCGAAAAGCGCCGCCGTTCCATCAGATCGTCTTTGGTGACGACATACTCGCCTTCGAGCAGACGGGTCTGTCTCACGCCGACCTGCGGCGCGGCGTCGAGGATGTACGCGCGCTGGAATCCCGGATAGTGCGCCCGCACATAGTCCAACACCTTCATGAACCGGCGGCGGCAGTCGGTCTCGATGTAGGTCAGATGCTCGGGATTCAACCCGTCGTACCCGGGGATGTGCGGGCAGTTGCACCACACGACGCCGGGCCGGGGTGTGCGCAGCCACCAGTGGTCCCACGACCCACCGAGCAGCTTCTTCACGTCGGTATCGACCTGTCGCGCCGCCTCAGGGTTGTCGCGCTCGAAGCGAAGGGCTTCGTCGGTGTCGACATCCGCGAGCCGGTGGACCAGCGTCAAGATGTACGACCCGTGCACCTGTGGCGCGCCGGCGCTCCCAAACACGTCGCCGTCACCGGTGGCGTCAATCACCACACGGCCCAGCACGGCCTGGCGGCCGGCCTTGGTCTCGACGATCGCGCCGCGGACGGCGCCGTCTTCGACGATGCTGCGCGAGAACCACGAATGGAAACGCAGGTGGACGCCGGCCTCCAATGCCATCTCCTGCGAGACCTGTTTCCACCCTTCGGGGTCGAACGACGCGGAGAACACGATCGGCTTCGGTCTGACGCGCGAGTAGAGCTCTTCAAATCCCCACCGGGTCCAGCGCGCGAGCACGTCGGGATCGTTGCGGAAGCAGTCTTGGAGCGGGGGAGCGACCACGGCGCCGATCACCCGGAGCCGGTCGATGATTTCCAGCGCGAGCCCGCCGACCGAGACCTCGCCGCGCGCGCACATGTCGTCGAGCACCAGCACCATGCCGCCCGACGCCAGCCCGCCCAGATACCCGTAGCGCTCCAGCAGCGTGACCTGGGCGCCGGCGCGCGCCGCGGCAACCGCCGCCGCCTGACCTGCCGGGCCGCCGCCCACGACGAGCACGTCACATTCGCGCACCACCGGGACCTGTCCACCGGGCTCATGTACTGTGCGCATCGGCATCGTCTCCCACGATGTTCTTGTGGCAATGGTGCACGGGTTGTGCATATAATACACATCGAGGATTCCTCATGTCAAGACTCATTCAATCCGTCGGTCGGGCCATGGATATCCTATTAACTGTTGCAAGGGCGAACCAGTCGTTGAGCCCAAGCGAGACCGCGGCGCGATTGGGGTTGGAACGCACGACCGTCCACCGCCTGATGGTGACGATGGCCACCTCTCGTCTGCTTCGTTTCGATCCGGCGACCCGCAAGTATCGCATCGGCGTAGGCGCTTTCGAGCTCGGCACCGCGTACCTGCGCGCGCAGATCGAAGACCGCGTGGTCGAGCGCATTGTCGCCGAACTCGCGGATGAGGTCGACTTCACGGTCTCTCTTGGCGCACTGGTCGATCACGAAGTGATCGTCATGATTGCGCGTGAAGCGGGCGAGGTGCTCACGGTCAACTCGCGACCGGGCGACCGGCTTCCACCTCACGTCAGCGCGATCGGCAAACTCTTCCTGGCCGAGCGGCCCGACGCGCAGATCCGGCGGATCCTCGAGGCCACCGGCATGCCGCGGCTCACCCCGCACACCATCACGTCGGTCGCAGGGTTCCTGCAGGACATCGCGGGGGCGCGGGCGACGGGTGTGGCCTACGCCCGCCAGGAAGCGATGATCGGGGTCAGTTCGATGGCCGTGCCCGTCCGGCGCGCGGACGGTCTGCTGGTCGCGGGGCTGGTCGTCGCGCCGCCCGCGCAGTTCGCGACCGACGAGACGTTTGCGAAGCTCCTCCCGCTGCTCCGGCGCGCCGCAAAGCGCGTGGAGGCCGCGGCCGTGGTCCAGCCGCCGTAGTTAACGCAGGAGATCCTGGTCTGGCAGATCCCGCCGCCCGAGCAGGGCGAGCCGCGTGAAAACCTGCCCGCGATGGTACTGCTCGTGGGTCACGACGTGCCAGACGATGTCTTCAATCGACGCGCGCTGGCTCTGATCCCAGGGGAACGGGCGCGTATCGGCGCGGTCATGTTCCGTCAACCGCTCCAGCCACGCAAGTGATGCATCTCGTTGAGGCCTCCAGACAGCCAGGATGGCGTCCAGATCCTTAAAGTTTTCAGGGTCTGCCTTCGGCCGTGGCTTCCCGGACACGACGTGCTCAAACCAGAACGCTTCGGCGCGGACCATGTGCAGCAGGATATGCTGGATGGGGCGGATGCCATCGGCCGGCGGCGTAGTGAATCCTGTCAGGATGCGAGGAGGCAGCATCAGGCCCGCTCCTTGATCTCGATGATCTTGGACCGGCTCGTCGCCCCATGGACGATGCGGACCGCCGACGCCGGTACGCCGAAGAAGCGCGCCACCGCCCGCACCACGGCGGCATTGGCGCGGCCTTCACGCGGGGGCTCTGTCACGGCCACCCGCAGCCGCGACGCGTCGATCCGCTCGATGCGCTCACTCCGCGCCCCGGGGTTGACGGTAACCGTGATACGCACCGAGCTCGACCGGTTGCACCGTCACTCGGGCGGCGCAAGGGTGGCGACCTCTTCCGCCTCGGCCGGGGTCAGGTCCCAATCGGCCGCCTTGACGTTGGCTTCGACCTGCTCGGGTTTCGTGACACCGGTGATCACCGTCGAGACCATCGGCCGTGCGAGCAACCAGGCCACGGCGAGTTCGGTTAGGGGATGCCCGTGGTCACGCGCCCAGGCCTCGAGCTTTCGCACGATGGCGAAGTTGCGGGGTGTCGCAAACATGTTGCGCGACCGCTCCATCCGTTCGAGCCGGGTACCCGGAGGAAACGCCTCGCCCTCTTTGTACTTGCCGGTCAACATCCCGCCGGCCAGCGGAAAGTACGGAATGATCCCAACGCCAAACGCCTGACAGGCGGGCATCAGCTCGCGCTCGACGCTGCGGTTGAGCAGGCTGTACTCCGGCTGCTCGGAGATCATGGACACCCACCCGCGCCGATCGCTCGCCCAGAGCGCCCACACGAGCTGCCAGGCCCTGAAGTTCGACGAACCCACATAGCGCACTTTGCCCTGGTGCACCAGATCGTCGAGCGCGCTCATGGTTTCATCGATCGGCGCCTCGCGGTCCCATCGGTGGATTTGCAACAGATCGACGTGGTCCATGTTGAGGCGGCGCAGGCTGGCGTGCACGCCGTCCATGATGTGCTTGCGCGACGCGCCGGTCTCGTTGGGCCCGGACCCCATCTCCATGGCCACTTTCGTCGCCACCACGGCTTCCGCGCGGCGCTGTGCCAGGGCCCGCCCGACGTGCTCCTCGGACACCCCGCGGCCGTAGACATCGGCTGTGTCGAAGAAGTTCACGCCCAGATCAAGCGCCCGGTGGATGATCCGCTCGGACGTCTGGGCGTCGGTCACCCGACCAAAGTTGTTCCCGCCCAGCCCGACCGCGGACACCTTCAACCCGGAATTACCCAGCCGGCGATAACGCATCGAGACCTCCCTTGGACATCTTGTCAGCGTGGATGCGCCCTGTCTTTGACTCGTTGATCGCCAAGTCCTGCGGTGAGCAGGAAGCCGATGCCTCGCGCGTAACCTGTGCTGTTGGAGCCCGGGTCGAATGACACCTCAGGAGGGGCGCATGAGCACGGTGCGGCACCACTCGTTGGCAGCGATGAAACCCGAGGTCGTGAATCCCAAGATGATGCGGCGCATGGTGTGGGGCGAGCGCCTGATGGCCGCGTATATGGAGTTCAAGGCCGGGTTTGTGGCCCCCTCGCATCACCACGAGAACGAGCAGATCACCTACTGCATCTCGGGCACGATGCGCTTCTTCTTCCCCGACGAGGAGGACATCATCGTGCGCGGTGGCGAGCTGCTGCTACTCCCCAGCAACGTCCAACACGGCGCCGAGATGATGGAGGACGTCGTGGAAATGGATATCTTCAACCCGCCGCGGCAGGACTGGATCGCGGGAACGGACGCGTATCTGAGGCGATAGGCGAGGCTGTCGGTCCGCGAGGCTACCGGGCGGGCCGCGGTTCTTCGGCCAGTTCGGCGAGGAGCGCGTCCAGGTCGAGCGGCCCGTTCGTCATCGTCATGCGGCCGTCAGGAGTGCGGGGCCATTCGGACCGATCGCGATCGCGGTAGATCTCGATGCCGTTCCCGTCCGGATCGCGGAAATAGATGGCCTCGCTGACGCCGTGGTCCTGCGCAACGCCGATCTCTATCCTGTTATCAACCAGTCTCTTGTACATTCGGGCGAGTTCGCGACGACTGGGAAGCAAGATTGCGAAGTGATATAGCCCTGTGGACCCCTTGGGCGGTGGACTGCCGTCCTTGCTGCCCCAGGTGTTCAGTCCGATGTGATGATGATAACCGCCCGCCGACAAGAAGGCGGCCTGTGCCCCATCAGTCATCTTCAACTCGAACCCCAGCACGTCCCGGTAGAACGCGATCGCCCGCTCGAGGTTCGACACTCTCAGGTGGATGTGACCAATCCGGGTCTCAGGGTGGATCATCACTGCGCCGTAGTCATTGAGGCATCGGACGCTCTGCCAACCAGCAGCTCCTCGCGCCGTGGCAGCCGCTCATCGCCTTGAGCATCCCGCGCAATGATGTCAGTTCCTGGCTGGATAGCGTGGAAAAGGTATTGCGCAACTCGTACGGATCGGCAGAGAGGTCATGATACTCCTTCTCTCCGTCGGCATACTCCACATAGAGTGACGTCCGCATGCGAATCGCTTCGTACGTCGTCGGGTTCCCGCTGCGGGCCGCGGGCGCGTCCGGATCGCTCGAATCGTTGTGCGGGCCGTGGTGCTCGACCAGTGCGGCCGTTCGCCACTCTGTGACCTTCTGCCCGTGCAGCAGCGGCACCAGACTGCGCCCGTCGACGCCGGCGGGCACCGCCGCGCCGGCCAGTTCGGTGAACGTCGGGTACAAATCGATGTTCATGACGATTTCTTCAACGGTGCGTCCTGCCGGAACCCCTGGTCCCGTCACAATGAGCGGGACGCGGATATCTGTATCGTAGGGAGTCATCTTCCCCGGCCGCAGACGGTGCTCGCCCATGTGATAGCCGTTGTCGGAACTAAAGATGAAATAGGTATTGTTCTCCTCCCCGATTGCGGCTACGGCCGCCTGCAGCTCGCCAATCATGGCGTCGACGGCGAGCACCGACTGGGCGCGTTTGCGGAAATCCTTGTCGATGTTCGCCATGTCGGCGATGGAGAGTGGCGGATGCGCGCTCAGCCATTTGGGAGCGTTCGCGTCTGGCGCGGCGTCGAACGCCGGCGTTCGCGGAGCGCGCAGGCCCGGCAGCGCATCGGCGTCGCGCGGTGCAGGCGTGTATGGCGCGTGCGGCGCGAAGGTCGCGATTTCGATCACGAACGGCGCGCCGGCCGCCTGCTTGATGAAGCGTACCCCCAACCCAGAGACTACGTCCGTCAAATAGTCCGTCGGCGCGTTGCCGTAGTGGACAACTTTGCCGTCTTGGTTGAGATTGTAACTGAATTCAGGATAACCATTCCCTGCGACCGCCCAGGATGTCCAGCCGGGGGCCACGGGATGTCGAGCAGGCAGATAGCCATTCAAGTACTTGCCGGACATGGCCGTGCGATACCCGGCCGCCGAGAGCGCGGTGGCGAACGTGGCCTGCTGATTACCACGGTCACGAAACACGAGATAGCCGCCGTCCTTGCCGGTGTTGGTGAACACGCCGGTGTCGTGCGGGTAGCGTCCTGTGAAGATCGACGAGCGCGAGGGGCAGCACAACGAATCGGTGACGAAGTAGTTGGTGAATGTCACGCCGTCCTTTTGCATCTTGAGGACGTGCGGCATGTACTGGACCAGATTCCATGAAAGATCATCGGTGAGGACGAACACGATGTTCGGCCGCCTGACCGGAATCGAGAGCGCCGGCGTTGGTACGATACTCTGCGCCGCAGACAGCCATGCGAGCAGAGCGACCATGACGAATCCCAGGTGCTTCATCACCTGAGTTTTCGATAGCGACCCATTTGCCACCCCCCTACTGTGGACCGGCCTTTTGAAGAGTCAAGCCCGAAGTTGACGGCCGGGCGAGGTAGAATGACCGTACAGGCCCAGCAATGCTCGAAGCTGCCTATCGTTACGCGTTGGTGAACCGCGCCGTGTTTGTCGAGGCGCTGTTCACGCACATCCGTCTCTCGGTGCTGGCGTTGGCGATCGGTGGCGCGTTGTGCGTGCCCCTCGGCGTGTACATCGCCCGCCGGCGACCGCTCGCCCCGCAACTCCTGAGCGCGTTCAGCGGGTTGCGCGTTGTGCCGAGTCTGGCCATCCTCTTTCTCGCCGTGCCGTACCTCGGGTTGGGATTTCTTCCCGCGCTCGTGGCGTTGGTGATATTGGCCGGTCCTCCCATCTTGATCAACACCGATGCTGGATTTCGCGGTGTGGATGCGGGCGTCGTGGAGGCGGCGCGCGGGATGGGGATGGACGCCCGGCAGGTGCTGTGGCGCGTGGAAGTACCGCTGGCCATGCCGGTCGTGGTCGCCGGCGTCCGCACGGCGGCCGTCGACGTGTTTGCCAGCGCCACCCTGGCGGCGTTCATCGGCGGCGGCGGGCTTGGCGATTTTATCTACCGTGGATTTGCGTTGTTCGAACCGCCGATCATGCTCGTCGGCGCCATCCCGGTGGCGATCCTGACCCTGGGGGCCGAAGGGGTCCTGGCCGGTGTACAGCGACTGCTCGAGAACGTGTCCCGCGCATCGTAGCGCCATCCTAGTAAGGGGGGAACTGGGTTGAAGCGTGCCTCGCAACTCATCGTGTTCGTGCTCGTCGCACTATTACTCGCCGGGTGCTCTCGGGCGGCCCCGGTCACGCTCAAGGTCGGCTCCAAAGATTTCACCGAAGAGTTCATCTTGGCGGAGATGTATTCGCTGCTCCTCGAAGAGGCTGGTTTCAAAGTCGAGCGCAAGTTCAACCTCGGCGGCACCCCGATCGCCCACGCGGCGCTGGTCAAAGGTGATATCGACTTGTATCCCGAGTACACCAGCACCGGGCTATTAACCGTTCTCAAGGAGAAACCGTTGGCTGATGCTAACGCGATCCTTGAAGCCGTTCGGAAGGGGTACCGTGAACAGTTCAAACTGTCCTGGCTCGAACCGGCGCCGTTCAACGACACGCAGGCGCTCGCGACGACGAAGGACGTCTCAGACAAGTACGGTATCAAGACCTACTCCGATCTGTCCGCGAAGGCGGCCGAGCTGCGCCTGGGTGGCCCGGCCGAGTTCGCCGAGCGGGCGGACGGCATCAAGGGGCTGCAGCAGGCCTACGGCGGCTTCCAGTTCAAGGAGTTCAGACAGCTTGGGACCGGCAGCCTCCGCTACGAAGCGCTAAAGACCGGTCAGATAGACGTCGTTGTGGCCTTTGGCACCGACGGCCAGATCAGCGGGATGGGGCTGGTCCTGCTGCAGGACGACAAGCACTTCTATCCCGTCTATCAGGCGGCTCCGGTCGTGCGCACCGACGTGCTCGACAAGAACGCCAAGATCGCCGAGGCGCTCAACAAGCTCGCGCCGCTGCTGACCGACGACGTCATGGCCGGTCTGAACTGGCAGGTGGATGGCCCGACGAAGAAGGAGTTCGCCGCCGTCGCCAAGGCCTTCTTGCAGGAGAAGGGGCTGCTCAAGAAATAGCGCCGCATGGGCGCCATCGATATCGAGCACGTCCACAAGCGCTTCCCGGACTTCACGCGCGACGCGGTGGAGGATTGCTCGCTGTCGGTCGAGAGCGGCGAGTTGACAGTCCTGTTGGGACCGTCCGGCTCGGGCAAGACGACACTGCTCAAATTGGTCAACCGGCTCTACGAGCCCGATGCCGGTCGAATTCTCATCGAAGGCGCAGACGTACACACGATCGATGCGCCACTCCTGCGGCGGCGCATCGGGTATGTCATCCAACAAGTGGGACTGTTTCCGCACCTGCGTGTGGAGCAGAACATCGCCACGGTGCCGGAGCTGCTTGGCTGGTCGCGGCCTCGGATCGAAGCCCGGATCGACGAGTTGCTCGATCTGGTTGGACTTCCGCGGTCGTACCGCCGGCGCTACCCGCGTCAGCTCTCGGGTGGCGAGCAGCAGCGGGTGGGGCTGGCCAGGGCGCTGGCCGCCGATCCCCATATCATGCTCATGGACGAGCCGTTCGGGGCGCTGGATGCGATTACGCGCGCTCGCCTGCAGGACGAATTCCGCACGATCCAACAGAAACTGCACAAGACCATCCTGTTTGTCACACACGATGTGGATGAGGCGCTACGCCTTGCCGACCGCATGGCGATCATGCGCAGCGGCCGCGTCGTCCAGCATGACCGGCCGCTGGCGATCATCACGCGTCCCCATGATGATTTCGTCCGGCAGCTCCTGACCAGCGATGATGTGCTGCGCCAGCTCAGCCTTGTCCCGGTAGAGGCAGTGGTCGGTGCACCGGCCGGCGCGTCGCCGGATGCTCCGACCGTGCGGACGAGCGACAGCCTGCGCACGGCGATTTCTCTCTTGCTGCAGAGCGACGCCCCGGCCCTGACGGTCATCAGTACCGATGGGAGTGCTGTTGGGCGGTTGACCTTCGAGGATATCCGCGGTGCCGTGCTCGCGGGGCGGACCGCCGCACGCCGATGAGGTACCTCATCGAGAATCCCGGCCAGGTGCTGCGGCTGCTCGGTGAACAGGTATGGCTGACGGTCGCCGCGCTGACGCTCGCGGCGCTCATCGCCCTTCCTCTCGGGGTGCTGGCGGCGCGCAACCGTCGGGTGCGAGGACCGCTGCTTGCGATCCTGGGGATCATGTACACGATCCCCAGCCTGGCCTTGTTTGTGCTGCTCATCCCGCTGCTGGGTCTTGGCTTCGTGCCGGCGCTGATTGCGCTCGTGGCCTATGCGCAGATCATCCTGGTTCGGAACATCACCGTCGCGCTGTTGGGTGTCGACGCCGCGGTGCTCGAAGCCGCGCGCGGGATCGGGATGACCGTCTGGCAGTGTTTCTGGCGGGTGGAGATCCCGCTGGCCTCACCGGTCATCCTCGCGGGTGTCCGCGTGGCCGTGCTCACGACGATCAGTATCGGCACCCTCGCCGCCTTCATCAACGCCGGCGGTCTTGGGACCCTCTTGTTCATGGGCGTCTCGCAGAGCCACCCGGACAAGATCATCGCCGGCGCCATCGGTGTGACGGTGCTGGCGCTGGCGGCCAACACACTCATGCGCGCGTTGGAAGGGCGGGCTCTCAAGACGGTGCGAGGAAGCTGACGGACCGGTAAGGGCCGTTACAGCGTCGCCAGCAGGATCGGGTCCGCGCTGGGGGCCGGCGCGCCGGTGGGGCCCCGCTCGACGGAGATGGCGATCGCCTGATACCGTATGAAATCTGCCTGCACGGGTACGATAATCGAGCGGCCGACAACCGGCCTGAAGACGCCGGCGCTCTCGGGCGTCTGCCCGGTGATCAACCACAACTGGTACACGAAGTCCGCGCCCGGGTCGGGCAGATCGCTGACGACCAGCACACCCTGCCGGCGCAACGGGTCGTAGACGAACCGCACGCTCGCCGGCACTGAACCCCTGAGTGCCGTGGTCCTCACCGTGGGGCTGGCCAACAGGGTCAGGACCTGTTCTTGCATGGTCAAGCGCTCGCTGAACGCGTTGACCTGGTTGGTGAGCGTGGCCACCCGCCGGTTCAGCGAGAGATTGAGCCCACCCAACGCCACGGCCAGAGCGGCCGCCAACGCCGCCACGGCCAGCGGCCAGTTCCGCGGCCGCCCCGCGGGAAGCGGGGTCACCGGAGCGGGCGGCTCGACCCGAGCCTCGAGCTCGGTCGCACGCATGATCCGCGTCTTGAGCGCCGCGGGCGGCTCCACCGCCGGCACACCGGTGGCCAGATTCGCGGCGGCTTCGCGCAGCGCCGCGACGTCGCGCCGGCAGTCGGGACACGTGGCCAGGTGCGCTTCGACGGCGCGCTCGTCCTCGGGGTCGAGCGCGTCGAGCGCATAGGCGGCCAACAGTTCCCGCACCTCGTCGTGCGTCACTGATCTGTCCCCTGCACCTGTGGCTCGAGCGCGGTGCGCAGCCGCAGCATGCCGTCGCGCATCCGCGTCTTCACCGTCCCCAGCGGCACCCGAAGCCGCTTGGCGATCTCTTGCTGTGTATACCCACCGTAGTACGCAAACACGATCGCCTCGCGTTGCCCGTCACTGAGGGCCGCGAGCGCGTTTTGGACCTCCGTGCCGGTCACGCCGCGAAGCGCGTCCTGCGCGACGTCGGCCTCCGCGGTCATCGTCTCGGACAAAGGTTCCGTGGTACGCAGACGTTGCCGCCGCACCGCGTCTACACTCTTATGATGCGCCAGGGAGAGAATCCAGGAGCGCGCGCTGCCGCGGGCAGGATCGAAGTCACGCGCCCCCCGCCAGATAGCGAGGAATACCTCTTGCGCGATCTCCTCCGCGGTCTGGCGATCACGGAGCATCTTGACCGCCAGGGAGTAAACCGCGCCGCCGTAGCGATCGTAGAGGGCCTCGAACGCCCGGCTGTCTTTCTGGCCGACACGGACCAGCAGCGCGTCCTCGGCCTCGCCCTGTCCCTCGCGGTGCTCCATCGTCTGCGCTCTTGGACGCGGCAGAAGGGAGTTCCTGTGCGACTCCCATGCCTCCATCGCCTCCTACTCACCTGTTCGCACGAGGCCGGCCGCAGGTTTCCAATCCAATTGATTGTTGTCTGCGTAGGGAGCGATGGATAGAAGGTGATCGCGATGAAGATGGTGCCGAAACCCGCTAACGATTCAACGACCGCATCCCCGCTTCAGGATACCGCTCACCGGCGGCCACGCCGGGGGGCGTTATCTCGTTCACCAGGGCCAGGTCGGCCGGGGTCAGGACGACGTTCGCCGCGCCCAGGTCGTCCTCGAGGTGCACTCGCGTCTTTGCGCCGGGAATCGGGACGATGTCATCGCCCATCGCCAGCGTCCACGCGATCAGCAGCTGCGGCAGCGTACAGCCCTTTGCCCGCGCCAGATCGCGCAGGCGTTCGACGAGAGCCAGATTGTGCCGCGCATTGTCGCCTTGAAACCGGGGAAACGTGCGCCGGCGGTCGGTGGGGGTCAGTCGGTCCGCCGATGGAACGGTCCCGGTGAGAAACCCACGTCCGAGTGGGCTGTAGGCCACGAACCCTATGCCGAGTTCGCGGCAGGTCGGCAACAGCTCGGCCTCGGGGTCGCGTGACCAGACCGAGTACTCCGTCTGCAACGCGCTGATAGGGTGCACCGTGTGCGCGCGCCTGATCGTTGCCACCGCGGCCTCGGACAACCCGACGAACCGGATCTTGCCGGCGCGCACGAGCTCGCCCATGGCTCCCACCGTATCTTCAATTGGTGTGCTCGGATCGACGCGATGCTGGTAGTAGAGGTCGATGCAATCGATACCCAGACGGCGCAGGCTGGCCTCACAGGCTTCCTTCACATACCCGGGTCGCCCGCTGATCCCGGCACTACGGCCGTCCTTGTCGCGCAGGCCGCAAAACTTCGTGGCGATGATGACCTTGTCTCGAATGGGGCGCAGGATTCTCCCGACGAGGTCCTCGTTCCGGCCTCCGCCATACACATCCGCCGTGTCGAAGAATGTGACGCCCCGCTCGACCGCGCGGTGCATCGTGGCGATGGACTCGCTCTCGTTCGCAGCGTCCCCGTACGAATCGGACATGCCCATGCAGCCGAGGCCGATGGCCGAGACCACGAGCCCCTCTGTGCCCAGGTGGCGTTGTGTCATGCCCAACGTATTCTTTGGGGTGTTGCGGTGGGACCTGCTACAACACGAGGACTATTCGGAGGTCCCCAGCAGCGTCCGCGCCTCTCGGGCGGCTTCGCTGCCCGGGGCCAGCACGATGACCTGCTCGAGCGCGCGGCGCGCCTCGGCCGTGCGGCCGGCTTTGAGACCGGAGCGCCCCATCCACAGGTACGCGGGCACCGAGCTCGGCATGATCTGTGTGGCGGCTTTGAACCGTCCCATCGCGGGCCCATACCATCCCGACCGGTACAGCTCATACCCTTCCTGCATCAACGCGGCGAACGCGGGACGGGGGTCGGACTTCGGCTCGGTGAGCACGGGCGCGTATGGCCTTCGCGCGACGACGACGGGTTTGGGGCGCTCGCGCGTGGCCGGGCCCGCCGGCGATGCCTTCGGTTTGGGCTGCACCTGCGCGGGTGGCACCGGCTGAACCGGCGCCGTCTGAGACGCGACCGGAGCCGCTGAGGGCGCCGGCGCTTTCTGCGGCGCAACCGTCCCCGCCGGCTGTGGCGCCTGGGGTCTCTTCGTCTCCGCCGGTGAGCGCTCGACTGCCGGTGGGCGCTCGGCGGCGGGCCGGGGTTTGTTCAACTCCACCAGCCGCTCCCGCACCCGGCCCCAGAGTGTTTCGACCTGTGGCCCGGCGATGAGCACGAAGGCGATCACGATCGAGACCAAAACCTGCAGGGCCACCGACCAGCCCGAACTGCGAACTGGATCAGCATCGTGCATGATGAGGCCTCAGACAATGAAAAGATGAGTGCCATTACGTTTCTGCCCAGATTGTGGGGTGGACAGTCGTCGTGGGAGCCTACTCGTTGAGCAGCCGGTGCTCCACCGCCCACAACGCGGCCTGCGTGCGGTCGCGTGCGCCCAGCTTGGCGTAGATGCGGCTGATGTAATTCTTCACGGTCCCTTCGGTGAGGTGGAGCCCCTCGGCGATTTCTTTGTTTGATTGTCCCCTGGCGAGCAGCCGGAGGATCTCTTCTTCGCGGTGCGTCAGCGGCTCGGCCAGCGCCGCCGGCTGGCCGGGAGCTCTGTCGCGGCGTAGTTCCTCGACGATCTTGGCGGCGATGGGCGGCGGGATCAGGATGCCGCCGCCGTGGTGAATCGTGCGCAGGGCCTTCACCAGTTCGTCCGAGGGAAAATCCTTCAAGAGATAGCCAACCGCGCCGGCCTTCAACGCTTCCACGATGAAGTCATCGTCATCGTACGTGGAGAGGATCACGACGGGAGGGCCGGCCGCGGCGCGAATCCTGCGGGTGGCCTCCACACCATCCATGCGGGGCATCCGGATATCGAGCACCACCAGATCGGGCCGCATTCGCAGACTCATCTCCACGCCTGCGACGCCATCGGCGGCTTCGCCGACCACTTCGAAGTCGGGCTCAGATTCCAGGATCGTTCGAAGACCGTCGCGGAACAACCGCTGGTCGTCGCACAGTAAGACGCGGATCCTTCCGGCCACGTCCACCCGCCTCAGCCCACCGGCGCGCGGGCGTTCGCGTGCGGCAGCTCAAGCACCGCCTCAAAACCGGCATCCGGGGCCGTAGACATGTGAAAGCGCCCGCCGGCCTCCTGGGCGCGCTCTTGCATGCCACCGATCCCCATCCCCGGCCGGACGCTCTCGGCGCCGACCCCATCGTCTTTCACGCGCAGCTCGATGCGGCCGCCGGCGTCGGTGAGCTGCGCCCATACGGTTGACGCCCGGCCGTGCCGGGCCGCGTTCGTGAGACACTCCTGCAGGGTGCGGTAGAGCAGCACCTCCTGCGCCGGTGTCACCTGCGCCTGGGGGTCGGTCAGGAAGTTGACGCGGATGCCGGTGCGTTCCCCATACTGCCCGCAGAGACGGCGCATGGCTTCGATCCCCCCAACACCTTCAAGATGCTCGGGACGCATGGCGCGCACGGCCCGACGGACTTCGTCGAGACCGCGCCGGGCCGCTTCCTCGATTGTCGCCAGCCTGGCCGCGGCTGCCGCGGGCTCTGTGCGCATCAACCGGCGAATCGCCTGGATCTGGACGAGCAGTCCGGTGAGCACGTGGGCGATCTCATCATGGACGTCCTGCGCCAGCCGCTGGCGCTCCCGCGCGACCGACAGGGTCTCGACCTCGACAGCGTATGCCTGCAGCCGCGCGTGGGCTGCTTCCAGTTCTTTCAAGAGATGTTCGGCTCGCTCGCGCGCTCGGCGCTGTTCGACCGCAAAGTGCACCGCGGCCCCGGTGAAGATGAACCCAAGCAGTATTGAGCCCATGGTTTGGACATAGGCTTGACTCCATGGGCGCCAGATGGCCGCGAAGTTGATCCCCAGCAGAGCATACGCGCCTGCCGCGATGGCGATGGCCTGCCCAGGTGGAAACGTGAAGAATACGTCGACCAGCGCGATGAAGTAGAGCAAGAAGAAGGCGCCCTCGCCGACGACCGACGCGGCCGCGAACGTCACCCCCAGCTCGACCGCAATCAGCGCGGCGATCTGGCGTCGGGATTGCAGACGCCGGATCAGTGACGCGATACCGACCAGCCCCAGCAACAGGACGGCCAGCAGCGCGAGCCGATCTGACGGGAGCCGCTGCCGGCCGACGGCGTGACTCAGGAAGAGAAACAGATAGCTGCCGTAGCGGGCTGTGAGGAGTCCAAACCAGGTCCGTTTGCTCATCAAGCCACTCCTGAGTAAGGGGTTCTTATCCGGGGGAAGGTCTTCCTACTCCCAACGAAACCGGCGCACGGCGAGGGCAAAGGCCGCCACAGTCCACGCCAGCAGATACCCGATGGCCCAGAGGTAGTGTGTCAACGGCTCGCCGGACGCGCCGACACCGCGCATCGCATCGACCAGCGGGCTCAAGGGCAGGTACGCGATGACCGGCCGGATGGTCTGTGGCATGAGCTCGCGCGGCCAGAACGTCCCGGACAGGAACATCATGGGGAAGTTCACCAGGCTACCCAGCAGGTTCGCGGACTCGCTCGTCTTCGATACCGTCGAGATCGCAAACCCCATGCCAAAGAAGGCGACCGCGCCGACGACGGCCAGAATGACCAGATCCAACAAGCGGCCCTCCGTGTGCGCGCCAAAGACGGTCGTGGCGATCAGGAAGATGATCGCCGCCTGGAACAACTGGGTCACGCTGAACCGCCCGACGAGCCCGCCCAGGAACGCCAGCGGCGACACCGGCGTCGCCATGATGCGTTTGAGCAGCAGACGCTCGCGCATCTGGGCGACCACGGTCGAAACGCTCAGCAACCCGGTCTGCGCGATCGTCATGGCCAGGATGCCCGGCATCAGGAAGTCGAAGAAGGTGACGTGCGATCCGGCGATCGCCGACTCCGTCACCCGCAGCAATCTCGGCGAGCCGGCGATCCGCAGATTCGCCTCGGCGACAAAGCGTTCGAGGATCAACAGCGCGGTCCGGCTGGTTTGTTCGCGGCTCGAGTCGACAAAGGCCTCCAGCGTGCCGCCGCTTGCGGGGATTACGACCACGAGTGCCCGATCGCCGCGGCGCAGACGCGCGAGCGCCCGATCCTTCGGCTCTTCGACGATCTTCAACACCGACACCCGGCGCAGTCCTTCGATGAGCGGTCTTGCAACCGCGCCGTTGCCCTCATCCACCACCGAGATTGTGAACAGAAGGGTATCGGTCCCGCCGAACGCCAGACCGATCAGCGTCATCAAAATTAGCGGAAACAGCACACCGAAGAACAGGGCCGACCGATTTCTCAGATAGGTCCTGAAGCTCATCCGTAGCATCATGCTAAACGCCCTCATTCTCGCAGCCTCCGGCCGGTCAGCGTGAGAAACACGTCTTCCAACGTCGGTTCCTCGAGGCGCAGGCTCCGATACGCAAGGCGGCCGGCCTGCCGGAACTCGACGAGTGCGTGCAGGGTGCCCAGCGGATCGCGCGTGTGCAGGAGCACGTCGCCGTTTGCGCGGTCGACGGTTTCGACTCCGACGAGGCCTCGGAGATCGACGTCTGAGCCCTCCATCCCGACCGAGACGGTGGTGGTCCCAGCGTGTTGCGCAATCAAGGCGCGCGGGGTCCCCAGTTCGATGACCTGGCCGTGATCCATGATCGCCACCCGATCGCACAGGCGCTGCGCTTCTTCCATATAGTGGGTGGTGAGCACGATGGTGCGGCCGTCCACCCGGATGCGCTCGATGATCTCCCAGAGATGCCGTCGAGCCTGCGGATCCAGCCCGGTCGTCGGCTCGTCGAGGAAGACCACCCGCGGGTCGTTGATCAACGCGAGCGCCAAACTGAGGCGCTGCCGCTGACCGCCGGAGAGGGTCTCGACCAGCGTGCGCCGCCGATCGACCAGGTCCAGCATAGCCAGCACGTGCCGGGTCGGGAGTTGGCGCCTGTGGAACGCCCCAAAGAGGTCGACCGTCTCCTCGACCGTGAGCCGGTCGAAGAACCCCGCCTCCTGCAACTGCACGCCGATGAGGGACTTCACCCCGCTGGGGTCGCGGCGGACATCGATCCCGGCGACGACGGCGGTCCCCGAGTCCGCGGTGCGCAGGCCCTCGATGATCTCCAGCGTCGTCGTCTTGCCGGCGCCGTTTGGGCCCAGAATCCCAAAAATCTCGCCCTGGCGCACGGCAAACGACACGCCGCGAACGGCCTCGACGTCACCGTACCGCTTCCTGAGATTGTCCACCTGCACGATCGCGTCCACCGGGCGCACCTCCTGGCCACTCTCGCTGCGATCATCCTAGGCACCCGGGACGAGTTCATCTACTGTCCGGGGTCATGACTTTGCGCCGCCGTCATATGACCCGGGTCACCGTCTCCGGGTCACCGTCTAAGGAGGAGTGATCTGCGGGTACGTCATAGGTAACGTGTATGATAGACAGCGGAGGGATCGACGATGATGCGCGTGATACGCTTGTGTCTGTACGTGATGGCCGCTGCGGCGCTGCTGGCGCCCGTCCGGGTCGGGGCCCAGACGGCTCAGACAACCCTGCCCAACGAGTACGCGCACGCGCAGTGCGGGTTCACGTACCGGTATCCGCAGGGGTGGGGGACCGGGATCATCGACGAGAAATTTATCATGACCATCGGGCCCGAAGAACAGGTCGTCGGATTGCTTTCGGGAGTCCGCAACCTCGCCGCGTCGCCGCTCTCACCACAATCGGCGGCGTCGGCCGCCGCCGGGGCGTTCTGTCTGGACTGCATGCGTAACCCCCCGGACAAACTCGTGTGGGTGGACCGGTTCGTGGAAGGGTCGATGACCGTCAGCGAGATCGTGTACAAAGAGACCAAACGGGACTTTCTCTCGTTCCTCCAGGGGCGCACCTTCGAGGAAACGCCCGGGTACACGTTATGGTTC
The DNA here is from genome assembly GCA_041497675.1 of bacterium. Lineage (GTDB taxonomy): Bacteria > Sysuimicrobiota > Sysuimicrobiia > Sysuimicrobiales > Humicultoraceae > JBGPNN01. Next base: position 45,846 of record JBGQGY010000005.1, on the reverse strand, counting down.
TTCCTGTTCGAAGACGGGACCGCCCGCAACATCGCGCCCACACAATGGACCACCGGGCAGATGCTCTTCTGGGTCCGCGAGGATTTGTTCCGCCAGCACGAGCCCTGGATCAACGCGATCGTCCGGAGCCTCAAGTTCACCGCGACGCCGGAAGAGTGCTGGCGCTAGGCGCCCTGATCCTATGACTGTTGCGCCCGGTGACCGGGTCGCGCTCATGGAGCAGTTGAGCGCGGCCGTGCCCGGCGATCCGCTTCGGTTCCTCCGCCAAAAGGTCGTCGAGGATGAGCTCACGATCGCCGAGCTCGCGCGTGAGCTCGCCTGGGAAGAAGAGAAAGTACGCCAGCTCGTGGAAGCCAACCGCCGGCACCTGCAGATGGCCGATCGCACCCGGCGTTTCGGTCGCGCGCTGACCGTGTGGTACCGGGGCGGCGCGATCAGCATCCTGACCAACATCCTGGCCATCATCATGGGGTTCGGCATCGCGAGCGCCTGGCAGGCGAGGCAGGACGAACTGCGCGATCTCCGCGGGCAATTAGGTGTGCTCAACCCGCTGGCCACAGAGGTCGCCTTCAACGCGGCCCGGGCCGCCGAATTGTTGTCGGACCAGCCGGCCCAGTGCAAGTTCGACGGTTTCAACGAGTCCACGTGGACGCGTCTCACCGCGACCGCGGAGATCGCCCTGCTGGACCCACGGCTCTACAACCAATTGGAAGAGACCTACCAGGACCTGGACGTCGCCACGGGGCCCACCAAAATGCGGGGCTCGGCGTGCGTCGAGCAGTTGCAGCGGCTACGGCAGGGCTTTGGGAAACTTAAGGAGGACATGGCTGCGAGGATCACCGCGGTCAGGACGATGATGTTCGCGCGGGCGGCTGAACCCGCGACGGCGGGTCTGTTCAATTTCGTCGGGCGGATGCTGGCGGTGACGGTCGGGCTCTTACTGTTGCCGGGTGCGGTCTACTGGGCCATGCTGGCGTCGAATCGGTTCGTGCGGTAAGTCTAGGGCTTCCTCAGCCACCATCCATTGCAGTCGGGCAATACGCCGCCCTGTACCCAGCAGGCCAACAGGATCTTCTCACCGGACGCCGCCGGTTCCATGGGACCGACGGGCGTTGCGATACCCGCGAGCGGCTGACGCGGTGGTGTCTCACATCCCGCCGGCAGCATCCACCAGCGGTAGTTCACTCCACCCCTGACCCGGCTCCGAAAGCGGCCATCCGGCAGAACCAGCAGGGGCTGCGGCGCGGGTCCGACCGGGGCCTCGCCGTACTCGACACCGGGATACCCATTGGTGACCAGACAACTCCACAGCCTGGCGTCACCGGGCGGGGCGTCCCGCTTGGTCGCCAAAAAGATCTCTCCGTCGATGATCCGGCCCCCCGCGGTCTGGGCGAGCACCGCCACCCGCGAAGCCGTCGTCGTCCGGTCGGTCGCAAAGGCGAACTTACAGTTGGCCTCGTACGGCGGCTCGGGCGAAGGGGGCCTCGGTGCGCCCAGACGCTCCATGTTCCACTCGTGCCCCTGCCCGGCTTTTGCATCGGTCATCTTGAAACGCAGCTCGGGGTTGGGTACCTGTGTGAGCTCGCCCTTCCACCCCAGACACGATCCCAGTTCCACCTTCCCGCCGGGGAGGACGCGGTAGTCGCCGTGGTACCCACTGTCGCCGCTGCCGTAGATAAAGCGGTTGTTGGGGAGCAGGTTGATGTGTGGGAGACTCTTGACCTTGGCGTCGGGCCACGACGTGATCCCCACACGGTAGTTCTTGTACTGATACTCGCCGACAGCGGGTGCCGGCGCCTGTGCCTCGGCTGTTGAGTCCGGCTGCGAGACAAGCGCGCCGAGGAGCCCAACGATGCAGGCGGCGAGAAGTCCAGTGCGGCGTACGCTACTCATGCCCGATACAAATCTTATCACAAAAGGGCTTTCCCATGGCGTCCCGAAAAGGTCCAATCGGGCATCAACACGCAGTGGGGGGGAATTCAATGAGAGCGTTTGCGTCGCCGACCCGTCGATCTGTGGTGACCCTCGGGCTGATCGCCGTTCTCGGCCTCAGCCTGCTCGTCCTGCCGTCCGCGGTCGCCGCGCCCAAAGTCAAACTGACGATGTTCATCTGGGCCGGCTCCAACCAGGGCGTCGTCCCGCGCGCCGTCGTGGCCAACTATCTGCGCTCTCACCCTGAGGTCGAGATCGAGTTCTGGGAATCGAACAACGCGATCACCTATCCGCGGATGATCGCGGCCAAGCAGGCCGATCCCAACAAGCCGCTCATCAACTTCGGCTATTTCAACGTCGACATCAGCAACCGCGGCGACAATGACGACATGTGGGTGTCCATGAACGCCGGGCGCATCCCCAACATGACCCGCGTGCACAATACCATGCGCCGGCCGGGCAACCGCGGCGTCGGCTACGGCATCAGCGGCGTGGGGTTCATGTACAACAAGAACCTCGTCAAGGAACCCCCAACGTCGTGGACCGAACTCTGGAATCCCAAGTGGCGCGGCAAAGTCACGTTCTTCGACAACAACTTCATCCCGCTGGTGCTGGCCGCGCGCCTGAACGGCGGCGACGAGAAGAACATCGATCCGGGCTTTAAGATCTGGATGGACAACGCCAAGAACATCCGCGCGCTGGCCAACAGCAACGATCAACTGTTGCAGCTGCTGGTCACGGGCGAGGCGCAGATCGCTCCATGGTTTACCAGCATCTGGAAGTACTGGGAGATGGACGGCGCGCCGCTGGGGTTTGTGGTACCCAAGGAAGGCCTGGTCGCCTTCCCCATCTACCTGCAGATCATCAAGGGGAGCACACCCGAACAGATCCGAGTCGCCGAAGAGATCATCAACGAACTGCTGACCGCCGAGAACAACAGCCGGTATGCGCGGCTGACGTTTGGCGTGCCGTCGCTGCCCGACGCCGAGGTCTCCGACACGGTGAAGAGCATCCTCAACCCCAAGCTGCTCGACAACGCCATCTGGCTCGACTGGGCGACCATGGGCCAGAAGGCCAGCGAGTGGCGGCAGCGATGGGAACGAGACGTGAAGTCGCGTCTCTAGTGAACGCGTGAGGTCGAGGCCGGGAGCCGCTGACGCGGGCTCCCGGTCGTCGTTTTCGCCGGAGGCTCCCATCGAAGCCGGCGCGGACGTCGAGGTCCGCGGGATCACCAAGCGGTTCGGCCAGGTTGTCGCGGTTGACACGGTCTCGTTTGTCATCCGCGGCGGCGAATTCTTCTCGCTGCTCGGCCCCTCGGGGTGCGGTAAGACCACCACCCTGCGCGTGATCGGTGGGTTCGAGCATGCCGATGCCGGCGAGGTCTTGATCGCCGGCCGGTCGATGGGTCAGATGCCTCCAAACCGTCGGGAGACCAACATGGTCTTCCAGCGGCTCGCCCTCTTCCCCCACTACACGGTGTTCGACAACGTCGCGTTTGGCCTAAGGATGAAGCGGCTGCCCGAAGGCGACGTCCAGCGCCGCGTCGGGGACGCCCTGGACCTCGTGCAGATGCCGGGGCTTGCCGGCCGCCGCATCTCAGAACTGTCCGGTGGTCAGCAGCAGCGTGTGGCCCTGGCGCGCGCGCTCGTGAACCGGCCACGCGTGCTGCTCCTCGACGAACCGTTGAGCTCGCTCGACCTCAAGCTCCGCCTGCAGATGCAGGAAGAACTCAAGCGGCTCCAGCGCGAACTCGGGACGACGTTTGTCTACGTGACGCACGATCAGGGTGAGGCGCTGGCCATGAGCGATCGCGTTGGCGTCATGGACGGCGGCCACCTCCTGCAGGTCGGCCCGCCGATGGAGATCTACGAGCAGCCGCGCACGCGCTTCGTCGCCAACTTCATCGGTGATGCCAATTTGATCGACGGGATTGTCGAGTCGGTCGACGGCGAGGCCGTGATGGTCCGGGCGGGGGGCCACAACGTCAGCGCGCGGCGTCAGGGATGGGAACGCTCCGGGCAGTCGGTGACGGTGTGCGTGCGGCCGGAGCGCGTGCGGCTCGTCGCCGCCGCACCCGGTGGGGGCGGCGCCGGGCCGGGCGGCGGACCCGCCCGCGACGCGCTGCGTGCCCGGGTGGAAGACCGCGCGTTCTCCGGCTATCTGGTCAAATATCGTTTGGCGATTGCCGGCCTCCGCCTGCACGCGGCCGTCCCGTACATCAGCGGCACGTCCCTGTACCAGATCGGTGAGGACGTGACGGCCTCGTGGGATCCACAGCAGGCCGTGACGGTGGCGAACGAATGAGGATCCGTGGGGCCGCGGTGGTGATCCTGCTGGCCCCGGCCATGGCCGCGATGGTTGTGCTCTACGTCATCCCCCTGGGCGTCTACTTCATCAACTCGTTCCACCGGTTTCTGGACGGCCGGATCCTCCCGGTCTGGACCCTGCAGACCTACGTCGAGTACTTCACCGACCCGTTTACGTACAAAGTCGTCGGGACGACGCTGCGGTTGTCGCTCCTGGTTACGGCTCTGTCGATTATCATCGGGTACCCGCTCGCCTACGCGCTGCACACCCGTGTGCGCAGCGCCGCGGTCAAGGGCCTGCTCGCCCTGCTGCTCTTCTCGCCGCTGCTCGTCAGCGTCGTCGTGCGGACATATGGCTGGATGATCCTGTTGGCCGGGACCGGGCTGGTGAACACGCTGCTGCGGCGGTTGGGTGTCATCGATCAACCGATCAGCCTGCTCTTCAACATGACGGGTGTGGTCATCAGCTTGACCCACATCTTGCTGCCGTTTGCGATCTTCCCCATGTACAGCGTCATGAGTCGACTCGACCTGAGCCTGAAAGAAGCCGCGCACGACCTCGGCGCCGGCTGGTGGGACACGTTCAAGCACGTGACGCTGCCCCTGACGATGCCGGGGATCGTTGCGGGCGCCCTGATCTGCTTCACCCTCGCGTTGTCGGCTTTCGTCACGCCGCGGCTGTTGGGTGGCGGCCGGGTCCAGGTGATGCCGCTGATGGTCTACAACAACACCGTCGATATCAACTGGCCGACCGGCGCGGTCTCGGGGTTGGTCCTGCTGCTGATGTCGATCGCGGCGGTCTGGATGCTGAACGGCCTCTTGCGGAGGCTGCCCAGCGTATGAGCACGCTGGCCGCCGAACTCCGCGCGGAAGCCCATGAGGGACGAGGCCAGGCTGCGCGCGACGCGCTGCTGCGGACCGCACTCGGGCTGGGGACCGGCTTCATCCTGCTGCCGCTCGTGATCGTGATTGTCTACTCATTCAGCAGCGTCTCCTACGGAGTCTTCCCCCCGCCCGGGCTCTCAGCGCGGTGGTACTCGCACCTGCTCGAGCAGACGACGTTTCGCGCGGCCTTCGGGCGAAGCCTGACAATCGGCCTCGCGGCCACAAGCGCCGCGCTGGTGCTCGGGCTGTTGGGCGCGCTCGCGCTCGTCCGCGCGCGCTTCCCCGGCAAAGAGGTGCTGCGCGGCTTCTTGCTGTCGCCGATCGTGATGCCAAAGATCGTCCTGGGCGTCGGTTGGTTCATCTTCTTCGCGCGTCTGGGGATGCAGGGCGGCGTCGTGCCCATCACGCTGGCGCACATCATCGTCGTGCTGCCGTTCATCATCAACATCCTGGCGGCGAACCTGGTGGGGCTCGACCCGTCGCTGGAGGAGGCCGCGCAGGACCTGGGCGCGTCGACACCCACGGTGATGTGGCGGATCGTCCTGCCGCAGATCCGCTCGGGGCTCATCATCAGCGGACTCCTCGCGTTCATCGTGTCGTTCGACCAGGTTGAGAGTTCGATCTTTCTGACCCGCGGCGAGAACAACACGCTGCCGATTGAGATGTTCCTGTACATGGAAAAGTGGCAGGATCCGACGATCGCCGCGTTGTCGACCCTGCTGATCGTGTTTGCTGCCGCGATCGTTGCCGTGGCCGTGTTGTTCTCGCGCGGCACCGACCTGCGGCGCATGCTATCTCGTTAGGAGGGATACGGATGGAATTCAAGGACCGGGTGGCCATGATCACCGGTGCGGGCGGTCGGTTGGGCCGGCCCTGCGCGCTTGCGTTTGCCCGCGAGGGCGCGCGGCTCCTCATGACCGATATGCACGAGACCAACCTCGAACGCGCCGCCCGCGACGTGCGGGCCACCGGCGCCAAGGTTGCGGCGGTGGCCGGCGACATCTCGCGCCAGGAAGATGTCGAGCGCATCGTGGCCGAGGGGTCCCGGGCGATCGGTCCTGTCGACGTCCTCGTCAACTTCGCGGCGTACGCCCCGACAAACATTGTCGCAGACGTCACTGTTGAGGAGTGGGATAGAACCTACGCGGTAAACGTTCGGGGTACGATGCTATGCTGTAAGGTCGTCTCAGCGCAGATGATCGAGCGGGGCGCGGGCGGCGTCATCATCAATATCTCGTCCGGCGCCTCGACGTCGGCGCGTATCGGTGGCGCGCACTACTGCGGGTCCAAAGCCTCGGTCAACATGCTGACCGAGGTGCTGGCCATCGAATTGGGCCCGCATGGGATCCGCGTCAACGCGATCGCGCCCGGACTGTTCATGGACACGGTGCTACACAATACCGACGAAGCGCCGCACCCCTACGTGCGGGACATGCTCAAGGCGATTCCCCTGGGGCGAACCGGCGACCTGGATGAGATCGCGAACGCAGCGCTGTTCCTCGCCTCACCACGCGCCAGCTACGTGCACGGCGAGATCTTCTACGTCACCGGCGGCACACATTGCGGGCGGACGCACATGGCGGCGGCGAGGGGTATGGTGGCGGCACCGCGGTAGCGTTCAGCCGGCGCGGGCGATATCGTCCAGGTTCTCCCACCGCATCTGTCCCCGGCCTTCTTCGAGGTCGTGGATGATGCGTGCGAGCGCGCGGACGCGTGGGACGGGCCGGCCGGCGCGGTCTGCGGCGTCAATCAGCGCGCCCAGGATGAACTCGGCCTCGGTCTTTCGATGCCGAACCGCCAGGTCGCGCCACACGCCGGTGCGCCGGGCAAGACCGCGCTTCCAGTAGGCGATCTGCGCGGCCCAGGCGGCGTCCGCCGCGCGACCGTCGCCCGGCGCGTCTGACCGCACCGCCCTGGGATCGAAGCCGTCCACCGCCTCGACCCTGATCTCGAGCGCCGCGGCCACATCACAGGCTTCAGTCGCCACTGCCGAGAGCGCCTGCCGAGCCTCCACCTGGGCGAGGATGTCGACGACGTCGGCGTCCACTGTTGCCGTCGCGAAGTAGATTGTGCCGAGGATCAACTTTCCCCAGAGGAACCCCTGGATATTGTCGGTCGCCTCACACGGATGAAAATCTGACAGAACCTGGGCGAGCCGTCGCGCACGCGGAGTGATGCGCCCGTCGATCTCACCGACGCGCAGCGACGCGGGCCCGCTGTAGACGATGCGTCCCGGCCGGTCGTAGTACCCGCCAAACGTGAGAAAGGCGCCGATGGTACGGTCGACGCCCACCATGGCCGCGATCTTCGTTTCTTCCAGACCATTCTGCATCGACACCACGACGCCGTCCTTGTCGAGCAGCGGCACGAACGGTGCCAGGGCTTCGCGTGTATGGAGCGTCTTGACCGCCAGGATCAACGTACCGATGGGCCCACGCGCTTCGTGAGGAAGACACGCCGCCACGCGCACCGTGAACGGCGACGCGCCGCCGATAACGAGACCCTGGCGCTGGATCGCCTCGATGTGGTCGCGCTCGCGATCGACCAGCAGAATGGTGTGCCCCGCGCGGGCGAGGTGACCACCGACCAGCCCGCCGATCGCGCCGGCGCCGACAATTGTCAGATCCATTGTTTCAACCAGGACAGCGTGACGTCCACTATTTCCTTGGTCACGTCCTCTGCCGTTCGTCCGCGGACCGTAAGCCCGTGATCGCCGCCGTCGACGACGTGCAGCGTCGCCGGGGGGAGCCGGCGGATCGTCGCGGCCAGCAAGTCGGGTTGCGCGAAATTGTCGCGCGACCCTTGAATGAAGAGCATCGGCACCGTGATCTTCGGCAGGTGTGCGTCACGCAATTGCTCGGGCTTGCCGGGTGGATGGAGCGGATAACTCAGGAAGACCAGCCCGGCCGCCGGATATCCGGCGGCGACAACATGCGACGCGATGCGCCCGCCCATCGACCGTCCACCAAGAAAAAGCCGGTCCGCCCGCTCGGCGGCCTGGGCGGCAACGCCCCGATAGCAGGCCTCGAGTCGCGGGCGCGGATCTGGGATCTTGCGCTTCCCTTCTGCATACGGGAAGTTGAACCGCACAGTCCCAATCCCACGATCGCCCAGAGCCTCGGCAAAGGCCGCCAGCCCCGGCGTGTGGAGATTGCCGCCCGCCCCGTGTCCGAGCACCAGGTACGTCCTACCGTGTGCCGGGTGGTGCCAGACGGTCGACACCTCGCCGTCGTTCCATTCGACCGAACCCCGCTCAACGGTCATGAGGACGCGGTCTTTACCCGCCTTCGACAAGGGATCGGAACTCGTTGGACGGCAGCGCGTCGGCCAACGAATCCAGCGTGCCTGTCTGCTGCACTTCCCGCGCCAGACGCTGTACCGCGCCGATCGCCATCCGCGTAAACACCGAGCCGTAGGAGACGCGGGCCACACCCAAGTCTTGAAGGTCGCGGACCCCAACGGTCTGTGCGCCGGCCAGCACGCTCACCGGCGCCCGCACCTCCCGCACCAGCCGACCGATCACCTCGCGGGTGTGCGCGTTGAGATAGAAGATGCAATCGGCGCCGGACTCTGCGTATGCGTTGCCGCGCCGGACGGCTTCGTCCAGGGCCTTGATCGGGTCATCCGTGATGATCGCCAGCGCATCGACGCGGGCGTTGAGGAAGAACTCGCTCTTGAGGGTTCGTTTGGCGTCGTTGACCGCGGCAATCTTCTCCAGTTGCTGTGGCAGGTCGGCGAGCCGCTGTCCGCGGCCTTCCTTCACGCCGTCTTCCAGGTTCATCCCCGCGGCACCGGCCTCGACCAGCGCGCGGACCGTCTCAGGAATCTGGCTCGCACCGCCATACCCGGCCTCGCCGTCGGCATTGACCGGGGCGTCGACCGCGGCCGCGATCTGTCCGGTGATCTCGACGAACCGGTCGCGACCCATCAATTCCCCGTCAGGGTATCCGAGAACTGCCGCGATTCCCGCGCTCGAACATTGAATGGCCTTGAATCCCATGCGCGCGAACAGCAGCGCGCTCAGCACATCGTGGGCGCCGGGCATGACCAGGATCTCGGGCGCGCGGACCAGTTCGCGAAGCCTCCGGCTCTTCTCGTTGGCGGCGGTCACGATGACGCTCGGCAGACCTTCCATGTTGCGCACTCCTCAGGCGAGGCTCCACTCAGCGTCCGGATCGGCACCCGACACCTTGCCCTCTGCCTCCAGCTTGAGGAGGTGGGCGTGGACCGACAGTGCCGCCATGCGGTGTAGAGATCCAGGAAGACCCGTGTAGATGAGGGGCACGATATCCGCGATGCGGCGCGGCCCAGCACGGAGAGCGTCGAGCACCTGTTGCTCCCGCATGAGCCGGTGTTTGACGTATTCTTCGATGACCGCATCCGGGTTCTCGATCGGTTCACCGTGCCCGGGATAGATGCGGGTCGCGCGCCGTTGTCTGACCCGTTCGAGCGAACGCAGATACGCCCCCATATCTCCATCAGGAGGGGCGATCACGACCGTGGACCCGTTCATCACCAGGTCGCCGGCGAACAACGCCTGCTCTTCCGGGAGCCAGAAACACAGGTGGTTCGACGCGTGGCCGGGTGTGTGCAGCGCCTGCAACGAGTATCCCGCGGCCTCGAGCGTCTCGCCGTCGGCGAGGTGGCGGTCGAGAACGACGGCCGGGTTTCGAGACCAGATCGCCAACAGGGGTGCGCCGGTCCGCCGCGCCAGCGGTGGCGCGCCGGGTGCGTGATCGGAATGCGTGTGCGTCAGCAGCACCCAGCGCAGGCGGCCGTCGCCGACCGCACGGACGATGGCATCGAGGTGTGTCGGATCATCAGGTCCCGGGTCGATGACCGTGACGTCGGTAGTCCCCAACAGGTATGTGTTCGTGCCTGCCCCCGTCATCGCGGAGGGGTTCGGCGCCACGATGCGGCGGACGAGCGGTGACAGCGCAACGGCTTCGCCACTAGGCGTCATGGTGTGTAGATTCGACGCCGGGCCGGAACCGGCCTTGAACAAACTCGCAATGAAACCTTCATAGGGGGATGCTATCCTGTCGCCAGATTGAGTTCGCGCGGAACTGACCGGGGGGAGCGTTTGATGCGCAGGCGGATTCCGCGGTGGGCGTGGATCGCCTTCGGCGTGCTGGTGATCGTGGGCGCGCCGATCGCATGGTATCTCGGGTCGCCCCTGTTCATCAACAGGGTCGTCGACGAGCCGTTCCCGATCACGGCGGATGCTCCGACCAGCCGCGCGACGTCCGCCGACGCGACCGGTGGCACGGTGGTGGCGCGTGGGATGTTCGCGGGCGCGGACGACTTCCATAAGGGCGGGGGGACCGCCACTGTGTACCGGGCCGGGCAGACGCTGATCCTCCGGCTGGACGCGTTCACCGTCACCAACGGGCCGGATTTGCACGTGATCCTGACGAAGCACCCCTCGCCCAAGACGTCTCGAGACGTCGCCGACGGGTACCTCGAGGTTGCGAAGTTGAAGGGGAACAGTGGCAGCCAGAACTATGCGCTGCCGGCCGGTGTGCATCTCAGCGAATACCGCACGGTCGTCTTCGCGACGGCGCCGCTGTCCACGTCCAACTAGCGCCGCCCCCCCGCCAGCCTCACCGCTTCCGGCCGGCGGCGCAGCCGCAGCATCGCCATCACCCCGAACACCGGACCGATCGCCAGCATCATGACGGCCATCGGCCATCCACGCGCCAGCTGGACGACCGGCAGCAGCTGGATCGTCACCACCGTCAGCAGGAAACCCAGCGCCGTCTGGAGCGCGAGCGCGCTCCCCACCCGCTCGTGGTCGGCCAGCTCGCTGACGGCCGCGGAGAACTGCGCCGAGTCGGCGATGACGCTGATCCCCCACACCACGGCGATCGCGATGACCAACGCCGGCGCGCGCCCAAAGCACAGACCCGCGGCCACGGCGCAGGCGCTGCTGACGATCATCGCGGCGGACGTCACGCTGGTCCGGCCCAGACGATCCGCGAGTCGCCCGCCGGCCACACAGCCCGCCGCGCCGGCTCCGATGGCCACCGCCGCCGCCAGGCTGGCCACGCGTCCGGCGACGTGATCGGGCGTCGCGGCGTTCGCGGCCCTAAAGCTGGCGAAGAGGAACGCGGGCAGCCACGTCCACATGGCGTACAGTTCCCACATGTGTCCGAAGTAGCCAAAGTTGGCAAGGCGCAGCGCCGGATCGCGCAGCGAGCGCACCGCCCAGCCGAGATCGAGGCGGCCGGCCCGCGTGGCAAACGGCCCATGCCGCACGAAGACCGCGATGATGCCCGCGGACGTGAGTGCGGTCAGACTCGTTCCGGTGATCACGCCCTGCCAGGGCAGCGCGCCCGCCAGCCCGATCCCGGCCAGGACATGCGGGAGCGCCGCGCCCAGCGTCAGCGCGCCGACGAGGGCGCCGATCGCCAGACCTCGATCCGCGCGAAACCATTCGGTCATCAACTTCATCCCGGTCGGGTAGACGCCCGCCAGGAGAAACCCTAGGGCAAAGCGTGAGGCCATCGCGACACCCAGCCGGCCGTCGGCCAGCAGCAGCATCGCATTCACCCCGGCCGCGGCCAGAGCGCTCGCTATGAACACCCGCCGTGCAGACACGAGATCGGCGAGACCGCTGATCGCGGAGGCCAGCCCCCCGGCAACGAATCCGATCTGCACCGACACGGTCAACAGTGCGAGTTGCGCGGTCGTGAGGTGCCAGTCACGGGCGAGCGATGGCGCCACGGCCGCCGCGCTGAACCACATGCTCATCGCCCCGACCTGCGCGGCGGCGATCGCGGCCAGCGCTTTCCATCGACCAGGGGCGGCGCCGTCCATCACGATCGCACGCGCAGGAGTTGGCTTCACAGAGTCGGAAATTGACTCTCCACCAACGAAGCCCTGCTGGGCCACCGATTCAAGCGAGGTGACGTGTCGCTGCCCCAGGTCGCTCACGAGAGCCCGACCGGCGTCAGTTCTACGGGAAGACCCGCGCCCCACCCGTACTTCTTCTCCGCTAACCGTTGTGCGGTTTCCCACAAGTCGGCGTCGCGTTGACGGTCGAGCACCCGCGCCGTGGCTTCAAACTCTTCCTCGCCGACCCGTACGTGCACGCGGGGGTTGCGCCGGATGTTCTTCACCCACTGGGTACGATCGAAGTGCTCGGCGAGAATGTAGAAGCCATCCCCGGAGCGCACAAACCAGATCTCGATCCGGCGCGGCAGACCGGTCTTCCGACCGACGGTGGTTAGATACAGAAACGGCAGATCCGCCACGGCCTAGGTGCCGATCCGCACCGGTGATGTCAAATTGACCCGCACACGCGCACCTCCTCAGGCTTCGCCAATTACGGTAACATACGATGAGGCTCACAATGCCAATTCTGACTGCGAGCGACATCGCCAAGGCCCACGCCGACCTCGAGATCCTTCGAGACATTACCTTTGCGCTCGAACCGGGCGAAAAGGTGGCGCTCATCGGCCGCAACGGCACCGGTAAGACGACGTTGCTGCGCGTGCTGGCCGGTCTCGACGAGCCAGATCGTGGGCGGATCGCTCTGGCCTCATGGGCACGGGTCGCCTATTTGCAGCAGACGCCCGAAGGCGCATCTGACACCTCGGTCTTCGCGCACGTCCTCGCCGGCGCGGCTGAGATCCACGCGCTGGAAGCACGTGCGAACGAACTCGAACATCAGATGGCGGCTCCCGACGTCCATGAAGATCGCGACCGTCTGGCGGCGGTCATGGAGGAGTACTCGCACGTCCGCGAGCACTTCGAGCACGCCGGTGGGTTTACACTGGATGTCCGCGCGAAGATGGTGCTTTCCGGTCTCGGCTTCGGCGAGGTCGACTACGACCGTCCGCTCGGCGTCCTCAGTGGTGGATGGCGGGTGCGGGCCGACCTGGCGCGGGCCCTGCTGACCGAGCCCGACTTGTTGCTGCTCGACGAGCCGACGAACCACCTCGACCTGGGCGCGACCGAGTGGCTGGAATCGTATCTCAAGGCGTTTCCCGGCGCGTGTCTGATCGTCAGCCACGATCGCTATCTGCTCGATGCGGTGACCACACGCACGCTCGAGCTCGAAGACGGCCACATCGAATCTTATCCGGGATCCTATTCTGTCTACGTGACGCTCAAGGCCGAGCGTCTGCGGCTGCAGCAAGAAGCGTGGGAGCGCCAGCAAGAGGAAATCGAGAAGCTCAAGGATTTCATCCGCCGCTACAAGGCCGGGCAGAGGGCCGCGCAGGCGCACAGCCGCGAGAAGATGCTCGCGCGGATCGACGTCGCGCCGGCCGAACGGCCGCGCCAGCGGCACGCCATGCGCGTCAAAGCCGACGCCGTTCCACTCTCGGGCCGCATCATCGCTCGGTTGAAGGGCGTCACAAAACGCTTCGAGGACGTCGAGGTCCTGAGCCGCGTCGGTTTGGAGATCCATCGCGGCGAGCGCGTCGGTCTGCTCGGTCCAAACGGCGCGGGCAAGTCGACGCTGCTGCGGATGATCGCCGGGCAGGAAGCGCCGACATCCGGCACGATCACCCTGGGCACCAACGTGCAGGCCCGATACTTTGCCCAGGAGTCCATGGCGGCGCTCGACCCGGCGAGCACGGTGCTCGACGAAATCCTCGCCGATCGCCCGCTGCGGCCCGAGCAGGTGCGCTCATACCTCGGCCGGTTCCTCTTCAGCGGCGAGGACGTCTTCAAGCGGGTCGAGATGCTCTCGGGCGGCGAGCGGCAGCGGTTGAGCCTTGCGAAGCTGTTGCTGGATGAGCCCAACCTGCTGCTCCTGGACGAGCCGACCAACCACCTCGATATCCCCTCACGCGAGGCGCTCGAAGCCGCGCTACGCGAGTTTCCGGGGACGATGATCGTCGCAACCCATGACCGCTACCTGCTCGAGCGTCTGGCCACGCGAATCCTCACCGTTGAGGATCAGGGGATCGCCGATTTTCACGGCACGTATCACGAGCTACGCGAGCGCCGCGCGAAGCAACACCAGGCGGGGCGTGCACGCCAGCATGAGGCGCGCAACGCGAAGCCCCGCAAGGCATCGGGGGCCCAGCCGGTCGGGCCCACGTTCGACGACATCGCCGCCAAGATTGCCGCGGCCGAGCGGGACCTGCAAGATGCGGGCCGATGGCTGGGCGATCCCGATCTCTACCGCGACCCGCAGCGCGTCCGGGAGATGCGGCAACGCTACGAAGAGGCCGAGCGCCGTCTGGAGAATTTATACGAGACGCTGGCGCAGGTAGAGGACGCCACGTAGCGAACGACTGCCGCATGCCCACCACAGAACGTATCCAGCAATTGATCCACGCGTATGCCGACGGCCCCCGGCTCCTCGAAGCCGCGGTGGCCGGTCTGTCGGACGAGGAACTGAACTTCAAACCCGGTCCCGAACACTGGAGTATTCGGGAAAACGTCGTGCACCTTGTTGACACCGACCTGGTCGCTGCCGCGCGACTGCGGTATGTCCTGGCGCAACCGGGTGCGACCCTAGTCAGTTTCGACCAGAATGCCTGGGCGACCGCGCTGCACTACTCCTCTCAGTCGGTCCGGCAGGCGCTGGCCCTCTTTCGCGCCATCCGCGAATCGACGGCAGACCTCTTGCGACACGCGCCGGCCCAGGCATGGGGCTACGCCGGCGTCAACACGCAGTCTGGGCTCCAGACGGTTGAATGGATCGTCGAGCACTTCGCCCAGCACGTCGAGGGACACGCGGCCACGATCACGCGCCGCCTGCAGCAGCACAAAGAAACGGTAGGAGGACGTCGATGACACTACACAATCCGGTCAAGGAACGGCTTTCGAAGGGCCTCCCGACGGTCGGCCAGTGGGTCAGCCTGCCGGTACCGGCGATCGTTGAACTGCTCGCCTCGTATCAGATGGACTGGCTCACGCTCGACACGGAGCACGGCGCAATCGATACAGATATGCTGGAGCACATGGTCCGCGCGATGAAGGGCACCGACGTCGTGCCCATCGTGCGCGTCGGCGGCAACGATCCGGTGATGATCAAGCGGGCCCTGGACCGGGGCGCGTTTGGCATCATCGTCCCCTTGGTCAACACGCCGGAGCAGGCGCGGGCCGCGGTGGCGGCCGCCAAGTACCCGCCCGACGGCATCCGGGGTGTCGCGGGCACGCGGGCGAACCGCTTCGGTCTCGACCTCGCCGACTATTTTACGCAATGGAACAGCCAGGTGCTGGTGATCTGCCAGATCGAAACCGTCGAGGCCCTGCAGAACGTCGAGGCGATTGCCGCGGTGCCGGGCGTCGACGTGTTGTTCATCGGGCCAAACGATCTCTCCGCCGCGCTCAACGGCTTCCGCCAGTTCGATCGACCGGAGTTCAAGAGCGCCGTTGACCGCATCCTCAAAGCGACCCGCCAGCACCGCATCGCCGCCGGGTACATGGCGTCCTCCACGGAGGAAGTCCTCGAGCGCGTCGACCAGGGGTTCGGCTTCGTGTCCAACGGGACCGACGCCCGGATGCTGGCTGCGGGTGCGACCGCCTCATACGCCAAGATCAAGGCGGGGCTGGCCGAGCGGGTGCCCGCCTACCGCATCGCGGGCGGTTAGCGGCGGTTAACGCTGCCCGACCTGCTCATCACCCCCACGCTCGCCCGCCGTCTGGCCATCACCAGACAGCGTCTCGCCGGCCCGCGGCCCAGCGCCGACGCGTCGGGCATCCTCGAGGTCGTGCGCGACCTGGGCTGCCTACAGCTCGATCCCATCAGCGCGGTCGCGCGGAGCCATTTGCTGGTGCTGTGGAGCCGCATCGGGCAGTATGATGTCGCCGACCTCGACGTCCTGTTGTGGCGCGACCGCAGGCTCTTCGAGGATTGGGCACACGCCGCGTCCATCGTGCTCACCGAGCACTATCCAATCTTTCGCACGCTGAAAAAGCATCATCTCACCGGCGACGCCGCGTGGACACGCCGGTTCCGCGCCTGGTTGAAAAAGAACCAGAGTCTGCGCCGCCACGTCCTCACCGAGCTGCGGCGGCGAGGTCCGTTGCTGTCCCGGCAGATCGAAGACAAAGCCGCCACCGACTGGCCCTCCACCGGGTGGACCTCCGGGCGCAACGTCGAGCGGATGCTCTCGCACCTGTGGCACGAGGGGACGATCATGGTGGCGGGACGGTCGAGCGGTCAGAAACTCTGGGACTTGACCGAACGGTGTTTGCCGCCGTGGGCGCCGCGCGAGCGGCTCTCAGACCTCGAGATCACACGCCGGGCCGTCCAGACGGCCGTGCGGGCGCTCGGGGTCGCCCACCCGCGTGAGATCGAGCAGCACTTCACCCGCGGGCGGTACGCGCAGCTGCCGCGGGTGCTGAAGGAGCTCGAAACAAAGGGGCGCATCGTGCGGGTGCAGATCCAGGACGATGGGCGCGACTGGCCCGGTCCCTGGTATGTCCACGTCGAGGATCTGCCGTTGGTCGACCGTCTCGCGGCGGACGCCTGGCAGCCGCGCACGACGCTGCTCTCCCCCTTCGACAACCTGATCTGTGATCGGGCGCGCACCCAGCAGCTCTTCGGGTTCGACTATCGAGTCGAAATCTACGTCCCCCCCGCCCAACGTCAGCACGGCTACTACGTCATGCCGATCCTGCACGGCGACCGGCTGATCGGCCGCGTCGACCAAAAGATGGATCGATTGAACGGTAGGCTGAACGTCAATGCCGTGTACGCCGAACCGGACGCCCCCAGGTCGCCGGTGGCCGCGCGGGCGATCTCCGGCGCCATCAAGGACCTGGCCGCCTTCCTCGGCGCCAGGGAGATTGTGTACGGTCGCCGCATTCCGCCTGCGTGGCGCGGCGCGCTACAAGACACCTGAGCCGGTTCAGGCGCGCCCGAGCCGCACGGCCACCGCGCGCAGCGTGTCCGGGCGACCGGTCTTTACCGCGTCGGTCCCCATGTCGATCAGTCGCGCCACCCGGTCGTCTTCCCCGCGAGTATAGATGTGCACCGCGAGCCCGCGCGCATGGGCGACGGCGACATTGGACTCCGTGGCGGCGTAGTCTTGGGGCGAGATCACGTCAAACGCGGCCTCGGCGGCCGACGCGACCTCGGCGCCGATATCCAGCGTGAACACCGACCACTGCACCGCGACGTCGGGGGCGATGTCGTGCGCCCGCGCGATCCCGTGGGTACCCGCGCTGGAGATCACGACGCGCTCCGACGCCCCCGCCCGCTGGACGACCTCGAGAACCCTCGTCGCCAGCTTGGTCGACACGGCGGCATCCTCCGTCACGCCGCTCGGCCACCCGACCGTCACGCCGGCCTTCAACTCGATGTCGATCAGGACCCGCCCGGCGAATTGCTCGAGGACGTCGGCCAGTGTCGGGACGCGGACGCCCTGAAACTGCTCCCCGAACCAAGCGCCGGCATCCAGCGCCCGGATCTCGACCGAGGTTTTTGACGCGATCTCGCCCTCACCGTCTGTCGTCCGGTCGACGCGCTCATCATGCATCACGACGACCTCGCCGTCGCGCGTGAGGTGCACGTCGAGCTCGATCACGTCCGCCCCGAGCGTGCAGGCGAGGTCGAAGGCTTCCAGGGTGTTCTCCGGCGCGTAGGCGCTGGCGCCACGATGCGCGACGACGAGAAATCGTCGAGACTGCAGGACCTCGCGAAACGAGGGCCTCACGCCGGGTGTTTCGGGCCCGGCGATTCCGAGCCCTCTCCACACAGCCCCCGCGGGCTGTTGCGGAGGAAGGGCGCCCGAGATGGCCAAGTCCTTCCCAGGTCCCACAGAACCAAGGGGGGTGAAGACATGCGGAGCAAATGGTTGATCGCCGCCTGGGTGATTGGCGCGTTGGCGCTGGCGTTGCCGGCGGTGCCTCCGGCTCACGCGCAGCAACGTACCATCATCATCAAGGTCTGGACGATCGGTCCCGATAACCCATCGAAGACCCGGTTCGAAAACGTCCAAACGGCAGCCGAACGCCTGAACGCCGACCTCAAGCGTGAAGGCGCCAACTACCAGGTCAAGGTCGAGGGCTTCTTCGATACCACGGCGTGGGATCCGTACCTTCGCCGCGCGCTATTGGCGTTCCAAGGCGCGGACGCGCCTGACATCGTCCAGGTCCAGTCCTTTTTGATCCCAACCTGGGCCGAAGCAGGCTTCATCACGCCGCTGGACGACATGATTCCCAGGCATCCACAGTTCAGCGATGTGGTCCCTTCACTGTGGAACGCGATGAGGCTCAAGGGCAAGACATGGGGGATTCCGCAAGACACGGAGGCCCGCCCCCTGTACTTCAATAAGGTCCTGCTCAAGAGAATGGGGTGGACCGACCAGCAGATCGCCGATCTCCCCAAGAGAATCTCCAGCGGTGATTTCACCTGGGACGACGTGATGACGACCGCCCGGGAGGCCCGGCAAAAGAACATCATCGAGGCTGGAAAAGGCTACTACCACCGGCCGGTAAACGGCATCGATTTCCTGCAGTGGTACCGGTCGTTCGGCGGCCGAGACTACGATGCGCAGAGCGGCAAGCTCGTCTTCAACAAAGCCGCGGCGCTCCGATACTACCGGTGGCTCAGGGCCGGCGTCGACGCGGGGGTGATCGAGCCCGACCGCCTCAACGGCGACTGGAACCGCTTCATGCAGCCGGTGACCGATGGCAAGGTCCTCTTCTTCTCCGGCGGCACGTGGCAGTGGGCGGAGTGGGAGCAGCAGTGGGTCGCGACGAAGGGCGGAGAGCAGTGGCTCTTCGAGAACTTCGGCTATGCGCCGCATCCGTCGCACACAAAGGGCGGCAAGGCGACCACGCTCTCGAACCCCCAAGTGTACACAATCTCCGCCGTGTCAAAGAACAAGGACCTCGCCCTTCGGCTACTCGCCTACACCACCGTCCCCGACCTCGATGCCAAGCATGCGGTCGGCAGTGCGCACCTGCCGGTTCTGCGGCGCACCGCCGCGCTCGTCAAGAACCGGTTCCTCAACGAGGTCAGCTACCTGCTCAACTACACCACGTTTGCGCCGCCGCATCCCGACCTTCCCAAGTGGCAGGACGCCGTCTACCGGGGAATCTCGGCGGTGGAGTCGGGCAGCGCGACACCGGAGCAGGCCGTTGACATCGTCGCCACGGAGATCCAGCGGACCATCGGGGATAAGGTGATCGTCGAGTAGTCGAACCAACCGGACGGGTCTCGTGAGGAAGTACGCGACGCCGCTGCTCTTCCTGCTGCCGGCCACGGTGCTGATTGTGCTTTTCTTCGTCGTGCCGGTCGCGATGACGCTGTACCTGTCCCTGACGGACATCTCCACGCTCACCTTCAGAAACCCCAAGTGGGTGGCGTTGGGGAACTACAGCGTGCTCCTCAGGGACCCGTTCATCGGCAAGATCCTGCTGAACACCGTCCGTTACGTCTCGCTCACGCTGCTGTTCAACGTCGGGATGGGCCTGGCGCTGGCGCTCTTCTCGTCTTCGGTCCGCGAACGGTGGGCGAACCAGGTGCGGGCGATCTGGCTGCTGCCGCGCATCCTGCCGCCGGTCGTCTACGTGCTCATCTGGCACGGTCTCACGCGGGAAGCGCCATTTGGGCTGATTAGCGACGTCACGGGTATCTCCCAAAACTGGATCAGTGGGCGGCCCTGGGGCGTCATCGTGCTGGCCAACGGTCTGGTCGGCGCGTCCTTTGGGATGCTCATCTTCTCGTCGGCGATCAAGTCGATTTCGCAAGACCTTTTCTACGCCGCGGCCGTGGACGGCGCGACGACGATGCAGACGGTGCGGCGCGTCGTGTTGCCGATGCTGCGCTGGCCCATTCTCTTCGTCACCGCCTACCAGACGCTGTCGCTGCTGACGTCGTTCGAATACATCCTGCTGCTCACCGACGGCGGCCCGGGCTTTTACACGACCACGGTGTGGGCGCTGCACGCGTACAAGCTGGCGTTGTCGAACTACTTCGGCAACGTGCAGTTCGGCCTGGGCGCGGCGATGGCGGCCTTTTTGGTCGTGATCGGCGTCATCGTCTCGCTCATCTACCTGCGCATCTTCAACTTCCGCGCGCTCGTAGCCGAACCGAAAGTGGAAGTCAACTAATGGGGCTGCTGCCGCCGCGCTGGCGGTTGGTGCTCATCCTGCTGGTGGCGTTCAGCCTGCCGATCCTCTCGGGCGTCGTGTGGCTCTTCCTGACGGGATCATTCGACCGCGTCCACGGGCTCATCCCGCAGGGTACCTTTGCGCCGAAAAACTGGCGGTTCCTCTGGGAAACCGTCGGCGGCCGGCCGCCGATTCGCCTCGCGCTGATGAACTCGATCATCTTCTCCGTGGTCGTCGCGTCGATGGTCGTGTTGATCTCGTCGATGGCCGCCTATGCGATCTCGCGGATGTCCTTTCCCGGGCGCTCGATGTATCTCGGGCTGGTCCTGGTGCTCCACGCGTTCCCCGCCGTGAGCCTGTTGATCGCGATCTTCTATATCCTGCGGCGGCTCGGTCTCTTCGACACCCTCCCCGGGGTGATACTGGTCAAAGCGACCCTGGAGCTCCCGCTTGGGATCTGGCTGATGAAGGGGTTTTTCGACTCCCTGTCGTGGGAGATGGAGATGGCGGCGCTGGTCGATGGGATGTCGCGCTGGACGCTGTTCCGCAAGATCGCGCTGCCGCTGGTACGGCCGGGTCTGCTGGCCTTGGGGACGTTTTCCCTGCTCTCCGCATGGGGCGAATTCATCCTGCCGTTTACGTTCATCGTCTCGTCCCAGAACTTCACGATGGCGATGTATCTTCAAACCTTCCTGACCGAAGCGTTCTCCGACTTTGGGATGGTCGCCGCGGTCGGTCTCTTCTATGCGCTGCCGGTGGTAGTGTTGTTCTTGCTCGGCCAGCGCTTCCTGTTGAGCATCTACAGCGGGGGCGCCAAGGGATGAGGGGCATCAGCGTCCGCCTGAAGGCGCTCTCCAAATCCTTTGGTAAGGTCGTGGCGCTCAAGACGCTCGATTTGGATGTCAAGGCGGGCGAGTTGGTCGCCTTTCTCGGACCATCCGGCTGCGGAAAAACCACGACGTTGTTGATGATCGCCGGGATCTACCAGCCGACCGGCGGGGAAATCTACTTTGGGGATCGGCGCATCGAGCACCTCCACCCACGCGACCGCGACGTCGGTATGGTCTTCCAGTCCTACGCGCTGTATCCCCATCTGTCATTGTTCGAGAATGTTGCATTTCCGCTGCGGCTGAAGCGCACGCCCAACACCGAGATCACCCAGAAGGTCACCCAGACGGCCGCCCTGCTTGGGATCGAACACGTCCTCGACCGGCGTCCGGCGCAGGTCTCCGGAGGTCAGCAGCAGCGTGGTGCGCTGGCCAGGGCCCTGGTGAAAGAACCGCAGGTGCTGTTGCTGGATGAGCCGCTGTCAAACCTCGACGCACAGATTCGAGTGCAGGCCCGAGGCGAGATCCGGCGGCTCCAGCAGGACCTTGGGGTCACGAGCATACTGGTGACCCACGATCAGGCCGAGGCCCTGGCCATGGCCGATCGCGTCGCCGTCTTCTCGACGGGCGAACTGCAACAGTTCGCCACACCGGAGGATCTCTACCGGCGGCCGGCCAACGTCTTCGTCGCGCGCTTCGTCGGCCATCCGCCGATGAACCTGCTCGACGGGCAGTTCGCCGACGGCCAGTTCGCGATGGGGGACGTGCGCATCCCCGTCCCGCGCGGGCACCCCGAAGGGCCGGGATCGCTTGGCATCCGGCCGGAGGACGCCACCCTCGATGGGGAGATCCCCGTGCGGACCGTCGTCGTCGAGACCCTCGGCCGCGAGAATTTGGTCACGGTGAGACTCGGGACGGCCGACATCAGGGTGCTCGTCGACCAGAGTATCCGGCCGAAACCGGGTCAAGCGGTTCGCCTGGGATACAAACCCGATCGCGTGCACTTCTTCGATCACGGCGGCACGCGCACCGGTCTGTGAACGGCCGGGTGCTCCTCAAATACCACAGGCTGCTGGACGGCACGCACCACCACCCTCCGAACTCTCTGTCCGCGCTGCGCCAGGTCCTCACGGACGGCGCGGAGGCCATTGAGGTCGACGTTCGCCTCACGCGCGACGACGTGTGTGTCCTGGTCCACGACCCGACCCTCGAGCGCGAGACCACGGGGAGCGGGCCGGTACGGCAGATACCGAGCGGGGACTTCATGGCTTTGCGTCTTCGAGACGCGGAAGAACCGCCGGCCACGCTCGCCGGCGTGGTCAACGTGCTGCGGGATCACCACCACCCGGTCAAAGTCCAGGTCGATCTCGTGGAAGAGGCGCCACTATCGGGCGGTGTCGCGAAGGCCCTGGTCGACCAACTCGCACTGCTGCGCTCCAACCCGCACGTGCGCATCGTGGTCGGCTGCGAGGCCGCCGAGAAACTGTTGGCCTTGCGCAGTTTCGATCCCACGCTCCGCGTTGGGCTCGACGTGGAAGCGCCCTTTGACGCACCCGCCGCGGAGGTGTCTCGTCGCCTCCGGCTCGTCGAGGATGTAAGCGAGTATTACATGCCGAAGGCGTTCGTGCTGCAGGCTGTCGCGCGAGGCTTCAATCCGATCGAGTACGTTCACAAGCACAGGCCCGGCGCCCTCGTCGACGTCTGGACACTCTACGCCGATGAGCCGGACATCGCGCGCACGCTTGCCACGGTACTGGCGGCCGGGGCCGATCAGATCACGACGCCGACCGCGAACCAGTTGCGGGAGGTTCTCGACCGCCGCTCTTAACGAGGGGGCGGGTAGTCTTGCAGCGATCCGCGATAAGCCATCTGTACGAGCACTTCCTGCTTTACTCCGGCCTGATCGGTTCTGAAGAACTTGAAGGTGACGCGGCGGTCCGCGTCGATCTGCCCCGGCCCCCAGGCCCCGTAGGCTCCCGATAGCAGGACAGCGCGCTTCTCAATCCGGTGGCTGCCGCGGTCGCGGCCCCAGATGTAAGTGTAGTCGTCCAGCAGGTACAACCACGGCATCAACGCGTTTCGTCCTCCGCGGCCCGACGACGCACTGCTGCCGACCTCCCTGATCTGATACACCAGGTTGCTGTACGTACCCGCGACCGGGCTGCCGCGAGTAGGCATCTGGGCATATCCGGGAGCCACGGCAAGCGCACAGGCCGTGAGCACAGCAATCACAGCAGGCATCCGCGACGTCATCGTTCTACGTCCGGCTGCGTCAGGATCGGCGGCGGCTGGGCGGCAGGTGCGCGCGCCCTGAGTGTCCGCCGCCCGTCACGTTGACGATCGCCCCGTTGACATACGACGCCCGGTCGTTGTCGGCGAGGAAGAGCACCGCGCTGGCGATCTCCTCGCCCCGGGCCGTGCGTCCGACCGGAATCCCCTTGAGCAGAGCCAGCGGGTACTCATCCACCGGTGGATGCTCCCAGCTCATCACGGTGTCCATCACGAGACCGGGGGCGACCGAGTTGACTCGGATGCCTGTGGGCCCGAGCTCGATGGCCATGGTGTTGGTCAACATGTTCAGCGCGGCTTTGGAGCCGCAATAGTGCGATCCGCCGGTGCGCGCGGACTCACCGGCCGTCGAGGTGATGTTGATGATGCTACCCCGTGCACCACGCGCCAGCATCTGGCGTCCGACCTCTCGCGAGAGCATCATCGGGCCCCGCACGTTGGTCGCAAACACGCGGTCCCATTCCGCCGTATCCATCTCGACCACGGGACAGTTGGGGAAGACGCCCGCGCAGTTGACCAGCACGTCGATCGGGCCCAGACCGCGCGTCGTGTCCTCGACCACCCTCTTGACGTGGCCCTCATCGCCGACGTCGCCGGGGACGGAGCGCGCCGTACCCCCGGCCGCTGTGATCGCCTGGACCGTCGTTTCAGCCCTGGCGGGATTCAGGTCGCAACAGGCGACCTTGGCGCCCGCGCGCGCAAACTCGCGGCAGATGGCGCCACCGATGCGGCCACCGGCGCCGGTGACCAGGACGACCTGATTCGCAAACCCCATGTTCTCTCGCCTCCCTGTGTCAGTGCCTGAGTTCATCGAGGTTCGCCCAGCCCAACGGCCGCCGGCCGTCCTCGATCTCGTGAATCATGCGGACCACGGCCCGGTGGTACGGCACCGGGATCCCAAGCCGGTCGGCGCGCTGCACCACCACGGCGGGTTGCTCGTCGACTTCGGTCTTGCGCTTCCGCACCATGATGTCGCGCTGGATGCCGGTGAAGACCTTCAGCGACTTGCCGTCCCACTGGGACATCTTCTCGAAGATGGCGTCCGCCTCGGGTGTGTAGCCGTCCGCGAAGGCCCCCGGCCGGAAGCCCCCGATCTGCTCCAGCCGCCGGTGACCCAAACCGTGGGCCACCCGCACCGCTTCGGTGACCACGGCCCCGAACGTTGGGCGGTAGTCGCGCCGCCGCAGCACCTCATGCATGGGGACGTCGATCAACGCGCCGGCGAAATACAGCGATCCATAGCACATCTTCGTCCACAGCCAGTCCCAGATGTGATCGGTGACGTGCACCGGCATGACCGCCCGCAGAGTTTGTGCGATCATCTGCACGCGCTGGGTATCGTGGCCCGAGAGCTCGCCAACATATATGGGGTGCTCGTTGCCGAGCAGGATGTGCCCGGGCTCCTGGTAGTCGGCCCCAAAGTGGACAAAACACCCGACGGTACGCTCGGCGCCCACGTGGCGGGCGATCGTCTCTTCGTTAAGGCCGTTTTGCATCGAGACCACGAAGCCGTCGGTGGCGACCAGCGGCGCCACGGGTGCGATCGCGCCCTCCGTATGCTGGGCCTTCACGGCCAGGATCACGAACCCTAAGGGGCCCTGCAGGTCCTCGGGCCGGCACGCGCGCACTCGAAACACGGTATCACCGCGGATGCCGGTGACCCGCAGGCCGTGGGCATTGATGGCTTCGACGTGCTCGCGCACGTTGTCCACCAGCAACACCTCGTGGCCGGCAGCAGACAAATACGCCCCGGTGGTCCCACCGATCGCCCCGGCGCCAACAACGGTGATCCGCATCATCTCACCACCCCGCAGGTAGTCTAGCAAACAGGACAAACCTCGTGTCATGCAGAACTCGCCGGTACGCTCGCAAACAACCAGGGAGGTGGGGTCCTTGCGAACAGCACGGCTGATCTTTGCCCTTATGATCGTACTGGGATTGATGCTCGCGGGTCTGGCACCATCGAACGCCGCCCCGGCAATGAAGAAAGTGATCAAGTTTGGCGTCAACCGCGCGGCCGACGACCTCGACCCCATCACACAGGACGCCAACCCCAACATCTGGGCCTTCACGCAGATCTACCAGTACCTCGTGAAGGTCAACGTGAAAGGCGACGGCTTTGAGCCCGACCTGGCCGAGCGGTGGACGAACTCGTCCGACGGCAAGACCTGGACGTTCTTCCTGAGGAAGAATGCACGGTTCTCCAACGGCGACTCGGTCAAGGCCGCCGACGTCGTCTGGTCCCTGAAGCGCGCACATGACACCAAGGGCCCCTGGCAGTGGGGTCTGGAAGCGATGCAGGGCATCAAGGCACAGGACGACTACACGGTGGTCATCACGCTGAAGGAGGCGTGGGGACCATTCCTGGCCGACATCTCGCTGTTCTCAAATGCCATCCTGCCTGAGAAGGTCTTCAAGAACGCCAAACCCGAGGACATCTCGAACAAGCCTGTTGGTTCCGGACCCTACATGCTGGTCGAGTGGAAGAAGGGCGAAGAGCTCGTGATGAAAGCCAACCCCTACTACTACGAGAAGGGGTATCCGAAGACCCAGGAACTGCGCATCAAGTACATACCGGATGACAACGCGCGCATTATCGCGGTGCAGTCCGGCGACGTGGACGGGGTCGACTACCCGCCGTTCTCGCGAATGGCCGAGTTGAAGAAAGATCCTAAGCTGGACGCGCTGCTCAACCCGTCCACACAGGTGTCTCACCTGTCGCTGAACAACAGGTTATCTCCCCTCAACGACGTGAAGTTCCGCCAGGCGCTCGCCTACGCCACCGATCGGGCCGCACTCGTCAAGGCGGTCTGCTTCGGGGCGTGCACCCCGGCCACGACGTTCTTGCCCATGACGACGCCCATGTTCAACGCAAGCAGCAAGGGCTACCCCTATGACCTGGCCAAAGCCAAGCAGCTGCTGCAGGAATCCGGGATCCCAACTCCAGTCAACCTGAAGCTGCTTTTCTGGGCGAACAGTGCGGTTCACCAGCCGACGGCCGTGGCGCTCAAGGCCATGTGGGCCAAGCTGGGGGTCAACCTCGAGCTGGAGCCGCTCGACCGGGCCGCGGCGACCACAAAGTACCGCGCCAACAACTTCCAGGTCTACATTACCGGGTGGACCAACGACATCCCCGACCCGTCGCAGCTGACCGCGTACGAGCTGGGTTTCACCGAGAGCCAGTCCTACCACAGCGGCTACCAGTCGAAAGAGATGGATGCCCTGATGGCCCGCGGGTTGCGCGAAGTGAACCCCGAGAAGCGCCGCCAGATCTACTATCAGATCCAGGACCTGGCGCTACGGGACTCGCCGCTCATCTGGCTGTATTACTCGCCCTACACGATCGCCATCAGCAAGAAGATGAAGGGCTTCGTGCAGCTGGCCACCGGGCCGTGGATCTTCAGGAATGTGACCGTCAGCGAATAAGCGCACGGTGAGCCGATGCACCTGCTGAACTACGCGATACGGCGCATCGGCCAGACGTTGCCCGTCGCCCTGCTGGTGACGGTGCTCATCTTCATGCTCATCAAGCTCATCCCCGGGGATCCGGCGACCGCGATCCTCGGGGAGCGAGCCAGTGACGAGGCGGTCCGGGCCCTGTATCAACGGTGGGGCCTGGACCGCCCTCTTTGGGAACAGTACGCGATCTATATGCGCAACCTGCTGAGCGGCGACCTGGGGCAGTCGCTGCGTTTCCGGACCCCCGTCATCGAGTTGCTCCCACGCCGCATGGGCGTGACACTCTTCCTCGTTACCTACAGCATCGCGCTGTCGATACTGATTGCCGTGCCGCTGGCCATCATCGCGGCGACCAACCGCGACCGCTGGCCCGATGCGATGGTACGCGCCTTCATCACGCTGCCGCTCGCCTCACCCGCCTTCTGGATCGGCATCCTGTTCTTGATCGTCTTCGCGCTCAAGCTCGGGTGGCTGCCTGCCGCCGGGTACGGCGAGGGGTTTGTGGATCATCTCCGGCACCTGTTCCTGCCGGCGCTGACGCTCGCACAGGCGTTCACGGCGGTGTTGACCCGCAACCTGCGATCATCGCTCATCGACGTCCAGACGACGACGTACGTCGACTTTGCGCGCGCCAAAGGTCTCGACCGGCAGACGGTCCTGTTCCGCCACGTGCTGCGCGCCGCGCTGTTGCCGATCGTCACCCTGATCGGGGTACGGATCTCGTTCGCCATCGGCGGCTCGGTCGTCATCGAGACGGTCTTCGCGCTGCCGGGTCTGGGATCGTGGATGGTGGACTCGATCCAGTCCCGCGACTACATGGTGGTCCAGTCGCTGACGCTGGCCTTCGCGTTTGGTGCCATGCTGATCAACCTGGCGACAGACCTCGTTTACCCGCTGCTCGACCCGCGCGTGCGGGTCAATTGACACTCCGCCCATGAGCACACTCGTCCAGGAGCAGCAGGTCGTCCCCGACGCCGGGGTCCGGCCGCGCCTCCACCCGTCGCTGGTGATCGGCGGTCTGATGCTGCTGGTGATCGTCGGCGCTTCGCTGCTGGCGCCCGTGTTGACGCCCTACGACCCGGACGGCCAGGATTACGACCGGATCATGCTGGAGCCGAGCCTCCGGCATCTCTTCGGCACCGACAACTTTGGACGCGACGTGCTCACGCGGGTGCTCTACGGCGCCCGCATCGATCTGCGCATCGGCGTCCTGGCCGTGGTCTTCCCGTTCCTGTTCGGGTCGTTGGTGGGGTCGGCCGCCGGCTACTTTGGCGGGTGGGTTGACACGATCGCCATGCGCACGGTGGATGTGATCACGGCGGTGCCGTTCCTCGTGCTCGTCATCGCCATCGTGGCATTTCTGGGGCCGGGCGAGGTCAATATCTTTCTAGCGATCGGCAGCGTGAACTGGGTCACGTATTCGCGGCTGGTGCGCGGCGAGGTGTTACGCGAGAAGAACCTCGAGTATGTCGCCGCCGCGCGGGCCCTGGGGTTTGGCCGCTGGCGCATCCTGCTGGGCCACCTCCTGCCCAACGCCGTCGCGCCGGCTATTATCTTCCTCGCCTCGGACGTGGTCCTGGTCATCCTCACCACCGCGTCGCTGGGCTTCCTCGGATTGGGCATCCGCCCGCCGGCGCCCGAATGGGGAATGATGATCTCTGAAGGCCGCGAGTTCCTGTCGAACGCCTGGTGGGTCGCGACCATGCCCGGCTTCGCCTGCATGTACACCGGGCTCACCTTCATTCTGCTCGGCGACGGCATCGCCGACCTCATCCGCGTCAAGGGGCAGTGAGCGAGCCCATCCTGTCCGTCGATAACCTGCGTGTGGAAATCCCCACAAGGCGGGGCGTCGTCCACGCGGTGCGCGGCGTCAGTTTCACCGTGAACCGCGGGGAAACGTTCGCCCTGGTCGGCGAGTCGGGGTCGGGGAAGACCATGACGTGCCGCGCCATTGTGGGGCTGATCCATCCACCGGGGCGGATCACCGGCGGGAGCGTGTCCTTCCAGGGGCACGATCTCGTCCGGCTCCCGGCGAAAGAGCTGGAGCGTGTACGGGGCAGTGGCGTGGTCATGGTGTTTCAGGATCCCATGACGGCGCTCAACCCTGTGCTGACCGTCGAGCAGCAGATCACCGAGACGCTGCCGAACGGCGGTGGCAGCGGGCTGCGGCGGGCCCGCGCCGTGGAGCTGCTGCGGCAGGTGGGGATACCTGATCCCGAACGGCGTCTCAGCGCGTATGCGCACCAGCTGTCGGGCGGGCAGCGGCAGCGCGTGATGCTGGCCATCGCGCTCGCGCGGCAGCCGGCGCTGCTGCTCGCCGATGAACCCACGACGGCGCTCGATGTCACGATCCAGGCACAAATCCTCCGCCTGATGCTTGCCCTCCAAAAGGAATTTGGGATGGCGCTGATCCTGGTGACGCATGACCTCGGCGTCGTCTACCATTCCGTCGACCGGGTCGCGGTGATGTACGCGGGTCAGATCGTGGAACTTGCGACCACCACCGACCTGTTTGCGCGCCCGCGGCATCCGTACACGATCGGGTTGATCGCGTCGGTGCCCAGCGCCGACCGCACGCGGTCGCTCGCACCGATCCCTGGGATGCCGCCGGACCTGGTCGGCATCGGCCGCGGGTGTCCCTTTGCGCCCCGCTGCGCCTGGGCGACGGAAGAGTGTCTGGACAGTGAGATCCCTCTTGTGAAAGTCGGCGCAGACCACTGGAGCCGCTGTATCCACGCCGACCGGCTCGACAGGCCCGAATCCCGTGGCTGAGCCGCTACTGGCGGTGCGGAATCTCGTGAAACACTTCCCGCTGCCGCACGGCGTCCTCGACGCGCTGCTGCGGCGACCGCCGGAGCGCGTCCGCGCGGTCGACGGCGTTTCGTTCGAACTTGAGCGCGGCAAGACGTTGGGTCTGGTGGGAGAATCGGGGTGCGGTAAGAGCACCTTGGGACGCTGCATCCTGCGGCTCTATGATGCCGATGCCGGCGAGGTGCGATACGACGGCGTTGATCTCATGGGTCTCGACGATACCGGTCTGGCCCCGTATCGCAAGCGGATGCAGGTGGTATTCCAGGACCCGTATTCGTCACTCAACCCGCGTCAGAGCGCGGGCAAGATGCTCCTTGAGGTGCTCGACGTGCACGAGATCGGCACGGCGGCCGAGCGCCGCAAACGCGTAATCCATCTGCTCACCCAGGTGGGGCTGCGGCCGACCGACGCGCACAAGTACCCGGGAGAGTTCTCCGGCGGTCAGCGCCAACGGCTTGGGATCGCGCGGGCGCTCGCGGTCGAGCCCGAGCTGCTGATTGCCGACGAGCCGCTCTCGGCGCTCGACGTCTCGATCCAGGCCCAGATCCTCCAACTGCTCCTCGATCTGCGCGCGTCGCTGGGTCTGACGATGATCTTCATCTCGCACGATCTGCGGGTCGTCCGCTACCTCAGCGACGACGTCGCCGTCATGTACCTGGGGAAGATCGTCGAGCGGGCACCGACGGCCGATCTCTTTGCGCGCCCGCAGCATCCCTACACGCTGGCGCTGCTGTCGGCCATGCCCGAAGTGGGCGGCGAGCCTCGCGAGACCATCGCCGTCGAGGGCGAGCCCCCCAGCGCGGTGCGCGTGCCGAGCGGCTGCCGTTTCCATCCACGCTGTCCGTGGAAGATCGACCGCTGCGTGGAGGAAGAACCACCGCTCAAGGACCTGCTGCCCGCGCACGCGGTCGCGTGCCACGTCGCCGAAGAACGCCTGGCCGCGAGCGCGCGTCGGTAGGCGCGTGAGTCGCTATATCGCTCAGCGACTGCTCTGGGTCGTCGTGGTATTGCTCGGCGTCACGGTGCTGACGTTTGTGATCATGCACCTGACGCCCGGCGACCCGGCCGCCATCCTCCTTGGCCCGATGGCGACACCGGAGGAGGTCGCCAAACTGAATCAGGAACTTGGCTTGGACCGCCCGCTCGTGACACAGTACCTCATCTGGCTCGCCCACGTTGTGCGTGGCGACCTGGGACGATCCATCACGCTGCACCGCCCGGTGCTTGGAGAAGTGTGGCTGCGCTTCCGCGCCACGCTGGTCCTGACGGCGGGCGCCTTGATCATCGCCGTCGGGCCGGGGATTCTGCTCGGCGTCCTGGCGGCCCGATGGCAAGGATCGTTGGTGGATCGTTTTTCGATCGTCCTCACCGCCGGCGGGGTGAGCATCCCATCGTTCTGGTACGGGATGCTGCTGATCATTCTGTTCTCGCTGAAGCTGCGCTGGCTCCCCGGGACCGGGATGTACGCGGCGGCCGGGCAACAGACGCTGCCGGACCTCCTCGTGCACCTGATCCTGCCGGCCATCACACTCGCCGGGCTCCCGGCGGCAGTGATCACGCGCGTGACCCGGACCAGTATGATCGACGCGCTGCGCGGCGACTACGTGCGGACCGCTAGGGCCAAAGGAGTGCGCGAGCGCGACGTCGCCTTCCGCCACGCGTTTCGCAACACGATGGTCGCCATCGTCACCGTGGTCGGCTTGGAGTTGGGGTTCCTGCTGGCCGGCGCCGTCTACGTCGAGTACGTCTTTAGCTGGCCGGGCGTCGGTCTGATGCTTGTCAACGCCATCCTGACCCGCGACTTTCCGTTGATCCAGGGTGGCGTGCTGCTGGTGGCCACCACCTACGTCATGATCAATTTGCTCTCCGATGTCTGCTATGCGTATCTCGACCCGCGGATCCGTTTCGGATGAAACGATTCCTGCGCAACCGCGGCGCCGTCTTCGGCGCGGTCGTCGTGCTGCTCGTCGCGTGTGCGGCGATGCTGGCGCCCTACATGTCGATGGCGCCGCCGGACAAGACCGCGTTGGGCCGGCGGCTCTCGCCGCCGCGATCGCCGGGGTATGCGCTCGGGTCGGATCATCTGGGGCGCGATCTCGTCAGCAGGCTCGTGTGGGGCGCGCGGGTCTCGCTGACGGTGGGTATCGTGTCCGCGGGTTTGGCGCTCGCAACCGGCGCCATCATCGGTGTCGTCGCGGGATTCTACGCCGGCAGGGTCGACAATCTCTTGATGCGCGCGATCGACATCCTGATGGGGTTTCCAGAGATCTTGCTCGCCATCGCGCTCGTCGCGACGCTTGGCCCGGGGCTGACGAACGCCATGCTAGCGGTCGCCGTGGCGAACGTGCCGTTTTATGCCCGCGGGATTCGCGGCGCCGTGCTGCTGCTCAGCGGCGGCGACTTTGTCGAAGCGGCCCGTGCAGTTGGTGCCACCGACCGGCGGATCATGGCCCGGCATCTGCTCCCGAACATCATCGCGCCCATGGTGGTCTTCCTCTCGCTGAACATCGGCTGGATGATCACCGAAATGGCGGGGTTGAGCTTCATCGGTCTCGGCGCACAGCCGCCCACTGCGGACTGGGGCACGATGCTGGCCGACGGGCGGGCGTTTATCACGGTCGCCGCCCACGTGGTGACGGTCCCCGGGCTGGCGATCTTCGTGCTCGTACTGGCGCTGAATCTGCTGGGCGAGGGGCTGCGCGAGGCGCTCGACCCCCGCAGCGCGTGAGCGAAGGACGAGAAAAGGAGGATGTGATGATGAAGGACACCGTGTTGATCGAAGAGATGACCTGGCCCGAGGTGCGCGATGCCATCAAAGGCGGCAAACGGCGTGTCATCGTCATGCTCGGCGCCATGGAGCAGCACGGGCCGCACATGGCCATCGGCACCGACACCTACCTCGGATACGCGACAGGCGAGCGGCTGGCCCGCCGGCTGGGCGACGCCCTGGTGGCCCCGGTCGTGAGCCTGGGCTACTCGGTCGGCCACCTACCCATGGCCGGAACGGTCAGCATCGAGGAGTCAACGCTTGAAGCCGTCATCGCCGACGTGTGCCAGTCGCTGGCCCACCATGGGTTCCGCGAGATCATCTTGCTGTGCACCCACGGCGGCAACTACCATGCGCTGGCCAATGTGCTGCCGAGGCTTCGCGCCGAACACGCCGCGATCCGCGTCTCGGCCATGACCGATTTCGACGAATGGCTGGTCGCGGCCAAGGACTTTGCCCGGCGCGAAGGGCTCGACATGACGCGCATGGGCGTCCACGCCGGCCAGGGCGAAACTTCCCTGATGTTGACCTATCGGACCGATCTGGTGCACATGGACCGGGCGGTCGAGGGATTCACCGGCGATGCGTCCATCCGTTGGAAGTCCAAGGTGCCGCCGCCGATGGACACGATGAGCCCCACGGGGATCCTGGGCGACGCCCGCGGCTCCACCGCCGCGCTCGGCGAGAAGATGTTCGCCGAGCGGATCGAACGCCTGGCGCAGATGATCGAGTCGGGCGCGCTCGCGCGCTGACGCGTTGAATTGCGGGAGGGGGGCGGGGCAGACGGGGCGGGTTCCCGTTCGAGTTTGCTCACAGCCCCACCCCACCGTTCGTCTGGGGGACCTCAGGCGGCGATGGGCATGCGCTGGCGCGTGATGTCGACGACACTGTCTCGGCCGTATTCTGAGCGTGCCAGATGTACCGCCTGCGACTTTGCGCCCACGGCCCGTATCCCCTGTCGAGCCTCATGAACGTTATAACGATTATAACGCCAAAACCGTCAAAAG
This sequence comes from bacterium, assembly GCA_041497675.1. Classification (GTDB taxonomy): domain Bacteria; phylum Sysuimicrobiota; class Sysuimicrobiia; order Sysuimicrobiales; family Humicultoraceae; genus JBGPNN01. Next base: position 12,533 of record JBGQGY010000005.1, on the reverse strand, counting down.
CCGGTCCTGACGCGGGTTTCGGCAAAATGGCCGCTTACGGAAACCGGGAGAGGCCACCCGCACCTTCCGCTCGCTGCACCCGCGCTACGCTGTGCCGACCCCGATCAGCGGGTCCGTCGGATTGATGGCCAGCGAGGTGACGATGAATATCACCACGCCGGTCGCCGGCGCCTTGTGCTCCGCCAGCACGTCGCCCCAGTAGTCCTTGATCACGCCGATCGTCTGGCCCTCGGTCACGCGATCGCCCGCCCGCACCGACGGGTACCAGCACCCCGTGTGCTCGGACCGCAGCCAGACGAACTTCGATAGACGGGTCGCCGACGGCACCGGCTCAAGCGCGCCCGGGACCACGCCCAACAGGCGGAGCACATTGCGCACGCCCCGCAGGAGCGTCGCGACATCCTTCTCCTCGAGTTGCCCGACGCTGCCGGCCTCTGAGAGGATCGCCGGGATGCCGCGGCTCGCCGCGGCGCCATACGTCCCACCGGTGATCGCCTGCGACACCATGATGTTCGAAATGCCGAAGGCCTCGGCCATGGCGCGCGACTTGGCCACGACCTCGGGCGAGGCACCGTCCGAGTAGACCGTGAAGGGGACCAGGGCCTCGTGGAGGTCGCCGCCGTGCAGGTCCACCCAGGCGCTGGCACCCGCCGCCAGATTCTCCATCAATGCGTAGGCCATCCGCTCGGATACGGTGCCCGTGGCCTTCCCCGGAAAGACCCGGTTCGGATTCTTGCCGTCTTCCGGCACCAGGTACTGCAGCCGCGCGTGAAAAGCGGAGATCCCATACGGGTGCACCACCGCCACCCGGCCACTCACCTGAGCCGGGTCGAGTTCGCGCGCGGCCCGGATCGCCGTCTCGATGGCCGGATATTCGCCGCCGTGCACGCCGCCGGTAATGAGCACCTGCGGGCCCGAGTGTGCGCCGTGGATCAGCGTGATCGGCATCTGCACGCTCGTACCCGGCACCGGGAGCACGCCCCGCGCCTTCTGACCGCGCGCCGCATTCGCCGTTCCGACGGACCAGATCGAGTCTGTCGCCATGACATCCCCCTTTACGTTCTCAGTCTTGGATCCAGCACGTCGCGCAGTCCATCGCCCAGCATGTTGATCGCCAACACCGTGACCATGATCGCCATGCCGGGAAACGTCGTAATCCACCAGGCGATCCGCAGATAGTTCCGGCCGTCGCTCAGCATCACGCCCCACTCCGCCGTTGGCGGCTGCACGCCCAGTCCCAGAAACGACAGCGCCGCGCCCGTCAGAATGGCACCCGCCATGCCCAGCGTCGACAGCACGATCACCGGGGCAAGCACGTTGGGCAGGATGTGACGCCAGATGATCAACCCGTCGGGGACGCCAACCGCGGTCGCGGCCTCGACATATGTGTTGGCCTTTGCCGTCAGTACCGACCCACGCACCAGCCGCGCGTAGCCCGGCGTCGCCGAGATCCCAACCGCAATCATCAGGTTGAAGATACTCGGCCCCAGGATGGCGATAATCGCCAGCGCGAGCAGCACGTTGGGAAATGCCAACAGCAGGTCGATGAATCGCATGATCAGCAAATCGGCCCATCGGCCGAAGTACCCGGCGAGCAGTCCAAGCGTGGTGCCCAGGATCGCGGCGATTCCCACCGACACCAGCCCCACGCGCAGCGAGATACGCGCGCCGTGGATCACCCGTGAGAGGACGTCGCGGCCAAGCAGATCCGTGCCGAGCACATGCTCACGGCTCGGCGCCAGCAGTCCGAAGCCCGGCGCCATCTTGATCGGGTCGTAAGGCGCGAGCCGGTTGGCCAAAATCGCCGCGGCCACCATCAGGACCACACAATACAACCCAACCATCGCCCCGCGGTTACGCCGGAGGCGACGCATCGCCGCGCGCCATGGACTCTCGGAGCGCTCAATCATACCTGATGCGCGGGTCAAGAAACGCGTACGAAAAGTCCACGATGATATTCACAAGCGTATAGAAAACCGCCGACATCAACACCGTGCCCTGCGTGACCAGAAAATCCTTGTTCAGGATCGAGGTCACCGCCAATCGCCCGACTCCCGGCCGTGAAAAGATCGTCTCGATGATCACGGTGCCGCCGAGCAAGGCCCCGAATTGCAGCCCCAGCACCGTGACGACAGGAATCAGCGCGTTCTTGAACGCGTGGCGATAGATGACCAGATGGTCGGCCAAGCCCTTCGCGCGCGCTGTCCGCACGTACTCCTGCCGCAGCACTTCGAGCATGCTCGAACGCACCAGGCGCGCGATCACCGCCGCGGCCACGTACCCCAAGGTGAAGGCCGGCATGATCAGCCGCGCGACTCCCCCCTGTCCCGTCGCGGGCAGCCATCCCAACTTCAGCGAGAACAAGAAGATCAACAAGAGACCCATCCAGAAGGTCGGCATCGAGACGCCCCACAACGCTACGACCATGCTCGCGTTGTCCATCCAGGTACGATGGCGCACGGCCGCCGTGACGCCCAGCAGCACGCCGAGAAAGACGGCAATGCCGAGTCCCGTCAACGTCAACTCCATCGTTGACGGGAGGACCTGCCATATCATCCGCGCGACCGGTTGATTCTCCAGCACCGAGCGGCCCAGGTCACCGTGCAGCGCCCGGGTCAGGTAGCGCCAGTACTGCACGGGGACCGGATCGTTCAGCCCCAGCACGCGGCGCAGGTTTTCGACAGCCTCTTTCTGCACGGCCAGTTCGCCGAGCATCATTTTCGCCGGGTCGCCGGGCACCAGATGCATCATCAGAAAGACGGCGATGGAGATACCCAGGAGCACGGGCACCGCGGCCAGCAACCGCTTAAGAAGAAACAGGTACAGGCGAACTCCTCCGGGAACCCGACGTCCACAAAGGCGGCCGTAGGGTTCCCCCCACGGCCGCCTCGATCACGCGCCCTTCGTGTGCCGCAGTGCTATCGCTTCACGTACATGTCGTAGTACACCGGATACGCGTTCGCGTTGAAGCCCAACCCCTTGTACTGTGCCTTGATGGCAAAGATGTTGACCTGCTCGTGAATCGGGAGCGCGACTGCGTCACGCATCAGGACTTCCTGCGCCTTCACGTAGAACTGCTGGCGGAGCTTTGGATTCGTGCTCTGGATGCCGTCCTCCACCAGCTTGTCGAGCTCGGGGTTCTTGTAGAACGACCAGGAAAAGGCGCTGCCGTTCGAGTGATACAACCCGCGCATCATGTCAGGATCGGTGGCCCAGAGACCCATGGGGGCCAGGTTGTGCTCGCCGCTGCCAAGCGCGGCAAACCATGGGCTGCGCGACTGCGACCAGATGAAGGCGTCGAAGCCGACCTCGTTCAGGTTCGCCTGGATGAACTCGGCCAGCGGTCGGAACTGCGGGATGTCGCTCAGGATGTAGATCCCGACCCGCAGCTTCTGGCCGCCCTTCTCGCGGACACCGCCGGCGCCGACACGCCAGCCGGCCTCTTCGAGGAGCGCCCTGGCGCGGCCCTGATCGTAGGGATAGACCTGCCGGAACTGTCCCTTGATGGCCATCGGGGTTGCCGCGCTCATGATGCCGTTGCCGATCGGATACACGTTGAAGTAGAGGGTGCGATTCAGCGCTTCGACGTTGGTGGCGTGAAGGATCGCGCGGCGCACGTTCAACTCGTTCGTCGGCGCCTTCTGCGTGTTGAGCATGGCCTGGCGCGGTGACCCGGGGAAGTTCACCTGATACACGGTGTACCGGTTCGGGCTCTTCTTAAAGTCGGCAACGTTCTGCGCCGGGACGTCCTCGATCGCATCGACCTCGCCGGTCTCCAGCACGGCCGCCCTCACGGCATCTTCCGGGATGAATTTGATCGTGATCTCTTCGAGATAGGCCGCGCCGCGGTTGGTCATCGGCGCCAGCTTCCAGTCGGGGTTGCGGACGAGGGTGATGTGGTCCTTCGCCTTCCATTCTTTCACGCTGAACGCCCCGGTGCCGACCGGCGCCCGGCCAAAGTCCTTGCCGAGCTTCTGGACGGCGGTCGGGGAGACCGGCGAGAGCACGCCCGGGGCGAGGTTGGCGAGGAAGGGCGCGAACGCCTCTTTCAGCGTGATGCGCACCGTGTAGTCATCGACCACTTCAGATTTCTCGTACGGGCCGATCTGGATGCGCCCACCCTGCGACGCCGTCGCCGGGTCCATGACGCGGTCGAGCGTGAACTTGACCGCCTGCGCGTTGAACGGCGTGCCGTCGTGGAACTTGACGCCCTTGCGCAGGAAGAATGTGTAGATCTTGCCGTTGGGGCTGATGCGCCACCGCTCGGCGAGCATCGGCTTGATATTGCCTTCCTGGTCGGCGTAGACCAGGCCGTCCACGATGTTCAGCAAGACACGGATCCCGTTGGCCTGCCCCGTCACCTGCGGGTCAAGCGTTACGGGCTCGTACTGGAAACCCAGGACCAACTTGCCACCCGGCTTTGCGTCCGGCGGCGGGGCTTGCGCCGTGGACTGCCCGGATGCGTCGAGTCCCATCACCATAATGACGGCGACCAGGACCGCGAGCCAGACGATCACACGCCTGTTCATGCTCATCCCTCTCCTCTGCGCGCCGATGGCGCGATGTGCGACAAACATCCCTGAATTAGATACCGTTTCTGCGGATGCGCCTGTTCTCCTGCCCTAGACTCGCGCCCCATGCCGCATGACCATCCGCAGGTCACGCAAGGCGCGAATGTCCTGGTCCGGGCGACCGGCGACCGCGATCAGGTCCGCTGCCAGTCCAACCCGAAGCGCGCCGGTCTCGTTCTCGAGGCCCAACACCCGGGCCGCTGCGCTCGTCGCGGCCGTAATCGCCTCGAGCGGCGTGAGCCCGGCCGCCGCCATCAACTCGATCTCCAGGTGCAGCGCGTCAAAGGGACTGTACCGCCAACCAGCGTCGCTGCCCGCGATGAACGGGACCCCGCGACGGTGCAGCTCACCCGCGTTCGCCAGGGTCCCGTGCGCCATCCGCTCGAACCGATCGGCGGATTCGCGATCTTCCGGCGTCGGGTTCTTCCTGGCCGCGACGGCCTGGTAGACAAACCGGCCGACGCTCAGCGTGGGGCACACCGGCACTCCGGATTTGGCGAGCCGATCGGCGACCGCCGCGTCAAACCGCTGGCCTCCGTCGGCACTTGTGGCAAACCCCGCGTGCTGAATCTCATTCACGCCCGCCAGGACCGCAAAGTCGATCGCCTCTGCGCACGTGCAGTGCAGGGTCGCATGATACCCGAACCGATGGGCCTCATCGACGATCGCCGCGGCTTCGTCTCGGCTGAACGCGGGACGCCATCCCTGTGTGCCGGGCGTCCCGCCGCCGCTCGCCATTGCCTTGATGTAGTCGGCGCCGCCTTTGATCGCCACACGCACCTTCGCCCGCACGCCGTCGATCCCATCGGCCTCGCCGCCGAAATAGTGGCAGTGCCCGCCGGTGATCGTGATCGGCCAGCCTGCCAGCACCAAACGCGGCCCCTGCGCGTACGCCAGCGTGATCGCGCGGCGCAGCGAGTAGAGCACATCGGGGAAGCCACCGCAGTCGCGCAGCGTCGTGATCCCCGCTCGCAGGGCGACACCGGCGTTGCGCAGCGCGATCGCCTGTACTACGCCCCGCGGTTCTGCGACGGTCTCGGGAAATGGCGTGCCGTCGCCCGGCAGACACAGGTGGACGTGGGCGTCAATGAGACCAGGTAGGATGGTGCAACCGTCGAGGTGTATCGTCTCGGTGCCGGGAGGCAAGGCAGCGCGCACGGGCGATCCGCGATAGACTTCGGCGATGCGGCCATCCTTCACCAGCACCGCGCCCCGGTCGACCGGTGGCGCGCCGGTGCCGTCGATCATCCATGATCCCGAGACGAGATATGGTTCCTGGCTCATTTGACCCCCGCCCCCACGTCCGCGATTGGCGCCAGCCTGGACCGCACCGCGACCGCGGCCGCAAGGCAAAGCAGCGCGATCCCGCCTGCGACGGCCGCGACCTCCTGAGGCTTCCGCTCCCAGCCGATCGTCCGCGCAAGGTAGCGGTAAATCTGTCGCAGCCGGCCGGCCTCAGTCGCGCGGAAGTATTCGCCGCCGGTCTCGGTGGCGATCGCCCGCAGCGTTGGTTCATCGAGCACGCCAAAGTACCCGCTGCGAAACGTCCGCGGATCTCGTGCCGTCCCCACACCCACCGCGTAGACGCGCACGCCCTTCATCTTCGCTTCTTGGGCCGCTTCGAGCGGCGGGATACCGTCGCTCGCCCGCCCATCGCTCATCAATACGGCGATGGCCCTCGGCCGATCGGACGGAGTCGCGGGTACCGAGGCACCCTGTTCGCCCGTAACCGCGCGTATCCCCTCAACCAGGCCGTTGCCAAGCTGCGTGCGCAGCTGGACCGTGAGATTGCGGATCCCTTCCTCTACCAATCTGTGATCCGCGGTCAGCGGCACGACGAGTGTCGCGTAGTTCCCAAAGCTGACCAGCGCGACCTTCGTCGTGCGCGGCAGTCCACGCACGAAGTCCTGCGCCGCCGTCTTGGTGGCCAGGATGCGACTTGGGACGATGTCGTTCTCTTCCATGCTCCGGCTGACGTCGATGATGATGACCACCGGCCAGCCGGTCGCGGCCGGCCACGGCGCAACCGGCCCCGCGGCGCCGATGAAGGCGGCCGTGAGGGCGAGCAGGAAGAGCGCGGTCGGCAGGTACCGGCGGACACGCCCGGCCCGCCTCTCCGCTTCGATCGCCGCTCCGGTCAGCGGGAAATGGATGGCACCGCGCGGGACGCGCCGCAGCGACGCGCGGTAAGCGAGCAGCAGCCCGCCGGGAATCAGCAGGAGCCACAACAGCGCGGGCTGCTTCCAGTCCATCACGGCCCAATCATGGATCACGCGATGGTGAGTGCACGCGGGGACGCGGTGAGCACGTCGCACCCCTCGGCCGTGACCGCCACCGTCTCGCTGAATCCCACACAACTCACTCCGTAGTCACGCAGCGCCGGCGGCATGTGAAACACCATCCCCGGTTCCAGCACCGTCGGATCATCACGCCCCAGGCTGATGATGTGTCCTTCGTTCCAGTTCGGAGGGAAGGCGAGTCCCACCGAATAGCCAGTTCGCTTCCGGAAGGATTCGTACATCCCCGCCTCCTCCATGACCGTCCGGCAGGCGTCGTCAACCTGTCCGGCGGTCACCCCCGGGCGGATCGCCGCAATCGCGCGATTCAGTCCTTCGATGCACAGATCCGCCATCTTGCGCACCTTGGGCGTCGGCTCGCCGAGACTGACCGCCCGCATCAGCGGGCCGACGTAGCGGCCGAACGCGCCGGTCATCTCGAGCAGGACGGTGTCTCCCCGCTCGAGCCGCCTTCGTTCAAATGTGGTATGGGGGATCCCTGCCCGAAAACCCGACGTGACGATCGGGTCGGATGGAAAGTATTCAGAGCCCGCACGGACGAGCGCGTCCATGGCGGCGGCCGCGACGTCGTTCTCGGTCGCCCCGACGCGGCATGCCGCGAGCGCCGCTTTCATCCCGATGGCCGTAATCCGAGCGGCCTCGCGCATCTTTTCGATTTCTCGATTCGACTTCACGCGGCGCAGGCGCTCGACGATCGCGGTGCCGTCCGTGGCCTCGACGTGCGGGAGGAGCGTCCCCAACCGACGGCGCGCGGCCGCCGACATGCGCGGCGCGCCGTCTTCGAAGGCGACGCGCGCGCGCGCAAATCCGCGCCGGGTCACCTCCTTGGCCGTGATCTCCAGCGGATCTTCGTGATCGTCATACGTGACGACCTCGGCGACCTCCGAGTACAGCGACGTCAGGAAGGACTCGAGAAACCGGACAATGAGCACCGGTGGTCCCTCCCGGGCCAACAGTAACGCTCCGTACGTGCGCGCGGCGAGCGTCTGGTAGCCCGTGAGATAAAACATGTTTTCGAGGGAAAACGCCAGAAAGGCATCGAGACCATTCTGGGTGAGGTGGGCCCTCACTTTCGCCAGCCGGTCCGAGAATTCGGCCGCTGGAAATACCGGGGTTTTCACCACCATCGTCCTACTGCCTCCAGCGCCAGAGCCGAGCGTTCCAGGTCACGGGGCTCGGGTAGAGCGCGACCCCGGTTGGCTCGAATCCCTGCAGGTTCACGTTATACGCCCACCCCGACACCCAGAAGTACAGCGGGAGCACGGGGAGCTCCTCCGCCCAGATCTTTTGAAATTGCGAGAGAATCGCTTTGCGCTTGTTACGATCGGGCTCCTGGACGAACTGATCGAGCAGCGCATCGGTCTGCGGCAGGCTCCATCCCGTGGGGTTGCGCGCCAGCGTGCCCACGGCCGCCATCTCGCGCGACGAGTAGAACTGCACGGCATTTTGCAGCGGTTGCATCGGATGGCTGCCCAGGAGAATGGCCTTGTATTGCCGCTTCTCGAAGAGGTCGCCGAAGATCAACCGCGGCGGCGCGTTCTCGATCAGGACCTCGATGCCGACTTCTCGCCACTGCTGCACCAGAATCAACTGCAGACGCTCGCGGTCGCGATTGCCGGCCGTCGTCATGACGACCAGCTGAAGCCGCTGTCCCTGCGCGTTCACCAGGACGCCGTCGGGGCCGACGCGCCACCCCGCTTCGGCCAAGAGCGATCGGGCCCGCGCGGGGTCGTACGGGTATTGCCGGACATCCTTCTCCACCATCGGGTTGGTCGGCGGGAGAAATAGGTGGGCCGCCGGCTGGCGGCTCCGGAAGAGGGCCTCGCTGATCTCTTCCCGGTTCGTGGCGTAGGCGAGCGCCTGGCGTATCCGGCGATCGCGGACGATCGGATTGGCCTGGTTGAACCACAAGACTTCGTGGATGGCGACCGGCCGGAAGCCCACGCGCACGTCCCTCGCCTCGCCGCGCTGGACCAACTCGTCGAGTTGCATCGCCTGACCGAAGTTGATGCCCGCGGGCTGCGGCACTGCCACGTGCACCGAGCCGGCGAGCATGTTTGCGATGATCGTGTTGGCGTCTGGGAAGTACCTGAACACGATCTGGTCGATCTGGGGCTTGCCCCGCCAGTAGGTGGGATTGGCTTCGACGACGATCTCACTGCCGCGGACCCGCCTGACGAAGCGATAGGCGCCGTTGCCGATCGTGACGGCGGGATCCTGCCCGTACGCCACGTCCTTGACGCTCTCGGGATTGCGCTTGTACGCATCCTCGAAGATGTGCTTGGGGACGATCCCATACCTGGCGCCTTCGACCGGGCACTCCGCCGCAAACGCGTATCGGCTCTTCCAGGTCACGACAAAAGTCCGGACGTCCGGTGTGGCCACCTTTTCGATAAAGTCTTTGACCCCGCACAGGTACTGCCCGACCGGGACTTTGGGATTTGTGGCCGCCTCGTGCGTGAAGGCGACGTCGGCCGACGTCACAGGCCGGCCGTCCTGCCACTTGTACTCCGACCGTAGCCGCCACGTCAGCTCCATCTTGCCGCCCGGCAGCAACTTCCAGAGGCCGTTCTCCAACGAGGGGATCGCCTCGACCATCACCGGCCGCAACTGGAGTGAGAGATCATATTCGACCAGCGGGTCGAGAAACGTGCGATTGGCCACCGCGGCGGAGATCGTATTCGTGGCGAGCGGATTCAGGACGTCGGGTTCGGCGGTGAAGCCGAGGACCACGGGGCGCCTGGACGTCTGTGCCGGCGCCTGCGGCGCCACAGCCAGAATGAGTGTCAAGAGCAGCCCGACCAGGGCGATTCGTCGTGCCATCCTTTGCATGATGATACCCTCCTGTGAATTTAGCGTCACTGTTTCAACTTTGGATCGAGCGCGTCTCGAAGGCCGTCCCCGAGCAGATTGAACGCCAGCACCGTGATAAAGATGCAGAATCCTGGGTACAACGCGAGCCACGGCGCGGTCCACAGGTATTCTTGAGCATTCTGCAGCATGTTGCCCCACGATGGAATCGGCGGTTGTATCCCGAGCCCAAAGTAGCTGATGGTGCTCTCGCTGAGGATCGCCTGCCCCACGGCCAGGGTCGCCGCGATGATCACCGGGGCGAGGGTATTGGGGATGAGGTGCCGCGCGATCACACGGTGATCGGTCGATCCCAACGCGAGGGTGGCTTCGACGAAATCCTGGGACTTGATCCGCAGCACCTCGCCCCTCACGAGCCGGGCGGTGCCCATCCAGCCAAAGAGACAGAGGACGATGACGATGCTGCGCAGACCGGGACCCAGCGACTTCGCCAGGATAAACATGACGGCGATCGGGGGTACGCTGATGAACACATCGGTCACGCGCATCAGCACGTCATCCAGCAGCCCGCCGTAGTAGCCGGCCAGCAGCCCGATCGTCAACCCCGCCACAGTCGAAATGACCGTGGCGACCAGACCGACGATCAGGCTGATGCGCCCCGCGTAGAGGACGCGCGTCAACACGTCGTGCCCCAGGTCGTCGGTCCCGAGCACATGTGACCGGCTCGGTGGTTTGAAGAGATGCTTGAGGTCGATCTCCTCGAAGCGGTACGGCGCGATCAGCGAGGCGCTCATCGAGCCCGCTAGGAGCACCACCGAGACGAGCCCGCCCGCGATCGCCAACCGGTGACGCGTGAAGCGCCGCCCCAGATCATGCATACCGGATCCGCGGGTCGAGGAGTCCGTAGACGATGTCGGCGGCCAGGTTGAAGGCCAGCACCAGCACGGCGATCATCATCAGCACGGCCATGGCGACCACGTAGTCGCCGAACAGCACCGATTGGACGAGCAACTGTCCAATGCCGGGCCACGCGAACACGCTTTCGGTGACCGGCGCGCCGCCGAAAAGCGCCGGCATCGTCAGGGCCAGCACGGTCACAATGGGGATCATCGCATTGCGCAGCGCATGATGCCCGGCGATGCGGAGCTCCGACAGCCCCTTCGCGCGCGCCGTTCGAATGTAGTCCTGGCGGATCACTTCCAGCATGCTCGACCGCGTGTAGCGCGCCAGGGCGGCGGTGCTGTAGAGAGCGATCACCAGTGACGGCAGGATCAGATGGCGCAGATAGTCGAGCGTCGCGGGCCACCCGGGGACGGCCCCCGCCTCGCGCATCCCGCCGGGCGGCAGCACTCTCAGCTTCACCGCAAAGATGTAGATCATGATGAGCCCAAACCAGAACACCGGGATGCTGAACCCGACGAATGTCCCCAGGCTCGCCAGATAGTCGCCCACGGAGTACTGGCGGAGCGCGCTATAGATGCCGGCAGGGATCGCGACGAGGATCGCGATCACGATGCCGGTACCCACCAGCATCAGGCTGTTGGGCAGCCGCTCGCCGACCAACCTCGCGACCGGAACCTGGTGCGCCAAGGACCAGCCGAGATCTCCCTGGAGCGTTCGCCCAAGCCACTTCGCATATCGCACGATGATCGGTTGGTCCAGACCATAGAGGTGTTTGAGCCGGGCGATATCGTTCATGGTGACGCTGGGGTTGCTGCGGATCAGCATGTCGACCGGGTCGCCGGGCGCGGAAGCCAGCAGGACGAAGACGAGCAACGACACGCCTGCCAGCAGGGGGATCATCTGCAGCACCCGGCGGAGCACGTAGCGGCGCACCCGCCTACTCGACGTGCTCGCCTTTGATCAGCGTCAGCCCCTGCGGCACGGTCGCCGCGCCCAGGTACCGCGGATCATCGGCGACGTCGATCGGGCGGAGCTCGGTCGACACGCGTCCACCGGCGTCACGCCGGAGTACCACCGTCTGCACCCATCGCGCGTCGTCCCGCTCCGGGAAATCCTCACGGTAGTGCGCCCCGCGGCTCTCCGTCCTGACCAGCGCCGAGTGACACATCGTCTCGGCGGCGTCGGCCATCGCGGCCAGTTCGGCCGCTGCCTGAAACTCGTCGCCCGTCCGCGGCGTCGTCCCGCGAAGCCGCTCACGCTGAGCGTCGATCATCGCGAGCCCACGGGTCAGCCCTTCACGCGTGCGAACGATGCCCAGCGCGAGCGACATCGCCTGCTGGAACTCTTCGCGCATCTGCTCCAGTGCCTGGTGCCCGTCGCCGGCAGATCCGCCGACGGCCTCGAGACGCCCGGCCCACGCGCGAACGATGCGATCGTCGATACGGCCGTGCTCGTCCCGCAGCGACTGCTCCGCCGCCAGCCGGCCCGCGCGGGCGCCAAACACCTGTGTGTCTGGAATCGCGTTGCTGTTCAACCGGTTGGCCCCGTGCACGCCGCCCGCGGCTTCCCCGCAGGCGTACAGCCGGTCCACCGGCGTCCGGCATGTCTCGTCGATCACCATCCCGCCCATGACGAAGTGGGCTTCGGGCGCGATGATGAACTGGACGTCGCGGAAGTTCACGCCCCGCGGGTCGAGCCGCTCCACGACCTTCTTGTTGGACGTGCGAAAGTCGTCATCGGTCACATCGCTGAGATCGAGGATCACGCCCCCATCGACATCGAGACCCTGGCGGATCTGATCGAAGATCGCCCGTGCCGCGACATCGCGTGTCGTCGATTCTTTCCGTTGAGGATCGTAGCGTTCCATGAAGCGCTCGCCGCGGGCATTGTAGAGACGCGCCCCGATGACGAACGTCGAGGGTTGGATCGGGACCCGCGACCCCCTGAACGG
>JBGQGY010000004.1:0-65937 GCA_041497675.1 bacterium | reverse complement strand
CTACTTGCCGTTCCTGAACACGTCGAGGATCGGCACCGGGCCGGCCACATAGGTCGGCATCTGGCCGTTCCACTTCTCGATCGCCTTGATCTGCGCCTCGATGCGCCGGAGTTCGATCAGCGCGGGCGTGACATTTTCCTTTTGGATGCGCAACGCCTCGGCCTGGGCGCGGGCCTGCTCGATCTGTTGCTGCGCCTCGAGTTTGACCCGCTGCAGGTCGCGTTCGGCCTTCAGCACCTGCTGCGTCGCGGTGACCTTCGCCTCGATGGCTTCGTTGAACGACTTGCTGAACGCGAAGTCGGTGATGGACATCGCCTCGGAATGGATATGGAACTTGACGAGGCGTTCCTCGAGGTTCTTCTGGATGGCGTCGCGAACCTCCGGCCGCCGCGTGATCAACTCCTCGGCGGTGAACCGGGCCGTGGCGGCCTTCACCGCCTCTTGGATGGCCGGCTTGATGATCCGGAACTCGTACTCGTGCCGCAGCCTGCGGTAGATGTCCACGACCTCCGTGGCGTCGAGCGCGTAGTTCAGCGTGACCTTCGCCTTGACATCCTGCAGGTCGCGGGAGGCGGCTTCGGCGACGGCGTCATAGGAGACAACCTGTACCGACATCAGCTCGACGGCATTGATGAAGGGCGCGACCATGAACAAGCCCTCACCCTTGATTTCCCCACTCGGCGCGCCGAACCGCAGGACAATGCCTCGGTAGCCGGCCGGCACCTGTCCGAAACTGGCGGCCACAGCCATTGTGAGCACTGCGATGAGCAGCGCGAGCACTACGGCCCCCGCGCTCGCGCCCACCATGCGCGACCGTCCGGGCCCGGTCTGCTGCATGGTGATTGACTGCCGGGCCACCAGGAACGCCATTGCAAACCCGATGATGTAGACGACCAGTTTCAAGAAACCCATTGGATCCACCACCTCCCGGGTCGTGGGTGTGTCATGCGGGTGGACACGCGCCGGTCAGCCCACGGGTGTCGGCGTGGAGCGGGCGACCGTGTCCGCAAAGAACTGGGTCTCCAGGGCCGACGCGGTCGGCGGCTCGTAGCCGAAGCGCACGTACCCGATCAAGGCGGGGTGCACAACCCGCACCGCTTCGTACACCAGCAACGCGACCCGCCGGTAGGAGAAATGTCCGGACTCGCGGGCCCGCAGCGGAATCATCGAGTACAGCTCGCGCAGGTTCATCGTGGCCAGGAAGCGGCGGTTGTGCGCGTTTGTGACCAGATAGGCCGCGTCCAGTGGGAAGTCGCGGGCGATGACCTGATAGGTGTCCGTGGCCCGCTCGACTGCATCCCGGAACCGGTGGCCACATCCAGCTTCGTCCATCGCGCGTGGGACGGCGTAGCCGAGGTCGACCGTCGGAGGCTGCGGCGTCTGCGTCATCATGCGGTGTCGCTTCAGGTCGAAGTAGGCGCCCTGATCGCAGACGATATCGAAGGTGTAGGTGGTATGTTCCAGCTCGCGGATAGGAGTGTCATGCCGGCCCAGCCGCCCCAACGCTTGGTCCAGCACGGCGGCCCGTTCTGGTGCCGTCATATTCGACGCCTCCGCCCAGGCGTCAGGATACGATCGCCGGCCGAACCGATAGAGGCATGCCGCGAGCACCCGGATCTCGGCGTTACGATCGTGGTGTACGAGACGCACGCTTGCGATCTCTTCCGGCCCCGAGTGTCCATTGACATGGTGCTCCGCCACCGCCGTCAGCCCCTGAGCGGTCTCCATGAGATACGGATTGGGGTCGGCGTATTTCAGTAGGGTGGGCACCTCAGCCGCTGCGACCCGCTTGACCTCGGTGCCGATTGCGCGCACTTCCTCCAGGGGGTGCGAGAGCATCTTGGTGATCGCGTGCTCCAGCGCCCGCGCGTTGGCCGTCATCCCCACGTTGGCCAGGGTTGCGCACGGGAGCAGGAACCGGCAGACGTCGATGTACTTCGAGCGAGTGCGCGCGCCGTAGGCCCGTTCGGTCTCGTCCGCCTTCCGCGGGTGCCAGGATTCGATCACCTGGCGCACCGGCTCGAGGCTGGCCTGGTACGCTTCGAAGAGCTCTCGGCAGGCGCCCGCATATCGTTCGGCATGACCGGACGCGGCGATCGCGCGGGGGACGTAGAAAGCATCGAAGATCTGGTAGCGCGTCGACTTCTCGGTGTATGAGCAGAGCCGGTTGCTCTCGAGGCTTTCGATGGCGAGACGCGAAAGGTTCTCCAACGCGAGGTGCAGCACCGCGTGCTCGGCCACCGACCCGTGCCCGTACCCCAGCACCCATTTCTCGTGAAACTCACTCGATTGTTCCTGTGTGAGCTCGTCGGCGATCTCGCGAAAGGGCTTGGGGCTGCGCGAGGTCTTGGCGAAGGCCACGGCTATAACCTCAGGGGGAAGGAGCCTGGGGCTAAGGAGGTAGATGTCGCGAAGTCGCTGCGATGGAGAGCCGTCGATAGAGGCGAATTGTGGGTTCATGGCCTTCCCCCCGGGGTCGCCGCCTAATTCAGCGTCAGCGGACGAAATCCTGCTGGCAGCCCCCACATCTTGTGGATAACCTGTGGACCGGGCCCAACATGTCGTGCGCCCGGGGGCGTGGGAGGAGAGGCCGGGTCCGGCGGCCAACTCCACCGCGTGGACCTCGTTGGGACGCTTCGGGAGCGGCTCCGGTCGGCCCCGGCGCGTGACCTTCCCCCCCACAGCTACAAGCGAGCCGCCGTGCTGGTCCCGATCTTCGAAGCGACGGGCTCGGCGTATCTGCTGCTCACTAAGCGGACCGACAAGGTCCAGCACCACAAGGGGCAGATCTCGTTCCCCGGTGGCGGCGAGGAGCCCGGCGATAGGGACCTGCTTGATACCGCGCTGCGCGAAACGTACGAAGAGATCGGCCTCGACCCCTCGGCCGTCGAGGTGTGGGGGCGTCTCGATGAGACCGAAACCGTGGTGTCCGGGTTCGCCATCACGCCGTACGTGGGCAAGATCCCCCCGCCTGACGGTCTGCGGCCAAACCCGAACGAGATCGATCAGATCATTACCGTGCCGCTCGAGGTCTTCTTGAACCCCGCTCAACGCCGGGTCGAGCGCGTTGTGCGCGAGGGGCAGGAGTGGGAGATCATCTTCTTCGACTACCCGCCGCATGTCATCTGGGGCGCGACGGCGCGGATCATCAGCAGCATGATCCGGGTGCTGGCCGACCCGTGAAGTCAACGAGGTCGTCTGCGCTATACTGGGTGGTGACATGAGTCGGACTGCGATCTATCTCGATTATGCTGCCACAACGCCCGTCGACCCGGGGGTGTCGGCCGCCGTGCAGCGTCACTTCACCGAGACGTTCGGCAATGCCGGCAGCGTCCACCAGTTCGGGCAAGCCGCTCGGGGCGCTGTGGATGAAGCTCGCGTGTACGTGGCGCGTCTCATCGGCGCCCAACCGAAGGAGATCGTCTTCACCAGCGGGGCCACTGAGTCAAATAACGCCGCGATCCTCGGCACGGTCTATGCGCGTGACATGCCCGGCCGGCACGTCATCACCGCAGCCACCGAGCACCATGCCGTCCTCGAACCGTGCCGGTGGTTGGCCCGACACGGCGTCGAGGTCACGGTGCTTCCGGTCGACCGGTACGGCGGCGTGGATCCCGACGCCGTGCGCCGCGCGGTCCGACCGGAGACGGTACTTATCACCATCATGCATAGCAACAACGAGATCGGGACGCTGGCGCCGATCGCTGAGATCGGCCGGATCGCCCGCGAGCGCGGTGTGCGTTTTCACACCGACGCGACGCAGAGCGTGGGCATCGTGCCGCTCGACGTGGACGGCCTGAATGTCGATCTGCTGTCCATGTCGGCGCACAAGCGCTACGGTCCCAAGGGCGTCGGGGCGCTGTACGTCCGCGCCGGTGTGCGTATCGAGCCGTTCCTCCACGGCGGCAGCCAGGAGCGCGGCCGCCGCGGCGGCACCGAGAACGTCCCGGGGATCGCCGGTTTCGGCGAGGCCGCCCGCATCGCGACTGAGCGGATGACCGGCGACGCCGCCACGATCGCTGCGCTGCGCGACCGTCTGGCGGCCGGGCTCGGGGCGATCGATGGGGCGATGCTGAACGGTCATCCAAGCGCACGGCTCCCGGGGATCGTGAACGTCTCCTTCGCTGAGGCGGATAGCGAATCGTTGCTGCTCGCGCTCGACTTGGACGGCATCGCGGCGTCCAGCGGGTCGGCGTGCACGTCCGGCAGCCTTGAGCCGTCGCATGTGATTGCCGCGCTCGGCATGCCGGAGACCTACGCGATGGGGACGCTGCGGTTCTCGTTGGGTCGGTGGACCACCGCCGAAGAGATCGACACTGTGCTGATGGTGCTGCCCACCATCCTGTCGAATATCCGGCGCCCTGCGGCGCGGCGACGGTAACGGCATTGTCTGAATACCTCCCGGTGTTCGTTCACTTCACCCTGGTCGTCGGCCTTACCGTCGTCCTGCTGGCCGCTCATGCGCTCCTCGGGGGCAGCCGGCCCACCCCTCCCAAACAAGAGCCCTACGAATCCGGCGTGTGGCCGATCGGGAGCGCCCGCGAGCGCGTCCCGATCCGCTACTATCTGATCGCGATGCTGTTTCTGCTGTTTGACATCGAGACCGTGTTCTTGTTCCCCTGGGCCGTCGTCTACCGGAGTCTCGGGCTTACCGGGCTCCTCGAGATGCTGGTCTTCGTCGGCATCCTCGGCCTGGGTCTGATCTACGCCTGGAAACGCGGGGCGTTGGAATGGCAGTAACGCCGCGGGCAGGGATCGAGCGCGAGGCGGCCGACCTCGAGAAGCGTCTGCTGGTCACGACCGTCGACCGGATGCTCGGGTGGGCGCGCGCGGGCAGCCTCTGGCCGGCGCAGTTTGGGCTGGCCTGTTGCGCCATCGAGATGATGGGCGCCGCGGCCGCCCGCTTCGACATCGCGCGTTTCGGGAGTGAGCTGTTTCGAGCGTCGCCCCGCCAGGCCGACCTGCTGATCGTCTCCGGCCGGGTTTCGCAGAAGATGGCGCCGGTCATCCGCCACATCTACGATCAAATGCTCGAACCCAAATGGGTCATCGCGATGGGGGACTGCGCGTCCTGCGGCGGCGTCTTCAACAACTACGCGCTGGTCCAGGGTGTGGACAAGGTCATCCCGGTGGATGTCTACATCGCGGGCTGCCCACCGCGGCCCGAGGCCTTGTTGTACGGGATCATCAAGCTGCAAGAAAAGATCGCGGCGACAGGAGGCCGGCGGTGAGCGCGGTCGGCGACCTGGTGGCGAGGGTTCAGCAGCACACGGGCGTCGCCTTGGACGTGACCGAGTTCCGCGCTGAGACCACGGTCACCGTCCCAGCGGAGCGCGTGCTCGACGTCCTCGGCGCCTTCGGCGCTGCGCCCGGTGGGCCGTTCGTGCTCACCGACCTGACCGCTCTCGATCGACACCCGCACGAGCCCCGTTTTGAAGTGGTCTACCTGCTCACTGGGTATGCTGCGTCGGTGCGGCTGCGGGTGAGAGCGCGGTTGCCGGGGGACTCGCCCGTCATCGCCAGCGCGACCGGTTTGTGGCCTGCGGCCAACTGGTTGGAACGCGAGGTCTACGACTTTTTCGGTATCCGGTTCGACGGGCATCCGAACCTGACGCGTATCCTGATGCCGGATGATTGGGAAGGGTACCCGCTCCGCAGAGATGTTCCGCTGACCGAGGAACCGGTCGAGTTCGTCGAGCACGTCCCGAAGGTACCGAGCACGATCATCCCCAAGTCGCCACCACGATCGTAGGAGGCGCGAACGGGCCGGCCGGGCGCAGTTGCGCGCCGGTCACCGAATGCGAGTGTGCCGTGTCTAGCGGGCGGACCGAAACCCTGACGATCAACATGGGACCGCAGCACCCCGCGACCCATGGGGTCCTGCGCGTCATCCTCGAACTAGAGGGCGAGGTCGTCCGCGACGCCGTCCCGGTCATCGGGTACCTCCACACCGGGTTCGAGAAAGAGATGGAGAATCGGACGTACCATCAGAACATCGTCTTTCCGGCCCGCATCGAGTATCTTGCGACCTTTATCGAAGAGACCGCGTACTGTCTGGCTGTCGAGAAGTTGCTCGGCGCAACCCCACCGCCTCGTGCCCAGGTGGCCCGTGTCATCCTGATGGAACTCTCGCGCATCGCGAGCCACCTCGTCTGGCTGGGCACCAGCGCCATCGATCTCAACGTGACGAGCGTCTTCATCTACTGCTTCGACGACCGAGAGCGCATCCTGGACCTCTTCGAAGCCGTCTCCGGCCAGCGCATGATGCACGGCTACCTCCGGATCGGCGGTCTGCAGTGGGACCTCCCGGAAGACTTCGAAACGCGGGTGCGCCGGATCATTGAGGCGCTACCGGCGCGGGTCGATGAGTATGAGGCGCTGCTCACCGACAACTTGATCTGGCGGAAACGCACTGAGGGGATTGCGCTGCTCTCGCCCGCGGACGCGCTGCGCTATGGCTGCACCGGGCCGACGCTGCGAGGATCGGGCGTCAACTATGACGTGCGCAAGGCGTTTCCGTACAGCGGGTACGAGCAGTATGAGTTCGACGTGCCCCTGGGAAAGAACGGCGACGCCTTTGACCGCTACAGGATCCGCATGGAAGAGATCCGGCAGAGCGTTCGCATCATCCGGCAGGCGCTCGGCCGCATCACTCCCGGCCCCTGGATCGTCGAGGATCGCAAAGTCGCGCTACCGCCGCGGCACGAACTCGTCCGGAGCATGGAGGCGGTCATCCACCAGTTCAAGCTGGTGAGCGAGGGCATCCGGCCGCCGGTCGGGGACGTCTACGCGGCGGTGGAGTCCCCGCGTGGTGAGAAGGGCTACTACATTGCCAGCGACGGCAGCAACCGCCCTCTGCGCGTGCGGGTGCGGTCGGCGTCGTTCAACAATCTTCAGGCGCTACCGGTGATGGTCCGCGGCGGCTACATCGCCGACGTTGTCGTGGCGATCGCCAGCATCGACATCGTGCTCGGGGACGTGGATCGGTGATCGAAGGTCACGCGCACACGGCAGGTCTCAGCGACGCCGCACACGCCGAGATCCGGCGGCTCGCCGGGCTCTACGAGCATCGGCAGTCGGCCTTGCTTCCTGCGCTGTTCGTCGCGCAAGGCGAGACCGGCTGGCTGACCCCGGACGCGCTTCAGGGCGTGGCCGACACGTTGAGTCTGCCCTTCTCAGAGGTCACCTCGGTGGCGTCGTTCTATCACCTGCTGCACCTGGAGCCGGTGGGCCGGCATGTGATCCAAGTGTGCACGAACCTCTCGTGCATGTTGAACGGCTGCGCGAAGGTGCTGCAGCAGTTTCAGGACCGGTTGGGGGTCGCGCCGGGTGAGACGACGCCGGACCGGCGGTTTACGCTCAAGACCGCGGAATGCCTTGCCGCGTGCGAGGAGGCGCCGGTGTTGTTGATCGACGAAGACCGCCACGCCCGGATCAACACGGCCGGCGTCGACGAGCTGCTGAATCGGTATCCATGATGGCCGAGTCGATCCTGCTCACGTGGACCCGCGATGGCGGGACGCACGACCTCGAGACGTACCGGGCGCGGGGCGGCTATGAAGCCGCGCGACGCGTCGCGCTCGGCGAGGTGCCGCCCGACTCGGTCATCGACATCCTGGTGCAGTCCGGGCTGCGGGGGAAGGGCGGAGCGGGCTTCCCGACCGGGCAGAAGTGGAAGTTCATCCCGCGCGGTGCGCCGGTCAAGTACGTCGTGGTCAACGGCGACGAGGGTGAACCGGGGACCTTCAAGGATCGGACGTTGGTCGAAGGCTGCCCGCACCTGCTGCTCGAAGGCCTCATCATTGCGTCGGTCACGGTTGGCGCGAAGAAGGCCTACATTTATCTGCGCAAAGAGTTCTACGAGGGGCGCAGGCTGTTGGACGAAGCGCTGGCGCAGGCGCAGGCGGCGGGCTTCGTCGGGCAACGGATATTCGGCGGCCCGCACACCGTGGACATCGTGGTCCATTCGGGCGCTGGGGCGTACATCGCCGGTGAGGAATCCGCGCTGCTCGAGTCGCTGGAAGGCCGCCGCGCGATGCCGCGGCTCAGACCGCCCTTCCCGGCGCAGGCGGGTTTGTATCAGCAGCCGACGCTGCTGAACAACGTCGAGACGCTGTGTCACGTGCCGGCGATCCTGACCCTGGGGCCCGAGCGATACAAAGAACTCGGCCCGCCCGCCCTCTTTTCGGTCAGCGGCCACGTCGTCACACCCGGTGTGTACGAGCTGCCGCTGGGCACGACGCTGCGGGACATGATCTTCACGCACGCGGGTGGGCTGCGGGCGGGGCGGCGGTTCAAGGCGGCCTTCCCCGGGGGATCGTCATCGATGCTGGTGACCGAAGACCAACTGGATGTGCGAATGGACTACGACAGCCTGCGCGCGGCAGGCACGATGCTCGGCTCGGCGGCGGTCGTGGTGCTCGACGACACGGCGGACATCGTCGAGGTGATGGCGCGGCACGTCGAGTTCTACCGTGAAGAGTCGTGCGGGAAGTGCACGCCCTGCCGGGAGGGGACGGTCTGGATCGGCCAGGTCTTCGAGCGGATCCTGCACGGGCGGGGTCGCGCCGCCGACCTGGCCCTGTTGGAGAGCGTCGCGAAGGGCATGACCGGCACGTGTTTTTGCCCGCTCGGCGAGAGCGTGCCGCCGAGCCTGGTCGCGTCGTTGCGGCACTTCCGCGGCGAGTATGAGGCCCACATCGGCCGTGCCGCGCAGGTTGCCGCCGGAGGATCGGCGCATGGTCACTAACCCAACCGACGTCGTCACGCTCACGATCGACGGCCGGACCGTCACGGTGCCCAAGGGCACGACGGCATACCTGGCGGCCCGCGGCGCCGGGATCGAGATTCCGATCTTCTGCTATCACGACCGGATGCCGCCGCTGGGCGCGTGCCGGATGTGTCTGGTGAAGGTCGAGAAGATGCCGAAACTGCAGACGTCGTGCACGCTGCCGGTGGGGGAGGGGATGGTGGTCGACACGGTCTCGCCAGAGGTGAAGGCGGGCCAGGAGGCCATCCTCGAGTTCTTGCTGATCAACCACCCGCTGGACTGCCCGATCTGCGACAAGGGCGGCGAGTGCCCGCTACAGGACCAGACGTATCGCTGGGGACCGGGGCACAGCCGCTTCATCGAAGCCAAGCGCGACTTTGCCAAACCCGTTTCCCTAGGTCCGGTGCTGGCGTTGGACCGCGAACGCTGTATCCTCTGCTGGCGGTGCGTGCGGTTTGGAGAGATCATTGCCGGGGACGACGCGCTCAAGGGGTTCGAACGCGGCTTCACCAGCGAGATCAACACGCCGTTTACGCTTCCCGTCGAATCGAAGTTCATCGGCAACACGATCGCGATCTGCCCGGTCGGCGCGCTCACCAGCAAGACCTACCGGTTTCGGGCCCGGCCGTGGGACAACCAGCCGGTGCCGTCGACCTGCACGCATTGCGGGCTCGGCTGCGCGATCTGGCTCGACGTGCGCGGCGGCCAGATTACGCGCACGCGGGCGCGCGAGTTGGGCGAGGTCAACGACATCTGGCTGTGCGACCGCGGGTTCTTCGGGCACGACTACGTCGGCGCGGACGACCGGTTGACCACGCCGCTGGTGCGGCGTGGGGACCGCCTCGTCGAGACCACCTGGGACGATGCGCTCGATCTGGTCGCCTCGCGGCTGCGCGCATCACTGGAGCACGCCCCCGGCCGGGTGGCGTTCCTGGGGGGCCGGCGGCTCTCCAACGAAGAGGCGCTGACCGCGGCTAGGTTCTTCAGGGACGTCGCCGGCACGCCGCACATCGATCATCGGATCGACGCACCGCCCGGCAGCGCCAGCCTGAGCACCACCTGGGGGCTCCGCGCATCCATCGATGAGATCGGCCGGGGCGATGTCTTCGTGCTGGCCGGCTGCGATCTGACGGAGGAGTATCCGGTTCTCTGGCTGCGGATCAAGCAGGCCGTCGATCACGGCGCGCGGCTGGTCATCGTGCACGCCAAACATCTCGAGATCGCCCGATACGCGTCTCACGAACTGGCGCCGGCGTACGACAGACTCGCCGAGGTCTTCGCCAACCTGCCGGCCGATGTGGCGCAGACCATCGGTGCCGGACACCGTGTGCACCTGTTCGTTGGCCGGCTCGCGCTCGACGCGCCGTTTGGTGCGTCGATGCTCAGTACCGCGCGCGATCTTGCAGCGCGCACCACGGGCACGCTGCACATCATGCGGGGTCACGGCAACGACATTGGCGCCCACCGTTTCGGGTTATCGCCCGAAGGCGGAGGCTGGTCTGCGCCCGATATCTTGAAGCGTGCGGCGGCCGGCGACGTGGATGTGCTCTACGTGGCGGGGAGCGATCCCGCGACGGCCGTGACCGACGGGTCGGCGTGGGGCGCCGCCCGGCGGGGCGTGGGGTTTGTGGTCGTGCACGAGGCGTTCCTCTCCCGCACGGCCGAGGAGGCGGACGTGGTGTTCCCGGCGCTGGTCCTCCCGGAGAAGTCCGGGACGGTGACCAACATGGAAGGGCGCACCCTGCCGCTGACAGCCGCCGTTCAGGGGCCGGGGCAGGCACGCGACGACCGCGAGATCTTTGGCATGCTGGCCGGGCGGCTGGGACACCTCATCACGTTTGGGACGGCCGACGAGCTGCTCGGCGAGATGCGGGCGATGGTGCCTGGTCTCGCGGTGGGGGCGATCACGCCGATCCCGCCGGTTGCGGAGGCGGTGCCGGCCGCACCAAGCGCGCCGGCGAACGATGGCGCACGCCTGTGGGTCGTCCTGGTTGAACAGCTCTTCACGCACGGCAACATGACCGGTCGCAGCCGGGGCATCCGCGATCTCGCCGGCGCGCCGCATTGTCTGATCCACCCTGACGACGCGGCGCGGCTGGCGGTGACGGATCGAGGGCTGGTAGAGATCCGCAGTCCCCACGGCGCGGTGGTGGTGCAGGCGCGCGTCGCCCGGGAGGCGCCGGCCGGACAGGTGTTGCTGCCGCGCGGGTATGACGAGGTGCCGGTGCATGCGCTCCTCCGATGGCCGGAAACCGCGGCTCGGGCCGAGGTTCGTCCCCTGGTCGCAACCGGGACGGGAGCGCACCGGTGACGTCGGTGCAGGTCGGCGATCTGGTGGGCGCGGCGGTCAAGAGCGCCATCCTGCTGGTGCTGCTGCTGACGGCCTGCGCCTACATGACCCTGCTCGAGCGCCGTCTGCTCGCGCGTTTCCAGTTGCGTCACGGACCAAACCGTGTCGGGCCGTTTGGGCTCCTCCAGCCGCTTGCCGACGGCATCAAGCTGATCTTCAAAGAGAACTTTGTTCCCGCCGGCGCCGATGTCATCGTGTACTGGGTCGCCCCGGCGCTGTCGATGATCGCGGCGCTGTTCGTCTATGCGGTGATCCCGATCGGGCCCGAGGTGCGGATCTTCGGCCAGACGATTCCGCTGCGTCTGTCCGATCCGAACGTCGGCATCCTGCTGGTCCTGGGGGCATCGTCGATCGGTGTCTACGGCGTCATCCTTGGTGGCTGGTCGGTGAACAACAAGTACTCGCTGCTCGGCAGCCTCCGGTCCAGCGCACAGTTGATCTCCTACGAGCTGGCGATCGGGTTGGCGGTCGTGTCGGTGGTGCTCACCGCCAACTCCCTCAGCTTGGTCCAGATCGTCGAAGCGCAGCGGCGCATCTGGTTTGTCGCGCTGCAGCCGGTGGCGTTCGTCATCTTCATGATCGGCGCGTTCGCCGAGACGAACCGGGCCCCGTTCGATCTTCCCGAGGCCGAACAAGAGTTGATCGCGGGCTTTCAGACTGAGTACGGCGGCTTCAAATTCGCGATGTTCTACATCGGCGAGTACGTCGGTGTGGTCACCATGAGTCTGCTCGCGTCGACGTTGTTCTTCGGCGGATGGCACGGTCCGCTGCTCCCCGGACCCCTGTGGGTCGTGATCAAGACCCTGCTCTTCGCCAGCTTCTTCATCTGGATCCGCGCCACGTTGCCGAGGGTCCGCCACGATCAGCTCATGGCCCTCGGCTGGAAGGTGCTGATCCCTGTTGGATTGCTCAACGTCGCGGCGACGGCCGTGGTCATCACGCTGACCGGAGGGTAGGAGGATGCCAACGGTCCTGAGGCAGGCGGTGGCCATGCTGCGGGGCTTGCTCGTGACGGGTCGCTACGCGCTGCGCCCGCCGGTGACCACGCAGTATCCGGACGAAAAGACGCGCGTCGAGCCGCGCTTCAAAGGCCGCCACTGGTTGACCCTCTACGCCGACGGTCTGGAGCGGTGTGTGGGGTGCGAGCTGTGCGTCATCGTGTGTCCGTCACAGGCGATCCTGGTCAAGGCCGCCGAGAACACGCCCGAACATCAGGTGAGTAAGGGCGAGCGGTACGCTGAGGACTTCCAGATCAACATGCTCCGCTGCATCTTCTGCGGATTCTGCGAGGAGGCGTGCCCGACCGGCGCCATCGTCCTGGGTCACGAGTATGAGCTCGCGGGGTACACCCGCGAGTCGATGATCTATACGAAGCCGATGCTGACTGAGCCGTCACCCGGCGCGTCCGGTCGCGACCCGGGGCGGGAGGTCTAGCGCCGCGTGGAGTGGCTGATCTTTGTGCCTGCGGCCTGTCTGGCCCTGGCGGGCGGCGTTGGGGTGATCGCGTCCCGGCAACCTGTGCACAGCGCGCTCGCGCTGCTGATGGTGCTGGCGGCGCTCGCCGTCATGTACCTGCTGCTGGCGGCGCAATTCATCGCGGTGCTTCAAGTGATCGTCTACGCTGGGGCCATCGTCGTCTTGTTCCTCTTTGTGATCATGCTGCTGCACGCGAGGCGGGGAGAGGGGTCGCGCGAGAAACTGCCCCGCCAGCGCGCCGCCGCCATCGTCCTCGGCGCGGTCTACCTGGTGGTCCTCGCCGTCGCGGTCCTGGCCGCGACAGGACCCTTCGCGCAGGTCGAGCCCGACTTCGGGACGGCGCAGCAGGTGGGGCAGTCCCTGTTCGGCACCTACATCCTGCCGTTCGAACTGGCGTCGATCATCCTGCTGGTCGGCATGATCGCCGCGGTCGTGCTGGGTCGCCGCCAATCCGGCGAGGAGCCGCGGTAGCCGGTGGTCCCGCCGGGCGCCTATCTGCTGCTGTCCGCGGTGCTCTTTGTGTTGGGCACCGTCGGCGTATTGGTGCGGCGCAACGCCCTGATCATCTTCATGGCCGTTGAGTTGATGCTGAACTCGGTGAACCTGGCCTTCGTGACGTTTGCCAGACAGCTGGGCACGGTGGACGGTCAGGTCATCGTGTTTTTCGTCCTGGTCGTGGCCGCCGTGGAAGTCGTGGTCGGTCTCGCGCTCATCGTCGACATCTTTCGATCGCGGGACTCCGTGGATATCGACGACGTCGATCTGTTGCGGGGGTAGTGACGATCCAGTTCGCGCCGTGGATCCTGCTCTGGCCCCTCTTGGGATGGCTGACCAACGGGTTGATCGGCCGGCGCCTGCCCCGCGTGCTCTCGGGCTGGGTGGCCGCCCTGGCCGTCGCCGCCAGTTTCGCGACCGCACTCGTCGTCCTCTCCGCGTTTGGTGAGACCCGTGCGCCCGGAATGTCGCTGTCGATCGGTCTCCCGCTCTATTCGTGGCTCGGTGCCGGCGATCTGGACGTGCAGGCCGGCCTGCTCGTGGACGCGCTGTCGCTGGTCATGGTGCTCACCATCACCGGCGTGGGGTTGTTGATCCACGTCTACTCGATCGGGTACATGGCCGAAGACCCTCACGCGAGTCGCTACTTCGCCTACTTGAACTTGTTCATGTTCTCGATGCTGCTGTTGGTCCTCGCCGGCAACCTGCTCGTGCTGTTCGTCGGCTGGGAGCTCGTCGGGCTCTGTTCGTATCTGCTCATCGGGTTCTGGTTCACACGCCCGGCGGCGGCCACCGCGGGGCGGAAGGCGTTTGTCGTCAACCGTATCGGTGACGCCGCGTTTCTGCTCGGTCTCCTCATCCTGTTCACCTCGCTGAACACGCTGGACATCCTGAAGATTCGTGACGGCGCCGCAGGTCTCTCGGACGGCGCGCGCGCCCTCGCCGCGTTGTTGCTGTTTGCGGGCGCCACGGGGAAATCCGCCCAGCTCCCCTTGCACGTGTGGCTGCCCGACGCGATGGAAGGCCCGACGCCCGTGTCGGCCCTGATTCACGCCGCCACGATGGTGACGGCGGGCGTCTTCTTGATTGCCAGGCTCGACCGTCTCTTCTTGACCGCACCGGGCGTGCCGGTCGTGATCGCGATGGTCGGTGCGTTGACCGCCTTTTACGCCGCAACGGTCGCATTGCGCCAGCACGATCTCAAGCGCGTGCTCGCGTACTCGACCATCAGCCAGCTCGGCTACATGTTCGTGGCTATGGGATCTCTGGCGCCGGCCGCAGGCATCTTTCATCTCGTCACGCACGCGTTCTTCAAAGCGCTGTTGTTCCTGGCCGCCGGCAGTGTGATGCACGCCATGCACGATGTCATCGATATGCGCCGCCTGGGCGGGCTCGCGCGACCGCTGCGTTGGACCGCCGGCGGGTTCGTCATCGGCGTGTTGGCGATTGCGGGGATCCCGCCGTTTGCCGGTTTCTTCAGCAAAGACCTGATCCTCGAGCACGCGTTCGCGCTGGGGATGCACACGGGTAACTATCTGCCCTATGCGCTGGGCCTGCTGACAGCCTTCGTGACCGCGGTCTACATGACCCGGGCGGCGATGCTCACCTTCGGTGGCCGGCCGGCCGACCAAAACGCGCACCCGCACGAGTCGCCCCCGCTCATGCTCTGGCCGATGGGTGTGCTCGCCGTGCTCGCGGCGGGTGGCGGGGCGCTCGGAGCGCAGGCCGCAGGCGAGCCGCTCCTCCGCTTTCTCGGCCCGTTGATGGCACCGGCGATGGAGATCGCGAGTTCTCCCCCTGCGCTCCTGCTCGCCGGTGTCTCAATTGCCGTGGCCCTTGCCGGTGTCCTCATTGGATGGACGGCCTACCGCGACGGGCGTGATCCGTCGCTGGGGGTGGCCGGAACCTTCTTTGAGCGCGGCTGGTACATCAACGATCTGTACGAGGCCGTCATCGTCGCTCCCGGAAAAACGCTCGCCCGGTGGTTGGCAGGTCCGATCGACCTGGGGCTGATCGACGCCGCCGTCAACGGCGTCGGCCACGTGTTCGGAGGGTTTGGCGAGGCGGCGCGCCGTTTGCAGACGGGATACGCGCGGCAGTACGCCCTGGTGCTGTTGATCGGGACCATCCTCATCGTGGGCTATTGGGTGCTGAGGTAGTCATGCTTTCGACGCTGATCTTCCTGCCGCTGGCCGGTGCCGTCCTGATCGGGTTCGTCCCACGCGACCGCGAACACATGATCCGTTGGCTCGGGTTGTCGGTCACGCTGGGGGCACTGTTGCTGGCCGCCCGCCTCTTCCAGTTGTTCGACGGCTCGTCCGGGGGCATGCAGTTTTCCGAACAGACGCCCTGGGTGCCGTCGTTGGGGATTGGGTATCATGTCGGCGTCGACGGCATCTCGCTGCTCCTCGTAGGTCTGACCGCCGTCATCTTTCCGATCGCGCTGCTGGGCTCCTGGGGGTCGATCACCGAGCGGGTGAAAGCGTTCACCCTGGCCATGCTCGGTCTGGAAACCGCGGTCCTGGGGACGTTCCTCAGCCTCGACCTGATCCTGTTCTACGTCTTTTGGGAAGCCGTGTTGATCCCCATGGCCTTTCTCATCGGCATCTGGGGGAGCGCCAACAGACGGTATGCGGCCATCAAGTTCTTCCTATATACAATGGCGGCCAGCGTGCTGATGCTGGTGGCCATTATCGCCCTCCACGTGATCGGCATCGGCCGGCTCGGCGAGCGCACCTTCGACCTGCAGCGGTTGGCCGAGATGGGGCTCCCGGCCGGTCTGCAGGGGCCGCTGTTCGCCGCCTTCGCCCTGGCTTTTGCGGTCAAGGTGCCGATGTGGCCGCTGCACACGTGGCTGCCCGACGCGCACACCGAAGCCCCGACCGCCGGCAGCGTGATTCTGGCCGCGGTCTTGCTGAAGATGGGCACCTACGGGTTCGTCCGCTTTGGGCCGTCACTCTTCCCGCAGGCGCTGGCCGCTTCCGCGCCCTTGATCGCCACGTTGGCCATCATCGGGATCCTCTACGGGGCGGCCGTCTCGTGGGTCCAGACCGACCTCAAGCGTTTGGTGGCGTTCAGCAGCGTCAGTCATCTGGGGTTTGTGATGTTGGGGATCGCGGCGCTCAACGTGCAGGGTCTGCAGGGCGCGCTGATCCAGATGATCAATCACGGCGTGAGCACCGGCGCGCTGTTCCTCATCGTCGGTGTACTCTACGACCGTACCCACTCGCGCGCGATCGCCGACTACGGGGGCGTGGCCGCGTTGATGCCGCGGTTCGCGGCCGTGTTCACCATTGTGGCGGTCTCGTCCGCGGCCCTGCCTGGCACCAATGGATTCGTCGGCGAGTTCTTGATCCTGTTGGGCGCGTTTCGTACGTCGTCCTGGTGGGCCGCTCTCGCGGTCGGCGGCGTCGTCCTGTCGGTGGTCTACCTGCTGTGGGCGTACCAGCAGGTGATGCACGGGCCGGTGACGGCCAAACATCCGGAGCGCCTCGTCGACCTGACACCGCGCGAGATGCTGGTCTTCGTCCCGCTGATCGCGATGATCTTCGCCGTCGGGTTGTACCCGCGGGCGCTTCTGGACAAATCCGAGGCTACGGTGAAGGCGGCGCTGACGCGCATCGAGCAGGCGGTGGCGGCCCCGGTGAGCCGCCGGTGAGCGCCACCCTCGTCGCCGACCTGGCGCTGGTCGCGCCAGAGCTCATGGTGTTTGGGACCGCGCTCCTCATCCTCATGATCGATCTGTGGCTGCCGCCCAACCGCCGGGGTTGGCTTGTCGGCGTCGGCCTGGCGGGTGTGGCATGGGCCGGCTGGTCGGCCGCGGGCGTGCCCGACGGCATTGGCTTCTCGGGCATGTACGTGCGCGACGCGCTCACGCGCTCGGGCCAGCTCCTGGCGTTGGCCGTGGTCGGACTCGGGATCCTGGTTGCGCCCGAATACCTCCGCCGGACGCGTCTGGAACGAGGGGAATACTACGTACTGGTGTTGACCGCGGGTGGCGGCGCGATGCTGATGGGCGCCAGCCGAGACCTGCTGATGCTGTTTCTCTCGCTGGAGACGCTCTCGATCCCCCTCTACGTGCTGGCGGCGACGAGCCGTGCCAACGTCCGCTCACAGGAAGCCGGCATGAAATACTTCCTGCTCGGCGCGTTTGCCAGCGCGTTCTTCCTCTATGGTGTCGCGTTGCTCTACGGCGCGACCGGGACCACTCGGCTCGCGGATCTCGGCCAGGCGCTCGAACGCATGCCGTCGAGTACGAGCGCCGCTGCCGGTGTGGGGCTGCTGACGATCGGGCTGGGCTTCAAGGCCGCGCTCGTCCCGTTCCACACCTGGGCGCCCGACGTCTACGAGGGCGCCCCGCTGCCCGCGGCCACGTTCATGGCGGTGATCGCCAAGATCGGCGCCTTTCTGGCGCTCCTGCGCGTGTTCCCGCTGTCGTTGGGGGCGCTGGCGGCGCAGTGGACGGTGGTGCTCGGCGCCCTCGCCGCGGTGACAATGATCCTCGCCAACCTGGCCGCCCTCGGGCAGACGAGTTACAAGCGCCTGCTGGCCTACTCGAGCATCGCGCACGCTGGATACTTGTTGATCGGCGTGGCGGTGGGCACGCCGGCGGCGATCTCGGCGGTGCTGAACTACCTGGTTGTCTACGCGGCCATGACCACCGGCGCCTTCGCCGTCGCCATTGCGGTGGAGCGTAACGGCCAAGAAGCCGACCGCATCGACGACTATGCCGGCTTGTACCACCGAGCGCCGCTCCTGGCAGTGGCGACCGCGCTCTTCATGATTTCGCTGGCCGGTCTGCCTCCGCTTGCGGGATTCTTTGCGAAACTGGGTGTGTTCGAGGCGGCCGTCGAAGGCGGCGGGCGGGTCGGGCTGCTGCTCGTGCTGATCGGTGTGCTGTCGAGTGTGGTCTCCGTGTATTACTACCTGCGGGTGGCCTATGTGATGTTTACGGGCGAGTTATCCGCGGACGTGCGCATCAACCGCAGCCCCCTGGTGAACGTCGTGCTCGTCCTTGCCGCCGCCGCGGTGGTGCAGATGGGGATCGCGCCGTCGACCGTCAACGCGATTGCGCATCGGGTAGGCGCGTTCCTCCGCTGACCAACACGACCGTCCCCCAGACGATCAACAGCACCGCCGGAATCTGTCCCAGCGTGAAGACCCCGAACGCCCGCATGTCGCTGCGCAGCGCGTCGAAGATCACACGTCCGATCGAGGTCAGCACCATGATCGTCCAAAACACCTGTCCCTCAACACGGCGGCGGGCGGCGACCCGGCGGGTGACGAGGATGATGACGCCGGCCAGGATCATTTCGTAGACCTGCAGCGGGTGGCGCGGCGCATCGCCCGCACCCGGGAACCGGACCCCCCAGGGGAGCGTCGTCGGGTTGCCGTAGAGTTCGCCGTTGATGAAGTTGCCGATCCTAACAAAGATGTTGCCAATCGGGATCGCCCACCCGATGGCATCGGCCAGGGACCACATCGACACGCCGTGCCGGCGAGACGCCCAGATCAGATATAGCAGGCCGGCCGCAATGGCGCCGTGCGACGCCAACCCGCCGCGGTCGATACGAACGAACTCGAGCGGGCTGTCGAACAAGGAGTAGTGTGAGATCACAAACCCGATGCGCGCGCCGACCAGCGCGGCAATCGTAAACGGCACCGCGACGGCATCATAGACGGTCGCGGGGATGCCGAACCGCGGGGCGTAGCGACCACCAACGTAGATGCCGAGCGCAATCGTGGTGGCGAGCATGACCCCGTACCATCGGATGGCCAGCGGACCAAACTGGATGATGACGGGGTTCACAGTGAACATCTTACCAGGACTTGGGTGACGTTCCCCGCCCGCCTTGACGCGTCCGGATGCGTATGCTAGTGTGACTTTCAATTGAATAGCAACTCTTATCAAGAGTGGGTGAGGGACGGACCCGATGACCCCCGGCAGCCTGCCGAATGGCAAGGTGCCAACCCCCGCGGGTCCAGTTCCGGCGGATGAGAGGATGGAATCCCCTCCAATGCAGGAAGTGGAGGGGATTTTTGCATCATGGTGGAGGCCAGCGTGACCGTCGCGCTCGAGCGCGTCACCATACGTGTCCCCGCAACCGTCGCCAACCTCGGTGCGGGCTTCGACGTCTTGGCGGCGGCGGTTGGCGTGCACGCCGAAATCACGCTGGCACCGGCGCGCTCTCCCCAGGTGGCGGTCACCGGTGTCGACGTTCCCCAAGATTCCTCCAATCTCATCTACCGGAGCGCGGCCGCCGTGGCACAACGAGTGGGCTACGCGGGGTCGTTTGCGCTCCAAGCGCACTCGCCGATCCCGTTGCGCAGTGGGCTCGGCAGCAGCGCGGCGGCCATTGTGGGTGGCGCGGTCGCGGCCAGCCGCCTGCTCGGCGATTCCCTTGGGGCCGACGAGCTGCTGCGCATCGCGACCGAACTCGAAGGACATCCCGACAACGTGGCCGCCGCCCTGCTGGGCGGGGTGGTCGTCGTCACGCGTGACGACGCGGTCATGCGGTGGGCGCGCATCCTGCCGGGATTTCCGCTGGCCGTCGTGCTGGTGACGCCGGCCCTGCAGGTCGAGACGGCCGCGGCCCGTGCGGTCCTGCCTCGCCAGGTCAGTCTCGAAGATGCAGTCTACAACCTGGGTCATGCGGGGTTGCTGCTCATTGCGCTGGCGCAGGGCCGGCCGGAGCTGCTGCGCCACGCGCTGACTGATCGTCTGCACCAACCGTATCGCCGGCACCTGGTCCCCGGGTTCGACAAGGTCACGGCCGCGGCCACCGGCGCCGGGGCGTACGGCGCGGTCCTCAGCGGATCCGGTCCGACGGTCGCCGCGCTCGCGCCGCCCGCAAGCGCGCAGGACGTCGGGGAGGCGATGGTCGAGGCATTCCAGCGCGCGGGTGTGGGCAGCCGTGCGATCGTGACCGGTATCGAAGCGCAAGGTGCGCTCGACGTGTAAGAGACAACCAGTGTCCGATCAGATTGGCGCTCGGAACAGTCGAAGGGGGAGGGAACGCGAACATGGCCGTTGATCGGCTGCGCTGCCGGGAGTGCGGGACCGAGGTCCCTGGTGGTCCTGTGTATGTCTGCGAGGCATGTCTGGGGCCGTTGGAGACGGCGTACGATTTTGACGCGCTGCGGCGGCTGCCGCTGCGCGCGCGGATCGAGGCGGGCCCGAAGTCGATCTGGCGCTACGCCGATCTGCTCCCGGTGCCGTACGATCCTGTCGTGGATCTTTCGCCCGGGTTCACGCCGCTGGTCGCCGCGCGGCGTCTTGGCGAGGCGCTGGGACTGCGTCATCTCTATGTCAAGAATGACTCGGTGAATCCGACGTGGTCGTTTAAGGATCGCTCGGTGTCGATCGGCACCGCCGCGGCCCGGCGCTTCGGCTACGATGTCTTGGCGTGCGCGTCCACCGGCAACCTGGCCCATTCGGTGGCGGCACACGCCGCACGAGCCGGCATGCGGGCCTGTGTGTTCGTCCACGCCGGCATCGAGCGGGCGAAGGTCCTCGCGGCGGCCGTCTACGGCGCGACTGTGGTTGAGGTCGACGGCGACTATGACGACGTCAACCGGCTGTGCGCCCAGATCGGTGAAGAGCACCGGTGGGCCTTCCTCAACGTCAACATGCGGCCGTACTACAGTGAGGGCGGCAAGACGCTGGCGTACGAAGTCGCCGAGCAACTCGGCTGGCGCGCCCCCGACGCGGTCGTCGTCCCCGTGGCCTCCGGCAACCTGCTGGTCAAGATCCATACCGGGTTTCGAGAACTGGCCGAACTCGGCTTGATCGCCGCGCCAAAGACACGCGTGCACGGCGCGCAGGCCGAGGGGTGCAACCCCGTTGCTGCCGCGTTCAAAGACGGCACCGATCGCGTGCGGCCGGTGCGCGCGAACACGATCGCCCACTCGCTGGCGATCGGCACGCCGGCCGACGGCCGGTACGCTCTTGCCGCCGTCCGCTCGACCGGTGGACGGATCGAAGCCGTTACGGATGAGGAGATCGTGGAAGGTATCGAGCTGCTGGCCCACACCGAGGGTATCTTCACCGAGCCGGCCGGTGGGGTGACCGTGGCCGTGCTACGCAAGTTGGTCCGCAGCGGGGCGATCGATCCGGAACACACGACGGTCGCCTATGTCACCGGCATGGGGCTGAAGGCACAGGAGGCGGTTGCCGGCAGGCTCCCGGAGACCGTGCGCATCAAGCCGACGCTGCGTGCATTCGAAGCCGCGGTGCTGGCACCGGCATCGTAGGAGGACGCGATGGCGACTGTGCGAATCCCGACGCCCATGCGGCGGTATACGAACGGCGAACGAATCGTCACCGTGGTCGCAGGCACGCTGGCCGCGGCCATCCAAGAACTGGACGGCCGCTACCCCGGGATGGGCGAGCGTCTGGTCGACAGCGGCGGCGAGCTGCACCCCTTCGTGAACGTGTTTGTCAACGACGAGGACGTCCGTCTGCTGCAGGGGCTGGCGACGCCGCTCGACGACCGCGCCGAGGTGGCCATCATCCCGGCGATGGCCGGAGGGTGAACACCCCCCACGCCTGAAGCGTGGCGTTGCTCATGCCATCGTTGAGTCTGCCATGAGCGTTCCCGCCGATATCCGCCGACGGGCGGCCAGGTTGCGCGACGAGATCAACGAGCACATATACCGTTATCATGTGCTCGACAAGCCGGTCATCTCCGACGCTGTGTATGACCAACTGTTGCGCGAGCTCGCCGAACTAGAGGCGCGCTACCCCGATCTGATCACGGCGGACTCTCCCACCCAGCGTGTCGGCGCGCCACCGTCGGCGGCGTTTGCGACCGTCCGACACCGCGCCCCGATGATGAGCCTGGCCAACGCCTTTGGGGACGAGGAGTTGGAGGCCTGGGACAAGCGGGTGCGCCAGGCGCTGGGCAGCGCGGCGGTCCGGTACGTCTGCGAACTGAAAATCGACGGTGCGGCGGTCTCGCTCACCTACCGGGACGGCCTCTTGGTGACCGGCGCGACCCGCGGCGATGGCACCGAGGGCGAGGACGTGACATCAAACCTCCGGACGATCAAGAGCCTCCCGCTCCGCCTGCGGGTCAAGAAGCCGCCGCAGCTGATCGAAGTGCGCGGCGAAGCGTATCTGCCCCGGAAGACGTTTGACGCGGTCAACGCCGAGCGCGACGCCCGCGGCGAGCCGCGGTTCGCCAACCCGCGCAACGCCGCGGCCGGGTCGCTGCGCCAGCTCGATCCGCAGATCACCGCGAGTCGCCCGCTGGACATCTTCGTCTACGGGCTCGGGGCGGCCGACGGGCTCGCGCTTCGATCGCATTGGGAGACCCTCGAGTGGCTCCGTGGCGCCGGTTTCCGCACGAACCCTCACGCCGCCCGATGCGACTCGCTGGACGAGGTCAAGGCGTACGTGCGCACGTGGACTGAGCGGCGCGCCGTGCTCGACTACGACACGGACGGCGTCGTCATCAAAGTCGATGACGTGACCCAGCAGGTCGAGTTGGGAGCCACGACGCAGGCGCCGCGCTGGGCGCTTGCGTATAAGTTCCCTGCCGAGCAGGCGATCACGCGGCTGATCGACATCACCATCAACGTCGGCCGCACCGGCGCGCTGACGCCGGCGGCAGTGCTCGAGCCGGTGCGGGTGTCCGGGGTGACGGTGACAAGCGCCACCCTCCACAACGAGGATGAGATCACGCGCAAGGATATTCGTATTGGCGACTGGGTCATCGTGCAGCGCGCGGGTGAGGTGATCCCAGAAGTCGTCGCACCGCTGGTCGAGCGGCGCACCGGGCACGAGCGTCTGTTCCAGATGCCCGATCGGTGCCCGGTCTGCGGGACGCCGGTCGAGAAGCCTGAGGGCGAGGCCGTGGCGCGGTGTCCGAACCTCTCGTGCCCGGCGCAGGTGCACGAGCGTCTGATTCATTTTGCGTCGCGCGACGCGATGAACATCGAGGGGCTGGGTGTGAAACTGATCGGCCAGCTGCTCGAGGAGGGGCTGGTGCGGGACCCCGCCGGTCTCTATCGCGTTAAGAAGGACGACCTGCTTGCGCTTGAACGCATGGGGGACAAGCTCGCCCAAAATGTGCTGGCGGCCATCGAACGCAGCAAAGGCACCACGATGACGAGGTTTCTCTACGCCCTGGGCATCAGACACGTCGGCGCACACATTGCCGAACTCATCGCCGGGTACTTCCCGACACCGGAGTCGCTCAAGGAGGCGTCGTTCGAGCAGGTGCGCGACGTCCCCGGCATCGGGCCGACGATCGGGGAGAGCATCGTGAATTTCTTCAAGCAGGCGCCCAACCGGCGTCTGATCAAGCGTCTACTGGCGGCCGGCGTGAAGCCCGCGCCGCCCCGGGCGATCGCACGGTCCGGCGATGGACGGCTCGCCGCCGCGCAGGTGGTGTTTACCGGTACCTTGAGCCGATGGACGCGGGGTCAGGCGGAGGGACTGGTCCGCGATGCCGGCGGCGTGCCCACCGACAGCGTGACGAAGAAAACGACGTACGTGGTCGCCGGTGAAGCCGCGGGCTCGAAACTGGACAAAGCGCGGAGGCTCGGCGTGAAAGTGCTCAGCGAGCGCGAGTTCGCAAAACTCGTGGGAGCCTGACGTGCGGCGCGTGCTCATCTGGATCATCGTGTTGGCGGCCGCGGGCGCCGCAATCTGGGTCACGCAGATCAGACCCGTCGAGCGGCGCCTCAAGGTGTATTTCATCGGCCCGGTTGATGGGGCGCAGACGCTGGTCGAGGTCGAGCGCAGGATCGAGGGCCGTCACCCCGACGCATTGCTTCGCGGCGCCGTCGAGGCCCTGTTGTTGGGACCCACGGCCGAGGAGCGAGGCAAGGGCCTGACTACTGAAATCCCGGGCGGCACGCGTCTGCGCGCGCTGTCGGTGCGCGACGGGATTGTGTTTGTTGATCTGACCTCGGCCATGGCAAGCGGTGGAGGATCGACCAGCATGCTGGCGCGGCTCTGGCAGATCGTCTATACGGGGACGCAACTGCCCGCCGCACAGCAGGTGCGTCTGCTCATCGAGGGGCAGGACCGCCAGGCGTTGGGCGGCGAGGGCGTGATGATCGAGAAGCCCATCGGTCGCCCACCGGCGTTTCCGAGATTCTGAGCAATACGCTGTACACGGGATTCGGTACGCTGAAGGTGTGACCGGCCCCCCTCAGGGAAGGAGTGGGCCCATGGCGCACGCAAGGCCTGAGCCGCTTCTCTCCGCCCGTGGTGTGACCAAGTCCTTCCCCGATGTCCTGGCCAACGATCACGTCGACATCGACCTCTACGCCGGCGAGGTCCACGCCCTGCTCGGCGAAAATGGGGCGGGGAAGAGCACCCTGATGAAAGTCCTCTACGGGTTCTACCGCGCGGACGCCGGAGAGGTCCGCCTGCGGGGCACCCCCGTGCAGATCCGCTCACCGCACGACGCCCGCGCGCTCGGGATCGGCATGGTGTTCCAATCGTTCACGCTCATCCCGGCCCTGACCGTGGCCGAGAATATTGCACTCTTCCAACCGGCGCTGCCGCGCGTGCTCGACCGGGCGGCGATCGTCCGGCGCATCGAAGACCGCTCGAGCGCGTACGGGTTGTCGATCGATCCGCATGCGCCGGTCGGGCAACTCTCGATCGGCGAGCAGCAGAAGGTTGAGCTGCTGAAGCTGCTTCTGGCCGATGCGCGCGTGCTGATCCTCGACGAGCCCACGCGCGTGCTGGCGCCGCACGAGATCGAGGGCCTCTTTCACGTGTTCGCCAATCTCTGCAGCCACGGATATGCCATCGTCTTCATCACCCACAAACTGCACGAGGTGCTGGCCTGCGCCGACCGCATTACCGTCATGCGCCACGGCAGGGTGGCCGGGACGCTCGCGCGCGCCAACGCGACGGAGTCCGGCCTGGTATCGCTGATGTTCGGGGCGGGGCCGGCCGACGTGACCATCCGGTCCGACGGGGCCCGAGCGGCTTCTACAGAACCGCTGCTCGAGCTCCGCGGCGTCGATACCCGCGGCGAGGGCCGGGCCACGAGCCTGCGGGGCATCGATCTGCGAATCGCCCCAGGCGAGATCGTCGGCGTCGCCGGAGTCTCGGGCAACGGGCAGCGGGAGCTGGGTGATCTTATTCTGGGACTCGAGCGGGCCGTGCACGGCACGAAACTCCTGTTCGGCGAGGACGCCACGCGGTGGTCCGTATCTGCGATCCGGGCGGGCGGCGTGGCGTACATCCCCGAAGATCCGCTGTCGATGGCCGTCGTCCCGTCCCTGACCGTCCAGGAAAACCTCGCGTTGAGCAACAGTCATGGGTACGCGCGACGGGGCGGCCTGGCGATGAACTGGGATGCCGTGCGGCGCGACGCGGAACGCACGGTCGAGCGCCTGTCGATGCCACTGCCGGCGCTGTCGGCACGGGCGGGATCGCTCTCGGGTGGCAACCTCCAGCGCGTCGTCCTGGTGCGGGAGATGGCCCGTCATCCCCGTCTCATCGTCGCGTCCTATCCGACCCGGGGACTCGATGTGCAGAGTGCGATTGCCGCGCGCGAGCTACTCGTGACCGCGCGAGACGCCGGCGCCGGCGTCCTGCTCATCTCTGAAGACCTGGGCGAGCTGTTCGCGCTCAGCAACCGCCTGATCGTCCTTTACCACGGGCGCATTGTCGCCGAGTTCAAGCCCCAGGAGACGACGGCCGATCAGGTGGGCCGCCTGATGACGGGTGGCGGCGAATCCGAGCGCGTGGCCGCCGTCGGGTCGCATGATCGTGGAGGACGCCGCGATGGGGCGCCGCGCTAGCCCTGCGGGACTGACCCAGTTCGCGCTCGTCTTCGGCTTCGCATTCACGGCCTTCGCGATCGTGCTGCTGGCGGCCGGGAAGAATCCCCTACGGGCCTATCTCGACATCTTCACCGCCACACTGGCGAACGGCTACGGGTTCTCGGAAGTGCTGGTGAAGATGATCCCGCTGATCCTGACGGCGCTCGCCGTGGCGATCCCCTCGAGGATCGGCCTGATCAATGTGGGTGGCGAAGGACAACTCTACCTCGGCGCGCTCGCGGCGACCTGGGGTGCGCTGACCTTCTCCGGGCTGGCCGCCTGGATCCTGCTGCCGCTGATCACCGCCCTGGGATTTGTCGGTGGCGGGGCGTGGGCCGGTCTCACGGGCGTGATGCGCGCGAAGGGCTGGGCCAGCGAGACGATCTCGACCCTCCTGCTCAACTACGTGGCCATCCTGCTGGTGAGCTTCTTCGTCTTTGGATCAATGAAGGATCCAGAGAGCGCGAATTACCCGCAGACGGCACAGCTCGCGGCGTCGGCCCAATTGCCTGCATTCTTCGGGACCCGCGTACACCTCGGCGCCGCATTGGCCGTCGCCGCGCTCGTTGCCTACGCGTTCGCGCTCTCGCGCACGCGGTGGGGGCTGGAGATGCGCGCCATCGGCGGGAACGCGGTGGCCGCGCGGCGCTGCGGGATCGCCGTCGACCGCTATCTCGTGGTCGCGATGCTGATCGGCGGCGGGCTGGCCGGTATCGCCGGCATGACCGAGGTGTCGGCGATCCAGGGACGCCTGCGGCCGAGCCTCTCGCCCGGCTACGGCTTTGCGGGTTTTCTCGTCTCGTGGATGGCCGGGGGGCATCCGGCG
Organism: bacterium; assembly: GCA_041497675.1. Taxonomy (GTDB): domain Bacteria; phylum Sysuimicrobiota; class Sysuimicrobiia; order Sysuimicrobiales; family Humicultoraceae; genus JBGPNN01. The sequence continues at coordinate 39,225 of JBGQGY010000004.1, read as the reverse complement.
GGTATCGTCGCCGCGGCGTTCCTCCTGGCGATCATCACGGTCGGCGGGGACATCTTGCAGATGACCCAGCGGCTGCCGGGTTCGGTGGTCAACATCTTGATGGCCTTGATCCTGTTCGTCGTCCTCGCCCGCCGCGACCAGAGGGGGCCGTAGTGGCTGCGTCGCTCATCGAGAGCGTCCTGCTCGGGGCCGTGTTATCGGGTACCCCGGTCTTCTACGCGACGCTCGGCGAGGTCGTCGGCGAGCGGGCGGGGATCGTCAACCTAGGCCTCGAAGGCGTCATGCTGATGGGGGCGGCGGCGGGATTCGCCGCCACCGTTCAGACCGGCAGCGCCGGCGCGGGTGTCGCGGCGGGGGCGCTCGCGGGCGCGGTGTTCAACATGATATTCGGGTATCTGGTGATAGCGCGCCGCGCAAATCAGCTGGCCGCCGGGCTCGCGCTGATGTTCTGCGGCGTCGGCCTGTCGGCGCTCGTGGGGGCGCCCTATATCGGCAGCCGGATCGAGGGCATCAACCAACTCAGAGTCCCCGTGCTTTCGAATCTCCCCGTCATCGGACCGATGCTCTTCGCGCACGATATCATCGTCTACCTGGCCGTCCCGACGGCGATCGTCGTCTGGTGGATGCTCTTCTCGACCCGCTGGGGCCTGCGGCTGCGCGCCGTCGGCGAGAGCCCTATTGCGGCGTTCGCGGCCGGAGTGAATCCGACGACGGTCCAGTTTCAGGCCCTCATCGTCGCAGGCCTGCTGGGCGGGGTCGCCGGCGCGTATCTGTCGCTGGGGGTGGCCAAGACCTGGGCTGAGTGGATGACGGGCGGCCGGGGCTTCATCGCGGTGGCACTGGTCATCTTTTCCGCATGGCACCCGCTGACAGCACTGTGGGGCGCGCTCCTGTTTGGGGGCGCGGTCGCCTTTCAACTGCAGATGCAGGCCCGAGGCGTGCCGGTCTCGTCGTTCCTGCTCGACATGCTGCCATACCTGTTGAGTCTCGGAGTCCTGCTGTTGTGGGGTGGTGCCCGCAGGCGTGCCGCTCCCGCGAGCTTGGGGCGCGTGTTTGAAGGCACGGAATGAGAACACAAGGAGGCTGAGGGAAAATGGGGACACATGTGCGCACGGTGCGAGTGCTCGGTGTCATCCTCGCGTGCGCCGCGCTGCTCTTCGCCGCCGGGGCAGGCGGTCCGGGGCAGTTGCCCGCGTGGGGCGCGCCACAGCCGGCGCTGATCGTCGGCATCCTGCACGTGGGGTCCGTCAACGACGGCGGGTACAACCAGGCTCACGCCGAGGGTATCAAAGTCCTGCAGAAGAACCTGCCCGACGTCAAGGTGATCGAGGTCGAGAACGTCCCCGAAGGCGCCGACGCCGAACGGGTCATGGAGAATATGATCCGCCAGGGCGCGAAGCTCATTATCCCTGCGTCCTTCGGGTATCTCGACCCTGCGCTCAACGTCGCGAGAAAGTACCCCGACGTGAAGTTCGTGCATCCCGGCGGCTTCAAACTGGCGCCGAACCTGGGCACGTACTGGGCGAGTACCCCCGAGGCGTTCTACGTGATGGGTATCGCCGCCGGCAGTGCGAGCAAGGCCGGGAAGGCCGGCTTCGTCGTCGCGCTGCCCATCAGTTTCTTCCTCGCCAACGTCAACGCGTTTCATCTCGGCGCGCGCACGATCAACCCGCGCTTCGAGACCCGCGTGGTCTTCACCGGTACCTTCCTCGATCCGGGCAAGGAGGCCACGGCCGCGAACGCGCTGCTCGACCAGGGGGTGGACGTGCTGGCCATGATCGTCGACTCACCGATCACCGTCGTGCAGATTGCCGAGCGCCGCGGCGTGTTGTCCGTCGGGTACCACTTCAGCGGATTGCAGAAGTTCGCGCCCAAAGGGTGGATCAGTGGGATCGCCTTTACCTGGGGCAACCTCTACACGCGCTTCGCGAAACAGGTCATAGACGGCACCTGGAAGTCCGAGGCGCTCTTCGGGAGCCTCGCCAGCGACTTCCTCACCATCGCGCCGTTTGGCCCCGCCGTCCCGCAGGCGGCGATTCGCAAGGTCAACGCGTCCAAGCAGGCGTTCATCGGCGGGCAGCTCAACGTCTTCCAGGGGCCGATCAGGGACAACCGGGGCACCGAGCGCGTCGCGGCGGGGCAGGTGCTGACGAACCAGGATATCGGCCGCATGGACTGGCTCGCCGAGGGCGTCGTCGGACAGCCGAGGTAGGACGCCTGATCATGACGCAGGATCTCACACAACGGATTGAAGCCGCCAACGCCGAGACGGTGCGCCGCATCAACGCGGCCGACCCGGTCCTGGTCGACATCGCGCCGGCCGGCGAGGTCATCCCCGGACTCGAGGATCGTATGGTCCTGCACGCGGGTCCGCCGGTCGACTGGGAGCACATGTGCGGCGCGCAGCGCGGCGCGGTGATCGGGATGGTGTTGTTTGAGGGCTGGGCCGATACCGCCGACGCGGCGATCGCGCTTTTCGAGCGCGGAGCCATCCGCCTTGACCCCAACCACCATCACCAGGCCGTGGGTCCCATGGCGGGCACCATCACACGTTCGCTGCCCGTCTTCATTGTCGAGAACCGGGCTCATGGCAATCGCGCGTTTTGCCGGCAGGTCGAGAGCCGGCAACAATTCGGCGACTATAGCGACCAGGCGCTGGGCGGCCTGCGGGCGTGGCGGGACATCTGGGCGCCGTCGCTCCGGTCAGGCCTCCGTCGGATGGGAGGGCTCGCATTGAAGTCGCTCATCGCGAAGGCGCTGCAGATGGGCGACGAACTGCACAACCGTTCGGTAGCGGCGTCCAGCCTGTTTGCGAACGCTATGGCCGTGCCGATGATCGAGGCCGGGGTTCCTCAGGACCACCTGGTGCAGACGCTGCGGCTGCTGGGTAATCACGAGGTGTTTTTTCTTGCACTGGCCATGGCGTCCGGCAAGGCTGCCGCCGACGCCGCATCCGGGATCGAGTACAGCACCATTGTCACGGCCATGGCGCGCAATGGGACGGAGTTCGGCATCCGGGTGAGCGGGCTCGGCAGCGAGTGGTGTACGGCACCCTCGCCACGGATCGAGGGTCTCTACCTCCCGGGATACACGGTCGAAGATGCCGGGCGCGACATGGGGGATTCCGCGATCACGGAGACCGTGGGGTGGGGCGGCTTCGTGCTCGGCGGCGCCCCGGGGATCCTGAGCCTTGTTGGCGGCACCCCCGAGGCCGCGCTCCAGTACAGTCGGGACATGCGCGAGATCACCATCGCCGCGAGTCCCACCTATCGCATGCCCGTGTTTGCCTTCGAGGGCTCCCCGGTGGGTATCGATATCCGCAAGGTCGTGCGGACCGGCATCCTGCCGATCATTGACACGGCCATCGCCCACAAGGAACCCGGGCACCCGATCATCGGGGCGGGTCTTGTGCGCGCACCACAAGAGTGTTTCGAGAACGCCCTGATGGCATTTGGCCGCAGGTATGGGTTGGGCTGACGCAGAACAGGTGGCATGATCTCGATTTACAGCCAACGAAACGGAGCATCCCGTGCCCCGAGAAGTCTTCGCAGAAGAGATTGAAGCGTTCCTCGAACGGCTTGACACTGTTACGGCGGCCCGCGTGGTGGCGAACGAGGCGGGCGAGATCGAGCGCATCTACGTCACCACCGAATCCGGCCGTGACGACGGGGGAATCCGCAGGGCCATCACCTCAGCGCTGATGAGCCAGTTCAACCTGCCGATCGAAGGTTGGCGAGTACAGATCGCCCACCTCGAGCCCGTGATGGGTTCGGAGGCGTTTCCCCACTGCCATCTGGTGCGGCTGGAAGAGACGATCACCGAGGCCATGACCCGGGTCGTGGTTGACCTTCGCTACGAACGCGAAGGCGCGCAGAAGACCACGACGGGATCCGCGCAGGCGACCCCGGGTCAGGCGCAGCGGCTGCGCACCGTGGCGCTCGCGGCGATCGAGGCCCTGCGCCCATTGCTCGAACGCTCCGGCGCTCGGCCCTCACTGGAAGGATTGAGCCTGATACCGTTCGCGGGTGCCACGGTGGCGATGGTCGCCGTGTCCCTCACCACTGACAAGGCCAGCCAGATCCAGATGGGTGCCGAACCGGTGACCGCGAGCGAAGCCGAGGCGGTGGTGCAAGCCGTGCTCGATGCGGTCCAGAAGCCGGCCAGGCTGATCGCGCCGGCGGGGCGCGCGCGGGTCGATCGTCAGCTCCAGTTCGAAGGGTTGCGCCGCCACTACGAGCAGTTGATCCGCCCGGGACAGGAGCCGGCGGCTGCGAGTCTCGCCTCGGAGGTCGTTGGCCACGAGACCGGAGAACCCGAACCCCCGTCGTCCGGCCGCGAGTCCGGACCACCACCACAAACGCCGGGGCCGCGGGTGGCCACGCTACCGCAGGTGCGTGCCCAGGTCACCGATGCCGACGTGATTCGAGACATGGCCGATATTCGTCCAGAACTCCAGGGAGGTGCAGTCACGGTGATGCGCGAGGAGTACCGTCATGACGGCTCGACGGTGGCCAAAGCCCCGCCGAAGATGTCGATGGAGGACGCATTCTACCGGCGGCTGGTGAGCGTTGGCGCGCCGGTCTATATTCGATGCCGCGACGGTTACGAGATCCCGTCGGCGATCGTCAGAGAATACGGGACCTACTGTCTGATGGTTGAGGTCAACGGGATTCACGAGCTGGTGTTCAAACACGGGATTATCGCGATCCGCCCGTACAGCCCGCTGCCGCCGGAGTCTGGTCCGCCGTCGTAGGTGAACGCGTAGCCCTTCGTGTCCTCTGACCGCCTGGACGATCTGCGTCGCCGCCGTGAGCGGATTCTTGGCATGGGCGGCGCGGATCGCGTGCGCCGCCAGCATGAGGGCGGTAAGCTCACGGCACGTGAGCGTCTCGACGTGCTGCTCGACCCCGGATCGTTCATCGAAATCGATCCATTCGTCACCCCGCGGAGCCGCGACTTCGGCCTCGATCGAGTGGAGGCCGCTGCGGACGGCGTCGTCACCGGTCACGGGACCATCGACGGCCGGCCCGTGCACGTTTTCTCCCAGGACTTTACCGTCCTGGGAGGATCGCTGGGCGAGGGACACGCCGAGAAGATCTGCAAGATCATGGATCTCGCCATGCGGACCGGAACGCCGGTCATTGGGTTGAATGACTCTGGTGGCGCGAGGATCCAGGAGGGTGTTGTCAGCCTTGGCGGGTACGCCGACATCTTCCTTCGCAACACGCTGGCCAGCGGCGTGGTCCCGCAGATTTCGGCGATCATGGGGCCGTGCGCGGGGGGCGCCGTGTACTCGCCGGCGATCACGGACTTCACGATCATGGTGCGCGGCACAGCGTACATGTTTGTGACCGGGCCGCAGGTCGTCAAGACGGTGACACGCGAGGACGTGTCGTTTGAAGACCTGGGCGGGGCCGACGTCCACGCGAGCCGCAGCGGTATCGCGCACTTCGTCGCCACGGACGATGAGGACTGCCTGCTGCTGATCCGACGTTTGCTGGGATTCCTCCCATCGAACAACCTCGATGAACCCCCGCGCGGCCCGTCCACGGACGACCCCGGCCGCGCCGATCCCGCACTCGATGACGTCGTGCCGGACGACCCCACAAAGCCATACGACATGCATGAGGTGGTCCGCCGCGTGGTTGACGGCGGCGACTTTCTCGAGGTGCACGAGGCGTTTGCCCGCAATATGATCGTGGGGTTCGCCCGCCTGCATGGCCGGCCCGTTGGCGTGCTGGCACAGCAACCCGCGGCGTTGGCCGGCGTGCTGGACATCGACGCATCGGTGAAGGGCGCGCGGTTCGTACGATTCTGCGACGCGTTCAACCTGCCACTCGTCACATTCGTCGACGTGCCCGGATTCTTGCCCGGGGTGGCGCAGGAACACGGCGGCATCATCCGTCACGGCGCCAAACTCCTGTACGCGTACTGCGAGGCGACGGTGCCCAAGCTCACCGTCATCACCCGTAAGGCCTACGGCGGCGCCTACGACGTCATGTCCAGCAAACATATCCGCGGCGACCTCAACCTGGCGTGGCCCACGGCCGAAATCGCGGTGATGGGGCCCGAGGGCGCCATCGATATCATCTTTCGCAAAGAGCTCGCCGAGGCCGGCAACCCGGAGGCCCGCCGCCGCGAACTCGTGGCCGAGTACCGCGCCCAGTTTGCCAATCCCTACGTGGCCGCCTCGCGCGGATACGTTGACGACGTGATTCCGCCGCGCGAGACCCGCCGCCGGCTGATTGCCTCGCTCGAGGTCCTCCATCGTAAGCGGGCCAGCAACCCGCGCCGCAAGCACGGCAACATCCCGCTGTAACATGAGGTCGGTCTCATGCTGAGCTCGAGTGATCATTTTCAATATCTGACTGCGGCCCGGCGGCGGATCCTCGATGCGGTGCGCGGCCTGACAGCGGAGCAGTATGCGCAGGAGTTTCCGTTTGGGCTGCGGTCGGTTCGCCGCACGCTCCTGCACATGGCCGGTGCCGAGTGGTTCCTGATGAGCCAGATCAGCGGGGGTCCGGACGGTGAGCGTCCGTTTTCCGCGCAACGCGTGACTGATTTCGCGGCGCTCGAGTCGGCGTGGCACGCGCAGGAGCAGCGGACGATCGACCTCATCCAGGGCGAGCGCGACTGGGACCGGCGCATCGAGTTCACGGTGCCGACGCCGGGCCGCCGGACGTTTCGCGTCAGGGCATCTGCGCTGCAGGTGTTCACGCAATTTTCTTACCATGAGGTGCATCATCGGTCTCAGGTGATGGCCATGCTTCGCCAGCACGGCGCCCCGGTGGAGACGCTCGACTTCCTGGTCCTCGCGTGCGAGGTCCTCGAAGACACGCGGGTGTAAGGGCGAGGAATCCCTTGGGCTGGGGTTGAACTTGTCCGATCAGTCGTGAAGACGTCCAGCGGAGCGGTCCTGAAGCTCGAACCCGTGGATGCGGGCGACACGCGCTTTCGCGACTGGATGCGGCGCTATCGTGAGGAGACGACCGGCGAACCGGCGCCGGACGCGTGGTTGAACCACTACCTCGAAGTGCTCTTCGCCGAACAGGGGAAGCGCCGGCACATCTGGTGGGGCGTCGACGCCTCTCGCAAAGTCGGGTTCGCCGTTGTGGTGATGACGAAGCACTGGGCCGATCAGGCTAAGACCATCGCACAGGTCGGCGAGTTCTTCATCTACCCTGAATACCGTCGCGAAGGCATGGGCCGCCGCATGGCCGAGGCGCTGCTCGAGTGGTTGAAGGCCAACGGCGCTGTCGAGATTCAGTCGGGCGTCGTGGCGGGTAATCTGCGCGGCCTGCGCTTCTGGGAGGCCGTCGGATTCCAGATCGCCCGCTATGCCCTCGTCTACCGCCCCGATCGACCCCGCGAGCCGGATGAGGAAGAAGAAGAAGAAGAGGAAGAGTAACGCCCGGCGATGCCCCGAATTCGCCGGCTGCTGATCGCGAATCGTGGGGAGATCGCGGTTCGCGTCATCCGCGCGTGCCGTGACCTCGGCATTACGCCGCTGTCAGTGTACGCTCCGATCGACGCCAATGCTCCTCATGTACGGTTGGCCGATGACGCCCTGCCGCTGCCGGCTGACGTTCCTGCCGAGAGTTATCTCAACATCCAGTCGCTGATCGGGCTGGCGCGACGCGCCAACGCCGACGCCATCCACCCCGGCTATGGATTCCTGGCCGAGAACCCGGCGTTTGCGGCCGCCTGCGCGGCGGCGGGGATCACGTTTGTCGGACCGCCGGCCGAGATACTCGAGCGGTGCGGCGACAAAGCGGCGTCGCGCGCGGCCGTGGCCGCGGCGGGTGTAGCGATCCTCCCGGGGACCGGGGCCATTGCGGATGACGACGCGCCGCGCGCGGCGGAAACGATTGGATTTCCGCTGCTCATCAAGGCTGCCGCCGGCGGGGGGGGAAAGGGCATCCACCTGGTCCGATCGGCGGATGAACTCGAACGCGCCGTGGCGCTGGCGCGGGGCGAGGCCCAGGGCGCTTTTGGCGACGACCGGGTCTATCTCGAACGGTGGATCGACGGCCCCAGACACGTTGAGGTGCAAATCCTCGCCGGCAGTGACGGCCGCACGGTGCATCTGGGGGAACGCGCGTGCTCGGTGCAGCGCCGGCACCAGAAGCTGATCGAAGAAGCGCCGGCGCCAGGGCTGTCGCCCCGGTTGCGTCAGGCCCTGGGTGAGGCCGCCGTCGCGGTGGCGCGCGTGCTGGGGTACCGCAACGCCGGCACGATCGAGTTCCTCATCGATGGTGAGGACTTCTTTTTCATGGAGATCAACGCCCGCATCCAGGTGGAGCATCCGGTGACCGAGATGATCACCGGCATCGACCTGGTTGCGGCGCAACTGGCCATCGCAGAGGGCGAGCCGTTGCCGATCACGCAAGATGAGGTACAAGGCACCGGAGCCGCGATCGAGTGCCGGATCAGCGCCGAGGATCCCCACAGCGGGTTCCTGCCCAGGCTCGGTATCATCGACGGCGCGCGAGAGCCCGCGGGTCCCGGCATCAGGGTCGACAGCGGGTTGTGGGTCGGGCAGGTGGTGTCGCGGCACTTCGACCCGCTGCTGTCAAAGGTGATCGCCTGGGCGCCCACGCGAGATGCGGCGATCGGTCGGATGCGCAGGGCGCTGACCGAGTACGTCATTTCCGGCGTGGACACCACCATCCCGTTCCACCTGTGGGCGCTCGACCGGCCCGAGTTTGCAGCCGGGCGCTACGACGTACGATTCGCTGAGGCGTGGCAACAGGGACCGGTCTCGGAGCGTGCAACCGAGATCGCGATGCTCGCCGCCGCCGCATGGGCATACAGGAGTCTAGAGACGCTTACGCTCCCGGTCGACGGTACGGCGCCTGCCTGGGTGGCGGCGGCCCGCGAGGAGGGAGTGCGATGAGGCGGGGGACAGTACACTTCGAGGTCGCGGCGCGCGGGGGGCCGCGCCGTATCGATGTCGAACGTGGGCCCGCCGGTCTGTGGGTGCGCTCGGTGATCCCTGGGATGGACGCAACCCCGGTGCGGCTCGAGCCGCTCGAGGGGACGGAATGGTGGCGTCTCACGTTGAACAGCATGACGATCCCGGTCCGGCTGCGTCAGGCTGATGGCGCGATCCACGTCATCGTCGGGGCTGAGCGCGTTGCGGTCACGGTTCGGCGAGCGCTACCCGTCCCGTCCCGCCGTTCGGCGACCGGCGCCCCAGGCGGCAGCGTCGAGGTGCGGGCTCCGATGCCCGGGCTGGTGGTCGCGCTGCCCCTGAGCGCCGGCCAGCACGTCGATCGGGGGAGCGCGGTGGCCGTCGTCGAGGCGATGAAGATGCAAATGGAGGTTCCGGCGCCGACCGCCGGCCGGGTCGAAGAGGTGCGCGTGCGGCCCGGCCAGGAAGTCGCGGGGGACCAGATCCTCGTGGTGATCCGGATCGTCCCGGAGGGCACGACGTGACGGCCGAGCGACAGCTGACGACCACCGACGGCATCCCGATCGCTACGGCCTTTGGCCCCGACGACTCGCAGGCCGGCGCCTCCGGCGACCTGGAGCGGCCCGGCGAATTCCCATTCACCCGTGGCATCTATCCCACGATGTACCGGGGGCGCCTCTGGACCATGCGGCAGTATGCGGGCTATGCCACGGCCGAGGACTCCAACCGGCGCTATCGCTATCTGCTCGAACAGGGGCAGACGGGTCTGTCCATCGCCTTCGACCTCCCCACCCAGATGGGCTACGACTCCGACCATCCGCTCGCGGAACCCGAGGTCGGCAAGGTCGGTGTCGCGATCGACTCGCTGGCCGACATGGAGATCCTGTTCGACGGGATCCCACTTGACCGCGTATCCACCTCGATGACCATCAACGCCACGGCGGCCATCCTGCTGGCGATGTACGTGGCCGTGGCGCAGAAACAGGGTGTGCCGCTGGAGCGGATCGACGGCACGACGCAAAATGACATCCTCAAAGAGTACATCGCCCGCGGGACATACATTTACCCGCCCAAACCATCGCTGCGGCTGGTCACGGACATGTTCGCCTACAGCGCGCAACATCTGCCGCGATGGAATCCGATCAGCATCAGCGGCTACCACATCCGAGAGGCCGGCGCGACGGCGGTCCAGGAGGTCGCCTTCACGCTGGCCAACGGCCTCACGTATCTCCGGGCGGCCGCCGACGCTGGGCTGGACGTCGATCAGGTGGCGCCGTCGCTGTCATTTTTCTTCGCGGCGCAGATGCAGGTGTTGGAAGAGGTGGCAAAGTTCCGCGCCGCGCGGCGGCTCTGGGCGCGTCTGGTCCGCGAGCGTTTCGCCCCCAAGAATCCCCGCTCGACGATGCTGCGGTTCCATACACAGACGGCCGGCGCGGCCCTCACCGCGCAGCAGCCCAACAACAACGTGGTGCGGGTGACCCTGCAGGCCCTGGCGGCGGTGTTGGGCGGGACGCAGTCGCTGCACACGAACTCGCGCGACGAAGCATTGGCCCTGCCGACGGAGGACGCGGCCCTGCTGGCCCTGCGCACACAGCAGATCATCGCGTACGAGAGCGGCGTGGCAGCCACGGCGGATCCGCTTGCGGGATCCTACTATGTCGAATACCTTACCGACGAAATTGAACTGCGCGCGCGCCGGCGTATCGAGGAACTCGAGGCGACCGGTGGCACGCTGCGCGCCATCGAGGGTGGTCTGGTCCAGCGCGAGATCGCGGAGAGCGCGTTCCGCGAGGCGCAGGCCACCGACCGGGGCGATATGATCGTCGTCGGGGTGAATCGGTTTCAGAGTGGCGGCGCCGTGCGGTTCGAGACGATGCGCATCGATCCGGGCGTGCTGGGGCGGCAGAAGGCGCGGTTGTCCCGTGTGCGCGCCGAACGCGACGGCCGCGCCGTCGAGCGAGCGCTGGGCCGGGTGGCCGCCGCGGCCGGGGGGACGGACAACCTCGTGCCCGTGATCCTCGAGGCGGTGCAGGTGTACGCGACGATCGGTGAGATGTGCGACGTGTTGCGCGGCGTGTTCAGCACCTATCGCCCGCCGGTTGTGGTCTAGTGCCTCGTCGATTTCGTTAGTCGTTTGCCGTCGCTTTGGGTTTGCCCGCCGCGTCCCCCGGAGCCAGCAACAGACGATAGGTCTCCTGCGCCGCCGGGGTCAGGTTCTCGATGCCCTCGGCCAGGAGGTGCAACGCGATCCTACGGCCGCCCAGTTGTTCGATCCGCGCGAACAACCAGGTCAGGATGTGACGCCTGGCCTCGAGCGCGGACTGACGCTCAGGGGTTTGGATGTCGTACCGGCCATCGACGGTGCGCAGCGCCCAATGTCTTCGTGCGCACTCGGCCGCCGCACCGGCCAGCAGACCATCGGTCACCTGGCTGCCGGCAAACTCGCGGAACCGGTCAACCACGCGTCCCATCACGACCGAGAACACGTCGTCGACGCTGGCTGCTGAGGCCGTCTCGCCGGCCGGCGGCCCCACGTGGAGCGACGCCTCAACCCTGGCAAATGTTTCTACGATCGTCGGGTCGAACTGGGTGCCGCTGAACCGCCGGAGCTCAAACAGAGCCTCCTCGGGCTTTAGCGAGGAGCGGTAGATGCGATCCGACGTCATCGCCTCATACGTGTCGGCCACGGCCAGGATACGCGAGCCGAGCGGGATGTCGTCACCCTTCAGCGCGGCCGGATACCCCGACCCATCGTACCGCTCGTGCAGATGGCGGACGAACGTCACGACCTCACCGGTGAAACCCGCGGTCCGCAGGAGCCGCGCGCCGATCAGCGAGTGGCTCTTCATGATCTCCATCTCGTGGGGCGAGAGCCCGCCCGGTTTCAGCAGCACGCTGTCCGGCACCCCGATCTTCCCCACATCGTGGAGCATGGCCGCGGTGCGGATCTGATCGTGCATTTCGGCGGAGCAATCGAGCGCCCGCGCGATTTCTTCCGCGTAGCGCGCGATGCGGTGCGAGTGGCCGCCGGTGTAGGCGTCATGCACGTCGATCGCCTCGCCGAGCGTCTCCAGGGTCCGGGCATACGCCTGGCGGAGTTGATCGTGCATCGACGCGTGGTACAGGGCCGTCGCGGCCAGGTTGCCCAGGAGCATTGCCGGGGCCAGATCTTCCTCACGAAAACGGTGCGGATTGCGCGAATCCGCCAGGATCATCACACCCACCGCGGCATCGCCGTGCACCAATGGAATACCGATGACCGCCTTGAGGGCGTGGGCGCGGGCGATCCTGGCGTCGAGACCGTCGCCACCCGCGGGGACGCCGTTCATCAGCATCGGCCGGCGCCCACGGATGACGCGCGCTCCAAACACATCGGAATCGTCCAGCCGGCGGCGCGTGCCGAGGATGTCCTTGCTCTCAGATGTCGCTGCGGCCCCGAAGAGTTCCTGACCGTCGACGAGCCAGATGAACACGTGGTCGACGTCGAAGAGCACCCTGATCTCCTGGCAGACCGCCGTCAGCGCGAGCGACACATTGCCCGCCAGGTTCACGGGAACGCCGATTCGGCCGATCGCTTCCATCAACTGGCTGCCCTTTCGCGCTACACGCTCCATTCGTGTGGCGTAGCGGCTGAGATGGGCCACCATCAGATAGAGCACCCAGTAGAATCCCAGACGCGAGACCAGCATCGGAATGACGGTGTTGGGCGGTGCGCCCTGCCACAGGGCGGTGCCCGCGAAGACAATCATGCTCCCGGCTGCCGTGAGCGCGCCGGCGGCATCGCCGTACCGGAGGACATTGCCGACGATCGTGAGGGGAAACAGCCAGGTCAGCCCGCTGTTGATCCCACCTGTCATCGCCACGGCCGAAGTGGCCAGCACGAAATCCAGGATCGTGTTGAACAGGATGCGTGCGCGTGTCCACCGGGTCGCCTGGCCCGGCTGGATGAAGATATGGGGAATGGAGTAGAGAAAGGCGACGCCAATCAGGATCTGCACGCCGACATCCACGGGCTGGAAGTACGGAAGCGAGAGCAAATACGCCCCGGTCCCGAGCGCGCTGATGCCAAATCGCAACCACGACATGAAGTGCTCGGTGGCCTCAAGACCCGGTCGGGTTGTCGGGTTGAGGAGACGATCGAGCACGCGGAGCGAGCCCTGCGTTGTGGCGCTCACGTCAGAATACGTACCCACTGCGGGCGGACCCATAGACCTCTCTGGAGCACCCGGCGCCGGCCTGGTATTCTACTCAAAGATGTCTACACCTCGTAACCGCGACCTGGTCGCCGAGGTCGTCGCCGGCTCGTCCCAGGCTGCGGCGCGCCTGATCTCCGTGATCGAAAACGACGGCGACAGCGCCTCCGGCGCCCTCCGGGCCCTGTTTCCTCACACGGGTCGGGCGCACATCGTCGGAATCACCGGACCGCCGGGCTCCGGCAAGAGCACCCTCGTCGACGCGGCGGTCCGTGGGCTGCGCGCGCAAGGGCGGCGCGTCGGGGTCGTCGCGGTCGACCCCACCAGCCCGTTCTCCGGCGGGGCCCTCCTGGGCGACCGGATCCGCATGCAGGACCACAGCACCGATCCCGAGGTCTTCGTCCGCTCGATGGCGACGCGGGGCAGCCTGGGCGGTCTCGCGCCGCACACGTCGCAGGCGGTCTCGGTGCTGGACGCGTGGGGCGCCGCGGTGGTGTTTATCGAAACGGTGGGCACGGGGCAGGCTGAGGTCGACGTGGTGTCCGCCGCGGACACCGTCGTCGTCGTCACGATCCCAGGTCTGGGTGACGGCGTCCAATCCCTGAAGGCGGGCATCATGGAGATCGGCGATGTGTTCGTCGTCAACAAGGCCGATCGGCCCGACGTGGATCGCGCAGTGACGGAACTCAAGATGGCCCTCGGACTCGCCGCGCAGGTGGCATGGCATCCTCCGGTCTTGACGTCGATCGCGACGACAGGGAAGGGTGTGCAGGATGTGCTGGCGGCGATGACCGATCACCGCCGGCATCTGGATGCGACCGGCGGCCTGGCGGCGCGCCGGCAATCGCGCTGGCGCCGAGAGATCGTGCGGATCGCCGAGACGCGGCTGCGCGCGCTGTATCTCGACGGGGCCATCGCAGCGACGCTGGATACGCTGGTTGAGCGCGTCGCCGCGGGCGAACTCGATCCGCACGAGGCCGCCGACCGATTGCTCGCGTACCGGCCGTGACGCGTCCCGCGTGGCTGCCCGACCGCGTGGATCATCTTGGCGTCGCCGTCCGCAGCATCGCGGTCGCGCGCGGCTTCTACGAAACGTTGGGTCTGACGGTCGGCCCGGCTGAGACGCTGCCGGACGACGCCGTGTCCGCCGCGTTTATTGTCACCGGGGGGACGCGTCTCGAGCTCCTCGAGCCGCTGGGATCCGATGGACCCATCGCGCGATTCCTGGCACGAAAGGGTGAAGGGATCCACCATATCGCGTTTGACGTGCGCGACATTGTCGCGGCCCTCGACGCGGCTCGGCGTGCGGGTATCGCGTTGATCGATGCCACGCCACGGCGCGGCGCGCACAACACGCGGATCGCCTTTCTCCATCCCAAGGATACGAACGGTGTTCTGATCGAACTGGTCGAACGGCCAGCGCGCTAGCAACTGGTCCACTACGCGACGCTGGCATTCCACCCCCTTATCGTGTATACTGCTGTTGTTTCCGCGTCATCAAAAATGTTTCGGAGTGACGACCTTGCTGCCGGCAGGGTTATCCTCCAGTCAATCTGGCCTCGATCCATTTTTTTCCGGCACGTACGTCTTGTACCGCTCCGTTGATGTGAGGGGGGTGGCGAGATGCGTGTGCTCCGGTTTCCCGGATTCGCACTGCTTCTCATTATGGGCGTCAGCGCGCTCGGCGCCGGCGCGGTGGCCGGTCTGCCCAAGGCTGTTGTCGTCGAGACCGTGTCGGGCCTGCACAAGGTCTCGACGTTTCGTTCGACAGTCGGCGAGGTGCTGTCGGATCTCGGTGTCACACCCGCCCAGGCAGACCGCATCACGCCGGCCGCATCGACGCGGCTCGCCAGCGGCATGCACATCGTGCACGAGCGCGCGTTTCCGGTCACACTGATCGCCGATGGGCGGCAGCGCACCGTGATGACCGTCGCGACGACGGTCGATGAGTTTCTTGCGGGGCACCCCGGGGGCGTCGTGGTGCGGGCGCGCGATCGTGTGTACCCCTCGCCGTATGATGCCTTGTGGGCCGGGGCGGTCGTGCGCATCGTCCGCATCGAAACAAAGATCACCAGCGAACCCGAGCGCGTGCCGTACGCGCAGGTGGCACGACCCGATGCGTCGTTGCCGCGCGGTGTGACGCGCGTGTTCCAGCCCGGCCGTCCGGGCACGAGGCTGCGTCAGATCGCCACGACGACCGCCGATGGTGTGGTGATCGAACGGCAGGTGGTCGCGATGATCGTCATCAACCCGCCGCAGGACCGGATTTTGCAAATAGGCACCCGCCGAGTCTGGGCGAGCCGCGGCCCGTTCGCCGGCAAGGAAATCGTGATGATGGAAGCGACGGCCTACGCGCCGTGGGATGGGCCGGGGACCAACGATATCACGTCGATCGGGATGAAGGCCGGCTATGGCGTCGTGGCCATCGATCCCACGGTGATCCCGTATCGGTCGGAGCTGTTTATTGAAGGCTACGGCCGCGCGATCGCCGGCGACACCGGTGGCGCGATCGTGGGCCACCGCATCGACCTCGGCTACAACACCATCCGCGAGGCCCTGAACTTCGGGCGGCGTGTGGTGAAAGTGTACATTCTCTCCACCCCGGGGCAGCGTTAGACCGCGCCTTGCCGCCAGACGACCTGGCCACGCCGGCCGGAGTGCGTGCCGCGCTCGCGGCCGCGGGCCTGCGGCTGCGCCCTTCGCGGGGCCAGCATTTCCTCGTCAACCGCCGGGTGCTCGACAAGATCATCGAAGTCGCAGACGTCGGGGCACACGACGTCGTGCTGGAAGTGGGCGCCGGGATCGGGACGCTGAGCGTGGCGCTGGCACGCACCGGCGCGCGCGTCGTGGCCGTGGAGGTCGATGCCCGGTTCGTCCCGGTGCTCCGTGCGGCGTGCGCGCCGTACCCCGGCGTCCATATCATCCACGCCGATGCGATGGATCTGCCGCTCGAGGCGTTGCCGGCAACGCCCACGAAGGTCGTGGCCAACCTGCCGTATTCGATCGCCTCGCCGCTGTTGATAAAATTGTTGGACGAACAGATCGGTCGGCGGCTCGTCGTGATGGTGCAGGAGGAAGTCGCCGACCGCATCGTGGCCAGATCGGGCGGCAAGCGCTACGGTCTGCTGTCGGTCGCGGTGCAATCGCAGGCCCATCCCAAGGTGGCCATGCGCGTTCCCCCGTCCGCCTTTTTCCCCCCACCTAAGGTGCGATCGGCGGTGGTGACACTGGAGGTCCATGAGCGTCCGATCCTCTCCAAGACACAGATGCCGGTGCTTCGGGCGGTCACACGCGCCGCGTTTGGGCAGCGGCGCAAGATGTTGCGGAGCGCCCTGCAGCGCGTGGGCGACGGGTTGACGGCCGCCGCCGTCGAGACGTGGTGCCGGGCGGCCGGCATCGACCCTCGCCGCCGCGGCGAGAGTCTTTCAGTGGACGAGTTCGCAGGCCTGGCGCGGACCTTTGTGGAACAGGGGCACGACGTTTCCAGGAGGCCATGATGATCGACTACACGTCGTTCTATGCCACCCATACACGCGATATGGAACGGTCATTGATCCGCGAGCTGCTGAAGTTGTCGCGCACGGGCAAGGCCGTGATTTCGTTTGCCGGGGGATTCCCGGATCCCGCGACGTTCCCGGTGGCCGAACTGCGCGAGGTGACGCAGGACGTGCTGGCCACGGACGCGGCGCTGGCGCTCCAGTACGGCCCAACGGAAGGCGATCCGAATCTGCGTGACGCCCTCATCCCCTGGATGGCGAAGGACGGGATTACCGCCGCGCGGGACAACATCCTGATCACGACCGGGTCGCAACAGGCCCTCGACCTGATCGGCAAGGTGTTCCTTGACGCCGGTGACGTCGTGGTGGTCGAACTCCCGTCGTATCTGGGGGGGCTGCAGGCGTTCCGCACCTACGGCGCCGAGCTTGTGGGAGTACCGCAGGACGAAGACGGCATCGACGTCGTCCACCTGGCCGACCTGCTGGTGAGACTGCGGCGCGACGGCCGGAAGCCCAAGTTTCTCTATGCCGTCCCCGATTTCCAGAACCCGTCCGGTATCACCTGGACGCGCGAGCGGCGAGAGCGAGTGCTCGACCTGGCGCGCGAGTTCGGCACGCTGGTGGTGGAGGACAACCCGTACCGCGAGATGCGGTTTGTGGGCACCGCGCCCCCGCCGATCTACGCGCTGGATGACAGCGCCCGCACGATCTACCTGTCGACGTTCAGCAAGACGCTGGCGCCGGGTCTGCGCATTGCCTGGGTCGCCGGTCCCGAGCCGGTGGTCTCGCAGTGCGTCACCGCCAAGCAGGCCATGGATCTCTGCAGCCCGTCGTTCACGCAGGCGATTGCGGCCGAACTGCTCCGCCGAGGGCACCTGCAGCGCCGGCTCGCCAATACCGTGGCGCTCTACCGCGCAAAGTGTCAGGCGATGATCGATGCGCTCGCCCGTGAGATGCCCGAGGGTGTGACGTGGACGAAACCCGAAGGCGGGCTGTTCCTCTGGGTCCGTCTGCCGGAGGGGTTGGACGCGGGCGCGTTGTTGAAGACCGCCGTCGCTGAAGAGGCGGTCATGTACGTGCCGGGCAGCGCATTCCACGCCGACGGCAGCGGTCGGAACACGATGCGTCTGAACTTTTCATACCCGAGCGAGGATCAGATCCGAAGTGGCATCGCACGTCTCGCCGCGCTCGTGCGACGCAATCTGCCGTCACCTGTCCACACGATCCACAGGAGGGGAACGAACGTTTCGAATTGACCGGTCATCGGGCCCGTGTTAGATTGCGACCGTCAGCGGTGCGCCGCTGGGTGAGGTGGGAGGAGGTACTCCTTCGGGAGCAACCCGGCCTAACTCGGCAGCAGGCGGCCGCTGACGTTTTTACTCCGGTGTGCCGCGCTGCTGGAGAGAGCCGGAGAGGGTGCGCGCCGCATCGCGCGCCACGAGCACCGTGATCGAGGGACCACCTGTTGACGGTTCGCGCGTGACGATCGCCCGGCCCAGCGCCACGGCCACCATCCGGCCCAACCCTTTGCGGCCTGTGCGGTCGACGATGGTGGTCACCTGCACCGTCGTCTGGGCGGTCCGCACCTTGACCGAGCGGAACCCCATGGCGGTAAGCCGGGCGGCGACGCGCTGGCCGACCGCGGCGCTGCCGCTGCCGTTGATGATCTCGACGGGTAGCCCGGCAAGATCCTTCAGCGTCACCCCGTAGAAGACATCCGCCACCAGAGCGCGCACCTTCGGACTATCCGGCTCCCAGTACGACGGCGCGAACGTCCCCGGGAGGGTCTGCATCTCCATGGGGTGGTCGCGCGTGCGCAGCGCGAAAATGCCCAGCGCCATGAGCTCGTACGAGGTCAGGTTGGTCTGAGTGTGTTGCACGAACGCCTGCAGCAACTGCGGCGAGGCGAGAACGGTCGAAGGGTCCTTGAGCTTTTTCAACAGGGCCACCAGCACCTTGCGCTGCCGCTCCACCCGTCCGATGTCGCCCATCTCGTCGTGCCGGAACCGGATATACCCGGTCGCCTGCTCGCCGTTGAGGTGCTGCAGACCCTTCTTGAGATTGATCCTGAATCCGGCCCAGCTGTCGGTGTATTTCATATCCTTCTCGACGTCGACGTCGATCCCGCCGATGGCATCGATGAACTTCGCGAACGACTCGGGCCCCAGCTTGACGTAGGCGTCGATCTTGACCCCAACCAGTTGTTCGACGGTCCTGACCGTCAGCGCAGGGCCACCGTAGGCGTGGGACGCGTTGATCTTGGTCTCGCCGTGCCCCGGGATCAGGGCCCGGGTGTCCCGGGGGATGGAAACCACGGCGATACGCTCGCGCTCCGGATCGAAGGTGACCAGCGCCAGGGTGTCCGCCCGAGCCACGTTCACAACCCGCCGCTTGTTGTCCAGCGTCACGTCCACGCCAATGATCAGCACGTTGAGCCGGTCAACCATCCGTAGCGGCCACGCGTAGACGTCGGCGCGCTTCCGCGGGACGGTCTCGCCGCTGCTGAGCGAGATGTGGCTGAGCACGTACAGGTAGGTCCCCAGCCCGAGCACGCCCGCAAGCAGCACGAGCGTCGGCAGGGCCCATGCCAGCACCCGCCACCACCGCCGCGTGGGACGGGTCGGAATCGCCGCTACCGGCGGGGTCTCCTGGGGGGGAACAGTGTAGGGGTCGTGATTTCCCACGAGTCCTATCTTACGAGAAGGTCTGGTGTCACGCAATGAAGGCGCAGAGGACTTGCGCCCTTGGACACCTAACCCCTCCAGTGCCGCTCTGACGCTCAGGAGGCTCGACTCGTGAAGGAGCTCCGCCTCAACGCCTACGCCAAGGTGAATCTGGCCCTCAACATCCTCGGTAAGCGCGATGATGGCTATCACGACATCGAAACCGTCCTGCACACCGTCGTCCTCCACGACCTGATCACACTCCGCGAATCTGGGGAAGGCATCACCGTCGTGGCGGACGCCGAGACCGTGCCGTCTGACAGCACGAACCTGGTCTATCGGGCGGCGGCCCTGCTGCGCGAGGAATACAAGGTGCCGCGCCCGGTCGAAATCGAGATCCGCAAAACAATTCCCGTGGCCTCCGGTCTGGGTGGGGGGAGCGCCGACGCCGCCGTGACCCTGATGGGGTTGTGCCAAATGTGGAAGCTGCGGCTGGATGGGCGCGAGCTGGCAGCGTTGGCCGCCAGGCTTGGGTCCGACGTCCCCTTCTTCTTGAGCGGTGGCGCGGCGGTCGCCCGTGGTCGCGGCGACCGGTTGCAGCCGCTCCCGGCGTTGCCGCCGACGTGGGTGGTCCTGGCCTGCCCGAGGATCTCTGTGCTGACCGAATGGGCCTACAAGCACTTTCACGGCAATGACCAATCCGCCCGCCCACAGGTCGCGGCCCTGGTCGAGGCCATCCGCCGCCACGACGTGCCCGGGGTCGGCCGGCTGCTCGGCAACGTCTTCGAAGAGATGATCGTGGGGCGCCATCCTGTTGTGGGCGAGCTCAAGAGCCGTATCCTGCGGGGTGAGGCCTACGGGGCGGCGATGAGCGGGACGGGCCCGAGCGTCTTTGGCCTCATGGCGAACGACGCGGCGGCGCAGCGCGTCGCCGAGGATCTCAGACAGCTGCCGGACGTCGATGTATTTGTGACGCGGACCTTCGCCGAGGAGAGGTAGTGCCCGCGGCGATCGTCCTGGCCGGCGGGCCGCCGGACCCGCAGCTCGCCCCCGGACTGCCTAACAAGGCGTTTCTCGAATTCGGCGGCCGCCCGTTGCTGGCGCGCGTCGTGGACGCGATTCGGGCGACCCAGTCTGTCGACCGGATCGTCGTCGTTGGACCGGTCGAACCGGTGCGGGCGCTGGTCGATCCTTCCATCGAGGTCATCCCCGAGCAGCCGAGCCTGATCGACAATATGGCCGCGGCCGCGGCGTACTTGACCGGCGTGCCGCTGGTGCTGACCGTGGCGGCCGACCTCCCGTTGATCACCCCGCAGGCGCTCAGTCACTTCCTGGACCTGTGCACCGGTGAGGCGGGGTTCTATTATCCCGTCGTTCCTCAGGCCGCGCTCCACCGACGCTTCCCGGATGCGCAAAAGACGTTTGTCCGCGTGGCCGACGGCGTGTTTTGCGGTGGCAGCGTCTTGCTCTTCAATCCCGCCCTCATCGACAAAGTGCGACCCCTCGTGCAACGCGTGATCGACGGCCGGAAGAAGCCCTGGCTGCTGGCGCAGCTCTTCGGATGGACAACAGTCCTGAAACTCGCCGCCGGCAACCTGACGATCGCCGAGATGGAAACCCGGATCTTCGAGGTCGCCGGGGTCCATGGCAAGGCTGTGATCCTCGATGGCCCGGAACTCGCCCTCGATCTCGACGCCGAGCGGCCCGGCAACGTCGCGATCTTGCGCGCCGCGGTCGAGGCCGGGCCCGACCACTAAGATGCCGGCTCGGCTGCGACGCGGTGAGCGCATGGTTGTCCTCGCGCAGCGGCTGATGAACGCGCCCTACCGGCTGTTTTCGCTGTCCGCGTTCACCGAACTGCTGAATGTCGCCAAGTCGACGGTGAGCGAGGACCTGACCTTCCTGCGCGGTGTCTGCGAACGGTTTGGCCTCGGCCGCGTCGAGACCGTGGCGGGCGCGGCCGGCGGCGTTCGCTACGTCCCGCTTCGAACGCCGGAGCAGATCAGCGGCCTCATTGAGGAGATTTGCGGGCGTCTCCGTGAGCCCGGTCGGGCGCAGCCGGGGGGATTTCTCCACACCACAGACCTGATCTCAGTCCCGTCAATGGCCGAGGCGATCGGGGAGGTCTTCGCCACCTTGTTCGCCGACGGGCGTCCCGATGTCGTACTGACCATGGAGGTGAAGGGGATCCCGCTCGCGCTGATGACGGCCAGGGCCTTCAGCGTTCCGCTGGTGACGATCCGGCGAGGGCCGGTGACCGAAGGGCCGTCGGTCAGCGTGAATTATGTTTCGGGCTCCTCCGGGCTGGTCCAATCGATGACGGTGCCGCTCCGGGCGATCCCGGAGGGTGCGCGTGTGCTCTTCATCGACGACTTTCTGCGCGGTGGAGGGACCGCCCGCGGCGTGCACGACCTCATGCGCGAGTGCCGGGCTGAGGTCGTCGGCATTGGGGTATTAGTAGAGTCAGAACAGCCCGCCGACAAGAGGATCGACCGGTATCTGGCGCTGGCGACGTACCGCGGCCAGGGCGCCGGTGGGGAGGCCATCGTCGAGCCAGGCCGCTGGCTCCGAGGCTGGCGGGCGGGCAGTCGGTAGACGGGAGCCGATGCCGCCCGATGGGAATTGACGACCTCCTGCGTGAGCTCGGGTTTTTCGACCCCGGGGTGATCCGGTTGAACCCCCCGGCGTCCGAGCGCGATCTGGCGAAGTCCGAAAATGAGCTGGGCGTTCGCCTGCCGCGATCGATGCGCACGGTCCTGGGCACGTTCAACGGCGGCATGATGGTGAGCGAGCCCGTGATGGGCGTGCCGCCGATCCAGTCGGCGCTCGATCTCGTCTTCGCGACCCGCCAGGCCCGCTCGTACTGGGGCCCGCTGGGCTGGACCGACGCCTACGTGGAGGTGGGCAACGACGGCGCGGGCGGCCCGTTCGTCTTGCTGCTCGACCGCACCGATCCGTCGGGTGAATCCCCGATCGGGGTTTTCGATACGGGACAGATGACGGTGGATGAGATCGTCGCCTCGACCTACACGCACTTCCTCTGGTTTCTCACCCAGGACGTGAAGTGGCGCCATCAGGCCGACGGTACCGCGCGCGCCCGCGACGATGTCCGGTGGACCGCCAAACAGGTGATCGTCCAGCCGGCGGCGCTGTCGCCGTGGCGTTTCAACGAAGCCTGGATGCTGGCGCACGATCCCGCACTCGCCCGCTGGCGATAGTCGCGCGTCACGTGCGTTGACAGGCGGTGACCGCCAGCAGTAAAATGAGTGAGCACTCACTCATTTCTTGGAGTGAGCACCCACTCATTAATTGGCGCACCGACTCCGATGCCACGCCTGCCCGCGCACGACCGCCGAACACACAGCGCCGAGCGCCGCAGGCAGATCCTGCGGGCCGCTGCGCGCGTGTTCGCCGACCGCGGCTACGCGACCGCGACGATCGAAAACGTTGCCCGCGCCGCCCATGTCGCTGAAGGCACGATCTACAACTACTTCCGCAGCAAAGAAGACCTGCTGATCCACATTCCGAGGCATATCGCCGGGCCGGTGCTCGAGCAGCTCGCGGCGCTCCCCGAAGTCGACACGGCCGAGGCGGCCGAGCGCGCCCTGATTGCCATGGGCGAGGCGATGGTCGAGCGGGTGAGCGGCAACGTCCGGTTTGTGAAGGTCTTTCTCTCGGCGCTACCCCATCTCAGCCAGCGCGCGCGCGAAGAGTACATGCGGCTGATGCCGATGGCGACCGCCGGGATGCTCGAGGCGCATCTACGAAAAGGGATGGCCCGTGGCGTGTACCGGCGGGACCTCGACCCCGCGGTGGCCGGGCGCGCGTTCCCCGCCATGATCTTCATGGTTACGCTGAGCCAGCGGGTCTTGTTGGGCAGGCGGATGACCCCGTCCATGTACCGCACGTTCGTGCGTGAGGCTGTCAGGCAATTTCTTCACGGCGCCCTCAACCACCGGGTGCCAGTCTGATCACGGCGGAGGCACACGTGAGCACACGATCACTGATCCGATTCCTGGCCGGCTGCTGCGCGGTGGCGTTGGTGACCGGCGCGGCGCCTCCCCAGGCCGCGGCGCAGACGCCACCGGCCGCCCCGGCGCCCCGAACGATCACGCTGTCTGAAGCGCTGGCGCTCGCCGCACAAAACAACCTGACCTTGAAGATCGCCGCCTTCGAGAGCCAGGTCGCGCGCGCCCAACTCGCCCAGGCCGAGGGCTTCCGATCTGGCACGGTGGTGTTGACGGGCTCGTACACGCGGATCAACGATCGGGCCGGCTCAACGATCACGATTCCGGCCACGCCGCCAATCATACCCGCGCCGTTGACAATCACGCTGTCGCCACCGAGCTCCGATCTGTTTTCCACCGCGCTGACCTATCAGGTCCCGCTGCTGACCGGTGGCCGCATCGAGTCACAGATCGCGCTGGCCAAGGCCAATCTCAAGGGGGCCGACGCCGCCTTGGAACGCGTAAAGCAGCAACTCGTGCTCGACGTGAAGCAGGCCTACTTCCAGTTGCTGCTGGCGCAGGCCAGCATGGACGTCGCGCAGCGCACTGTGGCGGCGGCCGAGGAGAACCTGCGCGTGGCCAGGGCGCGGGTGACCGCCGGTGTATCTCCCCGGTTTGACGAGATCCAGGCCGAGGTGAACTTCGCCAACGCGCGTCAGGGGTTGATCCGGTCGAGGAACGCGCAGGCGCTGGCCCAGCACGGGCTCAACGCCGTCGCGAACCTCCCGTTGGATACGGCGCTCGCCCCGCGCGAAACGATGACGATGGTCACGGTGCGCGGCGACACCGCGGCCCTGATTCGCCGGGCGCTCGAGGCGCGACCGGAGCTCTCGGAGCTGCGCGCGCGTCTCGAGGCCGCGACGGCGGCCATCGAGGTCGCGAAATCCGGAGGTCGGCCCGCGCTGGTGTTCTCCGGTGGGCCAAACTATGGCAACAGCGTCGGTGGGACATCCACGGGTTCGGCGACTGCGGGGTGGAGCGTCACGCTGGCGGCGACCGTCCCCCTGTTCGACGGCGGCGTGACGACGCAACGTGTCCGCGAAGCCGAACTACGCGTTGAGCAGCTACGGGTCGGTGAAGCGCAGTTGCGGCAGGCGGTCGAGCTCGACATCCGCCGGGCGCTGCTGACCTATGGATCGGCCGCCGAGGAGCTCGTGACCGCCGACAAGACGGTCGAACAGGCGGAGGAAGGATTGCGGATCGCCAACGTCCGCTTCGCGGCGGGGGTCTCCACCAACCTAGAAGTCATCCTGGCCCAGGCCGCGCAGTCGCAGGCGGCGGGCAATCGCATTCAGGCGCTCTTCAATGTCAATGTCGCCCGCGCGCAACTCGAACGCGCGGCGGGAGGACCGGTGGAGTAGCATGGCGACCCCACGCCGGCGGCGAGTCCCGATCGTCGGAATCGTGATCGTCCTGGCGCTCGCCGCGTATGCCATTTCCAGGGTGCGGCAGGAGCGCGCTGCCAACGGGCCCTTCATCGACGGGTCCGGGACGATCGAGGCGACAGAGGTGCAGATTGCCGCCAAGATCCCCGGGCGCGTGAAGCAGGTCCTGGTGGAGTCAGGTAACAACGTCGCTGCCGGACAGGTCCTGATACGCCTCGATACAGATGAGCTCGACGCGCAGATCGCGCAGGCTGAAGCGGCGGTCACCGCAGCACGCGTGCGCGTGGCGCAGGCCGACGCGGCCTTGCGCGCGCAGCGCAGACAGGCGGTCGCCACGATCGAGCAGGCCGATGCGGCCCAGCGCGCGGCCGAGGTTCGCGTGCCCCAGGCCAATGTCGCCGTGACGCTCACCGAGCAGCAGTGGGAGCAGCAGGTCGCTCAGGCACGCGCCGCGGTGGCCACGGCCGAAGCGGCGCAGGCCGCGGCGGCCGCCAACCGGGCCGCGGTCAGGGCCGGCCTCAAGCGCGCCGAAGACGACCTGGCGCGGGCCAACCTGCTCTATCGGGACGGCGCCGTGTCGGCGCAGACGGCCGAAGCGGCTCGGGCCGCGGTCGAGGTGCTGGCCGCACAGGAAAGGGCCGCCGCCGCTCAAGAAACCGCCGCCGCTCGCCAGGTCGAGCAGGCGCGTGCCGTCCTGGGTCAGGTGTTCGCGAGCCAGGCGCAGGTCACGATCCGTCGCCAGGATGTCTCGGTCGCGCAGGCGCAGCAGGCGCAGGCAAAGGCCGCGGCCGCGGGGGCCCGCGGCGCGAACGATCTTGTCGCGCAGCGCGAGCAGGACGTCGCGGCGGCCCAGGCCACGCTCGTACAGGCCGATGCGACTCTGAGATATGTGCAGGCGCTGCGGGCCAACGCGACGTTGACATCGCCCATCGACGGCGTCGTGCTCTCCCGCAACATCGAACCGGGCGAGGTGGTTGGGGCAGGCACGTCCCTGCTCACCCTGGGCGAAGTCCGCACGGTGTGGCTGCGCATCTTCGTCCCCGAAAAAGGGCTGGGCAAGGTGAAGGTCGGACAGCGCGGAGAGGTGTTTGTCGACGCCTTCCCCGACCGCCCGTTTGACGGGAGCGTCACCGAAATCGCCAACCAGGCCGAGTTCACGCCGCGCAACGTGCAGACCAAACAGGAGCGCGTGAAGCTCGTGTTTGCCGTGCGCGTGACCCTCGACAACAAAGACGGCCTGCTCAAGCCCGGCATGCCTGCCGACGCGCGGATCCACACCGGGACGCCCTGATCTATGACCGTGATCCCGCCGCACGGCATCACGGTAGACTCGCTGCGGCGTCGCTTCGGCCGTGTGGCGGCGATTGACGGCGTGTCGTTCGACGTGCGGCCGGGCGAGGTGTTCGGGCTTGTCGGCCCAGACGGCGCCGGCAAGACGACGCTGCTTCGCATCCTCGCCGGCGTGCTCGATGCCGACGAAGGGTCGGCCACGGTCGCGGGCGCGAATGTCCGCACCGAACCCGAGCTGCTCCGCCAGCGGATCGGCTACATGCCGCAGGCATTCTCGCTGTACCGCGACCTGACCGTCACGGAAAACCTCCGGTTTTTTGCGGAGGCATACCAGGTCCCGCCGCGGGAAATACCGGGCCGGTTTGAACGTCTGCTGGCCTTCAGCCGGCTGGGTCCGTTCCAGCAGCATCTGGCCGAGCACCTGTCGGGCGGGATGAGGCAGAAACTGGCACTCGCGTGCACCATGATCCACGAACCGGGTATGCTGCTGCTCGATGAGCCGACCACCGGTGTGGATCCCGTCTCGCGGCGCGAGTTCTGGGCCATCCTGTATGACTTGAACCGGCGGGGCACCACCGTGCTGATCGCCACGCCGTACATGGATGAAGCCGACCGCTGCACGCGGATCGGTTTCATCTTTGGGGGCCGGCTGCTCTCGGTTGCCACCCCCGTGGAGATGAAGGCGCGCACCACCGGTCACGTGCTCGAGGTCGCGGCCGAGCCGCGCCGGCGGGCGCTGGCGGCCGTGCGTGGCCTCGACATCGTGCGGACCGGCAGCGTCTTTGGTGACACGCTGCACCTGTCCGTGATCGATGCCGCGGCGGCCGAGCCGGTGGTCCGGGCGGCCATGGAGCGCGCGGGGGTTGAGGTGCGCTCGATTCGCGTCACCCCGCCGTCACTGGAGGACGTCTTCATTACGCTGATGGCGTCGTCAGGCGCGCCCCCGGAGGATCAGCATGCCGCCTGACGCCGCGGTGATCGCACGCGGGTTGACCAAGCGATTCGGAGACCTGGTGGCCGTGGATCACGTCGATCTCGAGATCCGCCGCGGCGAGGTCTTCGGCTTTCTCGGACCCAACGGCGCGGGCAAGTCGACGACGATCCGGATGCTGTGCGGGATCATGGATCCTTCCGAGGGTGAGGCAGAGGTCCTGGGCCTTGACGTGCGCCGTCAGGCCGAGGACTTGAAGTCGCGCATTGGCTACATGAGCCAGCGGTCGAGTCTCTACGCCGACTTGAGCGTGACCGAGCAGCTCGACTTTTACGCCCGGGTGTATGGGCTCGATGACGCGACGCGTCGCCGGAAAGTGGAGGGGTGGATCGAGACCGCGGGTCTTGCCGGCCGCGAACGGGATCTGGTGTCCACGCTGTCCGGCGGATGGCGGCAGCGTCTGGCGCTTGGGTGCGCGATCATGCACCGCCCGGAGTTGCTGCTGCTCGACGAGCCGACCTCCGGCGTCGATCCGCAGTCCCGACGCGAATTTTGGGATCTCATCTATCGATTTGCGGATGAGGGCACCACCGTCATGGTCACGACGCACTACATGGACGAGGCGGAGCACTGCGACCGGCTCGCCTTCATCCACGGGGGCCGGATCGTCGCGGAAGGGGCGCCGTCGGAGATCAAGCAGCGCCACATGCCCGGGCAGTTGCTCGAGGTGCAGGCCGATGAATGGATGCCGGCCCTGGACGTCGTGCAGGCATCACCGCTGGTGAGTGCCGCGGCGCTCTACGGCACCGCCATCCACGCGCTCGTGCGCGACCCCACCGCGGCCACCGCGGCGCTCCGCGCCGATCTCGACGCCGCCGGCGTGCATGTTCGGCGCATCGCACCCATCATGCCGACGTTGGAAGACGTCTTTGTCGCCCTGGTGGACCATGCGTAGGCGTCTGACCGCGATCATCATCAAAGAGTTCATCCAGCTGACGCGAGACCGGCGCACCCTGATGATGGCCATCATGTTGCCCATCATCCAGCTGCTGCTCTTCGGCTATGCGATCACCACCGAGGTCGAGCACCTGCCGACCATCGTGGTCGATCACTCCAGGACACAGGAGAGCCGCGCGCTGCTCGACCGGTTTTCTGCCAGCCGCTTCTTCACGCTCCGCGCGAACACCGACAGCCTGCAGATTGCCGAAGAACAGGTACAGCGGGGTAGAGCGCGCGTGATCGTGATGATCGGACCCGACTACGCGGTACGGCTGCGGCGGGGTCTCCCGGCGCGGGCCATGGTGATCGTCGACGCGTCCGATCCCCTGGTGGCACGCAGCGCGCTGAGCGCGGCGGAATCAATCGGGCAGGTGACGTCGCTGGAGATCGTCGGGCGGCTGCTCGGCGGCGTGCAGGTGCCGCTGGAGGTCCGCACGCGGGCCTGGTACAATCCCGACCTCAGCAGCACCAACTTCATGGTGCCGGGCCTGCTGGCGGTCGTGCTGCAGAACATCACCCTCAGCCTGATCGCCATTGCGATCGTCCGCGAGCGCGAGCTGGGCACCATCGAACAGCTCGTCGTCACGCCGATCCGCCGCGGCGAGTTGATGCTGGGCAAGATCCTGCCGTATGTGCTCGTCGGCTACGTAGATGTCACGCTCGCGTTGCTCGTGGCCGCGTACTGGTTCCAGGTGCCGATTCGCGGGAGCATCGCGATGCTCTATTTCGTCACGTTGTTCTTCTACTTCTCGAGCCTCGGCATGGGGATTCTGATCTCGACCATCTCAAAGACCCAGCGGCAGGCGATGCAGGCGTCGTTCTTCGTGCTGCTGCCGACCTTCATCATCTCGGGCTTCATGTTTCCCCGCGAGGGGATGCCCGACTTCCTGCAGTGGTTGGGTTATGCGCTTCCGATCACCTACTTTTTGCAGATCGTCCGCGGGATGATCCTCAAGGGCGTGGGTCTGTCATATCTGTGGGATCAGATCATCCCCATGGTGCTGCTCGGCGCGGTCTTCTTCGCCTACAGCGTGGCGCGGTTCCAAAAGAAACTGGAGTGATGTCTAGACGGTGCGGGGACCGACATCTGGTCCTTCACCCGCCTTGTAGACCTGCATGAACTCCGTTTCCATCCCCGTGAGCGTGTCTTCGAGAAAGGCGACCCAGCCTTCCGAGTGCTTGTGCGGGCCCACGATCTTGCATGCCGCGCAGGGTTTCAGGGTCGCGCCCTTCGTCGTGGCGTCGGCGAGGGATCGCTCGATGTTGTCCACCGTGTAGCAGACGTGGTGGACGCCCTCCTCGCCGTGATCGGCGAGGTAGCGCGCGAAGCGGCCGTCCGCGTCCCACGACTGGCACAACTGAATCTGCACGTCCCCCAGCATGAAGTGCGCCTCGTGGCTTCGCGCCTTGTCAAACGAGTGCCGCTTCACCTCGGACACCCCGAGGACGGCCTGGTACCGGCGGAGCGCCACGTCGACATCTCGGACGGCGATCGCGATGTGCTTGATGCCCCTGATCATGATGCCCTCCCGGCCGTCAGCTCGGCCGCACCCACTGTCCCCACCCGGCCTCACCCGTCACCCGGCCGTCGCGCATGACGATCTTCCCTCTCACGATGGTCATGACGGGCGCACCCTGCATGCGCATGCCGTCGTACATGAGTGCCGTATCCCGGGACTTCGTGTAGAGGGTACGGTGATCGTGCACGCGCTCGACCCGGGTATCGACAATCGCGACGTCCGCGTCGCTCCCGACCGCGAAGGCCCCTTTGCGCGGCCACAACCCAAACACGCGCGCGGGGTTCTCGCTCATCAGGCGCGTCATCAGCGGCAGGCCGAGATGCCCGCGTGACACCGCGGTGAGCATCAGCGGAACGAACTCTTCCAACGCGGGAACCCCGGCCCGCGCATCCCAGATGTTGTCGACATAGTCGGCTTTCTCTTTGTCGGTGTAAGGCGAATGGTCGGTCCCGATGACATCAATGACTCCCGACCGCACCGCCTCCCACAACCGCTGTTGCGATTCGAGCGGACGCAGCGGCGGGTTGCACTTCGCGTAGGGGCCCCACCGGGCGAGCGCCTCTTCGGTGAACAAAAGGTAGTGGGGACAGGTCTCCGCCGTCACCTTGAGCCCATCGGCTTTCGCGCGGGCCACCAGATCCAGGGCCGCGGCGGCGCTCATGTGCGCGATCTGCAGCCTGGCGCCCGTGGCTTCGGCCAGCGCAATACACTGCGCCACCGAGGCTGTTTCGACGACTTCCGGCCGCGACAGTGCGTGCACCTTGCCGTCGTGCCGGCCGGTGGCGCGCGCCTGCGCCTCGGTCACGTCGAGGATCTGCTGGTCCTCGGCGTGCACCACGTGCAGCAGACCCGTCGGCGCCGTGCGTTGCATGGTGAGCAGCATCTGCCCAGCGTCGGGGCAGGTGATGCCCACGAACTCCGGCTCGCGCCCTTTGGGCGGCCGGGTGCGGAACGTCTTGAACGCGATGGCGCCCGCCGACGCCATCGGCTCGATCTCGTCGAGGATGTCGCCGTTTGCGCCGGCATAGAGGGCGAAATCGACGATCGACCGCGGTTGGACGTGGGCCGCCCGCTCTTTCAAGATTGCGGCCGAATGCACCGGCGGGATCGCCAGGGGCATCTCGAGGATGGTCGTAATGCCGCCCGCGGCCGCGGCCTGCGTGCCGGTGAGCCAGTCCTCACGCTCGACCTTGCCCGGATCGCGCAGGTGCACGTGGGTGTCGATGACTCCGGGGAGGACGTGCCGGCCGGAGGCGTCGATGGTTTCGCGGGCCTCGGGCATCGCGTCGTCGCGGTCGACGGCCGCAATGCGCCCGCCGCTGATCGCCAGCGCTCCGCGGCGCTCGCCATCGCCGGTCACGAGCGTGCCTCCGCGGATGACGAGGTCGGCGATCACGCGCGCACCCCGACCCGCGGCGACGCGCTCACGAGAGCCGCAGCAATGCCGCGATGTTGACGCCCGGACGCACGACAGGACGGATAGCGCCCTCCCGCGACGTCAACAGGATCGTCACACCTGGGCCGAATCCCGCCCGATACGAGTCGCCCTGGGCGACCACGCCGACGCTCACCGCGCCCTTGTGGTATCCGGAGTTGAACGTCGCGTCACAATCCTGGAAGGCCACGAGATCGCCCAACCGCAGATCCGCCAGGCCTCGCGCCTTGAGCAGTGCCGCGTCGCCCGTTTGGATATCGAGCACGCCCCCGTCGCTGGACAGCCCGCTCCCGGCCCCCATCAGTTCGGGCGGCACCACCGCCACGACCGGCGCGTCGAGCATCTCGCCCCGCTGCTCGATCCCCCAGGCGTCCACCAGACGTGGGGAGAGGTTCTTGGCCGTCACCTGTGGGACTATAGCGAAGGCCAGACCGACACCCATCGCCTTCACCACGAGGCGATCCCCGATCGTCAGACGCTCGAGGGCGCTCGCCGGGAAATGAACGATGACGTGTTCGGACCACCGCCCGCTCTTGCCCGTGACCGTGCCGCGCGCTCCCTTGGCATCACCCGACATGACGATGACGTCGTTCCCGACGCAGGCCAGCGTGTGCAGGGCCACGTGCGCGCCGTCTTCGCGGTTCTTGATCGAGACACCCGGGTGCACGTTTTCAGCCACCCAGCCAAAGGCCGCGTCGCCCACGCGGACGTTGTAGACGATGCCGCCCAGCGGCGGCACGATGATCGGGTGCCCCGTCCTGGAGATGATGTGGGGCGTCGCCGGAAGCCCCGGCATCCGCGGCGCGACGATGTCGCCCGCCACGGAGATCGCGATCAGACGATCGGCGTTCGTGGCCACCATCACGCGAAGGCTCCGCAGCCCATGTAGCGCGCGATGTTTGCGCCGGGATCGACGACGGGTTGCAGCTGTGGCGTCGGACACGACAGCACCGTCACACACCCCGGTCCGTGGCCCAGCATCCACGAGTTGCCGTGGGGGATCACGCCGATGGTCACCCCGCCCTTACGGTAGGCGCGCCCCGTCGAATGATCCGCGTCGCTGATGGCGATCACGTCGCCGATGCGCAGCCGTTCGAGCCCGAACTCCGCGACCGTCGCCGGGTCGTTCGAGCAAATGTCCTGGTCGACGTACTCGGGGTTCAGCTCCCAGCCCGAGCCCATGATCCGCGACGGCACGATGTGCGTGACGGGCACGCGCAGCGCGCCCCCGGCCTCCTCGATCCCCATGCGGTCGAGCAGCCGCGGGTCGAGCTTCCACACAGAGACCTGGGGATAGTCGAGCAGCCGTAGCCCCGTCCCCCACGCCGCGATCTGCACGCGGTCACCCGGGCACATCCGATCCATGTCGGCCGGGGCGAAATCGACGATGAATCGGGCGTGCTCGCCCATGACGATCCCCCGCGCGCCCTTCGCCTCTCCCGAGATGACCACCGCGTCATTGCCCAGGTTGGTCAGGTAGTGCAGCGCATGATGCTCCTGGGTGTCTGGAGCGTCTACGCACACGGCGGGCTCGAGGTGATCGGCGGCCCAGCCAAACGCCGGGCAGCCCGGGCGCGCGTTGTAGACGATGCCGGCCATGCCGATAGGCACGAACGCCTCGCCGCGGGCCGTGACGCGATGCGGGCCGCCGCGCGTCAACGTCGGGGGCGCGATGATGCCCGCAACGGCCATCCGGACAAGGTTGTCGCGGTTCGTTCGTAGTATGGCGGTCGGCAGGAAACGACTCCTTTCGCGCGAAGGCGGAACTGACTCGTGGGTAAGTCGCGTTTCGTGTCAACCGCCGGTGAATCCTCCTGACGGGTGGCCGCCGGCGACGAGGCGATTACTGGGGAGGACATGACGACACCGATTTCGCGCGACGATCCGTACATCGGCTGGCGGCCTCGCCTGACCGACCCGCTGCTCCGCCGTCAGGACACGGCGCTGCTCGTCATCGACATGCAATACGCCGACGCCCACAAAGACTATGGCATCTTCAAACACCGCCGCGACCACGGGTACACCAACGGGCTCGACTACATGGAGCGGCGGATGGACCTGATTGTCCCCAATATCCGCCGACTGCAAGACGCGTGCCGCGCGTGTGGGGTTGAGGTCGTCTTTACACGCATCCGTTCGTTGACGCGTGACGGCCGCGACCGGAGCCTGGCGCACAAGGAACTGGGCCACATGTTCCCCCCGGGCGCGAAGGAAGCCGAGATCCTGGCAGACCTGGCGCCGGTCGGGGACGAGATGGTCTTCGACAAGACCACCGGCAGCGTCTTCAACTCGACCACGATCCACTATGCCCTCCAAAACGTGGGCATCCGGAACCTGATCATGGTCGGCGTGATGACCGGTGGGTGCGTCGAGAGCGCGGCCCGCGACGCGAAGGATCTGGGCTACCGGGTGCTCGTCGTGGACGACGCCTGCGGCACCTGGACCCACGACATGCACGAGTTCTCCCTGCGGGTGCTCAACGAGGTGTTCGCCAAGATCAAAACCACCGATGAGGTCCTGGCCGCGCTGGCGGCCGCGAGCGATCGCGTGGACCAGCGCGTCACAGCCCGCTGAATCTGAGGCAGGGAGCGCCAATGGCCGAAGTCCTGACCGGGACAGTGGTGACCGGTGACGGCGCCACGGTCCATGAACCGGGCTACGTCGTGATTGAGGGGACGCGGATCGCGCAGGTCGGCGCCGGTCGCGGCCCAGGGCGTGCGACCATGGACTACGCCGGCGCCGTCATCACCCCAGGATTGATCAACATCCACGTCCACTGCGTGACGCTGGGCCCCGCGCACGCGACCGGGTCGAAGTCCCCGACTGAGGCCGAGGTCCACGCCTTCAAGGAGCGGCACCTGCGCGGCGGCACGACGTCGGTGTTGTCGGTCGACGGGTTTCCGCTGTGGTCCGAGTATCTGGCGCTCCGCGACCGGCACCCATTGAAGGTCACGAAGTGTACCGCGCACACTCCCGCCAATATCCGGGCCGCCGAGCAGTCCGATGGGGAGGGTTTGACCGACGCCCACCGCAAGGCGACGGTCGACGAGCTGGTGGCACAAGGGGCCTCGGTCATCGGTGAGGTTGGCGCCGGCGGGACGCTGGGCGGGGGGATGCAGGACAACATCTACATCCCCAACGCCATCCGCGAGCGGTGCGGCGCGCAGATCGATCCATTCCAGGCCAGGGCGCTGAAAGAAGCCGTGTTGGGCCGGACGATCGATCCGGCCAACCTCGACCGGGCGGTACTACGCCGTGCGATGGACACCGCCGGTCTGACCGGGCGGATCGACGAGGCTGCCGTCATCGAGACGATACAGCGATGCGTGATGCCGTCGATGGCCCACGCGTATGAAGGGCTGCGCGAGGCCGCGGTCGCCTCGGCGCGTGTGCGCCGGCCGTTCATCGTGCACCACGCCGCCGCGTCGGCCGACGTTGTCCTCGAAGTCGCAAACGACCGCATGATCGCGGGGCACTGCAACCATCCGAGCTTTACCGAGGAAGAATCCGTCCGCTACGCGCGCGCCCTGCGCGCGAAGGGCGCGTTGCTCGAAATCTCGGGGCTCGACCTGTTCACGCGCACCAAGGGGAAGCAGGACATCACCAACTTTCTGACCCTCGTGCGCGAGCGGCTGGTCGACGTCGTCGGCACCGACTATGCGGCCGGTCACTACGATCCCGTGTCGGTGCCGTTGGCCGGAATCGTCCGCGAAGGGCTCGTGTCGATGCCGCAGGCCGTGGCGCTCTCAACCGGCAACGTCGCGCGGCGGCTGCCGGGCGTCTTCGAAGCCGGGCTGCTCGAGCCGGGGCGCCCGGCCGATCTCGCGGTCTTTGCCCCAGGCCTCGATCGCGTGCACGCCGTCTACGTCGACGGCCGTCGCGTCGTGGGAGCCTGATCGCGCCGTGGCAACGCTGATCCGCGGCGGCTGGGTCGCGGCCTTCGATGGCAGGCGTCACCGCGTCATTCCCGAGGGGGACGTCGTCTTCGAGGGCGACCGCATCACCTACGCGGGACCGCGCTGGGCCGGCATGGCGGACGAGACGGTCGACGCGAGGGGGATGCTGGTCTCGCCTGGCTTCATCAACACCCACGCCCACATCGGCGTGGATATCATGTCGACGTTCATCGACGCGCCCGCGGACAGCCCCGGGCGCGGGCGGTACAGCCCCTCGCAGACGTTCGTGTCCCAGCGGGAACTGCCGCCGTCGCTCGGGCCCGAGGAGCAGCGGCTCTCGGGAGAGTTTTCGCTCGTGCAGATGCTCAAGTGCGGCGCGACCACGATCGTGGACGCCGCCGGGTCGGGCCCCCTCTGGTGGATGGGAAACCCGCCCGGCGACGAGGTGGCCTTGCTGGATACCGCCGCGCGTATCGGGGCGCGCGTGTATGCCTCGCTCTCCTACCGGTCCGGCCGCGTGTACTATGACGCCGACGGTCGTGCCGATTGGCACTGGGATGAGGAGTTCGGCTTCGAAGGTCTGCGCCGCGCCGTCGCGTTCGCCACGCGGCACCGCGGCACCAGGGGGGGATTCGCCGAGACCCTCTTGTGTCCGCACGCGGTCGACAATTGCAGCCCGGCGCTCCTGCAGGCGACCAAACGTGCCGCCGACGAGCACGGCCTGCTCGTTCAGGTGCACTGCGCACAGTACGAGTTCGAAGTGCGCAGGATCCGGGAGCAATATGCGTGCACGCCGGTCGAGCACCTATCGAACCTGGGCTTCCTGGGGCCCGGCATCATCCTCGGGCACACGATCTACGCGCAAGGCCATGTCGCCGTGGGCGGCGATCCATCGCGGGACCTTCGTCTCATCGCCGATGCCGGGTCGTCCGTCGCGCATTCGCCGCTGCCGTTTGCCCGTCGGGGCGAGACGCTGCAGTCGTTTAGCCGCTACCGGGCCGCCGGCGTGAACGTGGCGATCGGCTGCGACATCTGGCCAGCCGACATCATCGCCGAGATGCGCCTGGCCTGGTTTTTGGCGAAGGCGGTCGATCGCACCCCGTCCTTGCCGTCCTGTCACGATATCTTCGCGGCGGCGACGTTGGGCGGCGCGCGGGCGCTGGGCCGCGATGATCTCGGTCGGTTGGCGGCCGGCGCGAAGGCCGACATCGTGCTCATCGACCTCGACCGGCATCACTACGGTCCGGTGGTCGATCCCATTCGTGCGCTGTTTGTGTCGGGGACGGGCCAGGATGTGCACAGCGTCTGGGTGGAAGGCCGCAAGGCCGTCGAGGCCGGGCGCGTCCTCCACGCCGACGAGCCGGCCCTTCGTCGCGCTGCGGAGGGAGTCTTCCGGAGCACAGTCCGGGCCGCGCGCGAGCGGGATCCCGTCGGTGCGACGCTGCAGGAAATCCTGGGGCTCGACTACGAACCACCCGTGCTGCGCGGATTGTAGAGGTGAGATCGCTCAGATGATTCATCCGTCCATCTCGGCGCGGGCCAATTTTCTCGCGACCCGCCCCCGCAACCGCATGATGACCCTGGCCGCGAAGTATCAAGACGTGATCTCGCTGGGGCGGGGCGACCCCGATCTGCCGACCCCGCCCCACATCGTCGAAGCCGCACATCGCGCGGCCCGCGACGGGCATACGCACTACACACCCAGCCTGGGCATCGTGCCCCTGCGCGAGGCGATCTCGGCCAAGTTGAAGCGCGAGAACCACGTGGACTACGGTCCGGACGAGGTCCTCGTGACGACCGGCGGGCAGGAGGCGCTGTGCGTGATCATGCAGAGCCTGCTGAACCCCGGTGACGAGGTGATCCTCCCGAGCCCGACGTACACGACGTACGCGCTGGCCGCACACCTGGCGGGTGGCACACCGGTGCACGTCCCGCTCGACCCCGACGGCGGGTTTCAGATCGACGCGGCGGCGCTCGAGCGGCACCTGACGCCCCGGACCAAGGCGATCGCCGTCGTCTCACCCAATAACCCCACGGCCACCGTGCAGTCGCGACACGCGCTCGAGGCGGTGGCCGACATCGCCCGGCGGCACAACCTGCTCGTGATCTCCGATGAGATCTACGAGAAGATCCTCTTCGATGGTGCGGTACATCATTCGATCTCGTCGTTCCCCGACATGCGTGACCGGACGATTACCGTGAACGGTTTCTCGAAGGCGTACTCGATGACCGGATGGCGTGTCGGCTGGGTGGCCGCGCCGGCCCCGTTGATGACCGGGCTCCAGGCGGTGAAGGACACGTACACGATCTGCACGCCCGCGCCAAACCAGTGGGCCGCCCTCGCCGCGATCGCCGGGCCGCAGGACTGCGTCGAAGAAACCGTGTCGATCTACGCGCGCCGCCGCGCCTGGCTGCTGGCGGGTCTGCAGGAGGCGCGACTGCTCTTTGCCCCTAGCGGGGGAAGCCTGTTTGTGTTTGCCGATATCCGACAGACAGGTGTGTCCTCGGAGCAGTTTTGTATCGACCTCCTGGACCGCGCGCGGGTCATCACCTATCCGGGCGGCGACTTCGGGCCGGGTGGTGAAGGGTTCGTCAGGATGAGCCTGCTCGCGCCGGATCCCCGCTTCCGTGAGGCGGTCGACCGAATCGCGCGGTTTGCCCGCGGCTGACGTGGGTCCGCTGCGCGTTGGGCTCATCGGTCTGGGCACCGCCGGGCTGAGACACGCCGCTGCCTGCCGGAAGGACGGCGGCGTGACGCTGGTGGCGGCGGCCGATCCCTCGCCGGCCGCGGCTGAGGCGGCGGCCGGTCTCGGGTTGCAGTGTTTTTCCTCGTACGAGCAGATGATCGGCGCCGCCCACCTCGACGCCGTCATCATCAGCCTGCCGCACGCGATGCTTGCCGCGGCCGCCATCCACTGCGCCGGTCGCGGGCTTCACCTGTTGCTCGAGAAGCCGATGGCCGTCACCCTCAAGGAGGCCGATGCGGTGATCGCGGCCGCGCGCGTGGCCGGGGTGCGGTTGATGGTCAACTTCGTCCACCGGTTCCGCGCCGAGTACCGGCAGGCCAAGACGCTCATCGACGCCGGCGTCATCGGCCGGCCTGTGCTCGTTCATGACAGCATGACGTCGGGTCGCAGCACCATGCCGGGGTGGGTGTGGGACCGCAGCATGTCCGGCGGCGGCATGATGATGTACAACGGTGTGCACAGCGTCGACCGGCTGGCCTGGCTGGCGGGTAGCCCCATCGCGCGGGTCTCCGCGGTCGCAGGCACCTTCTGTTACCCCGTCGAAGTGGAAGACACCCTGGTCGGTGCGGTGGTGTTTGCGAGCGGCGCGCTCGGCGCGGTGATCCAGCAGAAGTCAGACGCCGCTGCGACCCTCGCGGGCTGGGACACGATGGTGTGGGGAACGCGGGGCGCCATCAAAGTGTCCGGCGGCGTGCTCGAGGCGGTCTCCGACAAGGAACGCACGCGGGTCGAGGTACGGGAAGACGATCGGTTCCTGGGCGCCGTGCGCGAGTTCGTCGGCGCCATCGCGGGTCAGCGGGATCCGCAGCCAGGAAGCGCCGACGGTCGCGGCGCCCTCGCGTCGGTGCTGGCACTGTACGAGGCGGCGGCCGCGGGCCGCGCGGTCGAGGTCCAAGGCTAGCGGAGTGATCACCCTGGAGGTGAGGGAACTGATGCGCACGATCTCGATCATCGCGCTTGTGTGCACCCTGGTTCTTGGGGTGTTTGGCTGGCAGTCGGCCCAGCCGGCCCCGGCGGCGGCTCCACCGGTGCCGACGCCCGGTGGGACGCTGACGGTCGCGTTCGTCCCTCTGGCGACACACATCGATACCAACTCGGTGAACATCAGCACCGTCAATGAGCTGTCGCACTACTTCTACGAGACGCTCTACGACCGCGATGGCGACGGCAAGGTGAAGGGCCTGCTCGTGAAAGAGGATCAGGTGTCGGCCGACGGTCTGACCTGGACCTGGAAACTGCAGCCCAACGTCAAGTTTCACGATGGGTCGCCGTTCAACGCGGCGGCGGTGAAGTGGAACTTCGAGCGGAAGATCCAGAAGCGTCAGCCGCTGTGGGATCTGCTGCCGCTGAAGGTGTTCGACGTCGTCGACGACCTGACGGTGAAAGTGACGCTGAGCCGCCCGGCCACGAATCTGCGGTCCGTCCTGGTCACCAAGACGTTCTCGATGTACAGCCCGACGTTCGCCCAGCGTGTCGGTGACGACGCCCTCAAATTGCAGGCGTCGGGCACCGGGGCGTTCATGCTGACCGAATTCCGGCCGAACGAGATTGTGCGGCTCAAGAAGAATCCAAACTACTGGCAGAAAGGCCTGCCGTATCTGGACGAAATCGTCTTCCGCGTCGTCCCCGACATCAATACCCGGGCCACGATGCTCGAGGCCGGTGACGCCGACATGGCGCTGG
Source organism: bacterium (assembly GCA_041497675.1). GTDB lineage: Bacteria > Sysuimicrobiota > Sysuimicrobiia > Sysuimicrobiales > Humicultoraceae > JBGPNN01. Next base: position 65 of record JBGQGY010000004.1, on the reverse strand, counting down.
GTCTGTCGATCCCGGACCTCGACCGGCTCAAGAAGCGGCAGGGCATGAAAGTCCAGGCGGCGCTG